>RFRK01000020.1 GCA_009924525.1 Betaproteobacteria bacterium
TTTGAGGCGGGCTTTATGCGCGAGCTGGGCTGGAGCCCAGATTACGCAGAGGGTGTGGCTGCGTTTATGGAAAAACGCCTGCCGAAATTTACAGGTCAATAAAGAATGGCCGCGGCGCTCCCTGTCTCAACTCCGATTGCCGTTGTTGGTGCGGGCGCGATGGGTGCGGGCATCGCGCAGGTGGCAGCAAGCGCAGGCCACCGCGTCATGCTGCTAGATAACCGGCCTGGGGCCGCTGCACAGGCCGTGCAGAGCATTGCTGCGCAACTGAATCGTTTGGCCGAGAAAGGCAAGCTGACTGCGCAGACGGCCCAGGCCGCATCGGCAAGGCTGGTTGCAGCAACGCAGCTATCAGAGCTCGTCGATTGCGGCTTGGTGATCGAGGCGATCATTGAGGATCTGCAGGCCAAACGAAAACTATTTCTGGATCTGGAGGCAGTCGTTTCAAAAGACTGCATCTTGGCGACGAATACTTCGTCGATTTCGATCACCGCAATCGGGGCAGTGCTGGCCTACCCCAGCCGCCTTGCGGGACTGCATTTTTTTAATCCGGCCCCGCTGATGGCCTTGGTCGAGATCGTGTCGGGCTTAGGCACCGGCCGTGAGATCGCAGAATCCCTTTTTGCGACTGCCAAAGCCTGGGGCAAGACCCCAGTTCATGCCCGCTCAACCCCTGGATTTATTGTGAATCGCGTGGCGCGGCCTTATTACGCTGAAGCGCTACGCCTGCTGCAAGAGGGTGCGGCCGACCCCGCTACTTTGGATGCCTGCATGCGTGAGGCGGGTGGATTTCGGATGGGACCTTTTGAGCTCATGGATCTGATTGGGCATGACGTGAACTTCTCAGTTACACGTAGCGTGTGGAATGCATTTTTCAACGACCCACGATTTCTGCCGTCCCTCATTCAGCAGGAGCTGGTGGATGCGGGGTTTCTCGGCCGGAAAAACGGCCGCGGCTTTTATGAATATCACCAGGGCGCGGCCATGCCCCAGCCAAAGACCGAGCCCGAATTCCACGTCAAAAGTGGATTACACGCAGCGCGTGTAATGGTCAGTGGCGCCTCGGCTGCGGCCCAGGCGCTGCGCGCGCGCCTTCAGTCTGCAGGCCTCACCCCAACGGCCGGCCCATCACCCGACGGCCGGATTGCCGAAGTCTCGGGCGCCGTGCTCTATGTCACCGACGGCCGAACCGCAACGCGTCGCGCGGCCGGACAAGCTGACAAGAATGTAGTGCTGATTGATTTGGCTTTGGATTACAGCAAAGCAAAACGCATCGCAGTTAGTGTTGCAGATCAATGCGCAGACGATGCAGCCGCAGCAGCCATCGGCCTGCTGCAGGCAGCGGGGTTTGCGATCTCGCGACTCTCCGATGTGCCAGGTCTGGCAGTGATGCGCACCGTTGCCATGCTCGCTAACGAAGCGGCCGATGCGGTCAATCAGGGTGTCTGTGATGTGGCCGCTGTCGATGCGGCCATGTGCCTCGGGGTGAATTATCCCGCGGGGCCACTGGCCTGGGCCGATCAGATTGGACTTGCCAATGTTCGCGACGTGCTTGGACATCTCGCGGATAGCTACGGAGAGGATCGTTATCGGATCTCGCCGCTCATACAACAGCGTGCTTACGCTGGAAAGGGATTTCATGTCTGATGTGCCGTTAACTGCAGGCGAGGCCCAGTCCCTGGCCGAAGCCACACGCGATGCAATGTACTCCCGGGATCGGGCCGCCCAGGCGCTTGGCATTCAGATTCAGGCAATCCGCCCGGGTTTTGCACTGCTTTCGATGAAAGTCCGAGGCGATATGGTCAACGGCCACCACATCTGCCATGGTGGGATGATTTTCACTCTCGCCGACACAGCCTTTGCGTATGCCTGTAACAGCTACAACAAAAATACGGTGGCTTCAGCCTGCACGATCGATTTCTTAGCGCCAGGGCGCGAGGGGGCTGTACTCACGGCCGAGGCTCAAGAGCAATCGCTTTCCGGCAGGACGGGTGTCTACGATGTCACTGTCCGTGATGACAGCGGCAAGGCGATCGCACTATTTCGCGGCAAGAGCTATCGCATCAGCGGGGAAGTGATCGCCGGCCTAGAGCAGGCTGATCACAGTTAAAAAATAGGTTGACCAGGGGAGACTCCATACATGCCAAAGCGAAAACCAAAGTCATTGGGCGGACTGCATTCCATTGAGAGTGCGAGCCGTGATGAGATCTCGGCGCTGCAGTTAAAGCGCCTGAAGTGGTCAGTGAAACACACCTATGACAATGTGGGTCCGTATCGCGAGAAGTGCAAGAAAAAAGGCGTCCATCCCGGCGACCTGAAGCAATTAAAAGATCTTGCGAAGTTTCCCTTCATGACTAAATCGGATCTGCGGGATCACTACCCTTTTGGGCTTTTTGCCGTGCCGCGCGAGCAGCTCCTTCGGCTGCATGCCTCAAGCGGCACTACGGGTAAGCCTATTGTGGTGGGCTACACCATGAATGATTTGGATCACTGGGCCAACCTGGTGGCGCGCTCCATTTATGCAGCGGGCGGCCGGCCGGGCGATATGGTGCATGTCGCATACGGCTACGGCATGTTTACGGGCGGCCTGGGCGCCCACTATGGCGCCGAGCGGCTTGGCTGCACGGTCGTGCCAATGTCAGGGGGCCAGACCGAGAAGCAGGTGTCTCAGATTGTCGATTTTCGGCCGGACATCATCATGGTCACGCCCTCGTATTCATTGGTAATTGCGGAAGCTTTTGAAAAGATGGGGATTGGCCCGGATCAAATTTCACTGCGTTGTGGAATTTTCGGCGCCGAGCCCTGGGGCGAGGGCATGCGCGGCGAAATCGAGCGCAAGCTCGGCATTGATGCGGTCGATATTTATGGCCTTACCGAGGTTATGGGGCCGGGCGTAGCCAGTGAATGTATCGAAACAAAAGATGGACCAGTGATCTGGGAAGATCATTTTTACCCAGAGATCATTGATCCGCAGACCGAGGAAGTACTGCCCGATGGTGAAGAGGGCGAATTGGTTTTCACTTCGCTCACCAAAGAAGCATTCCCCGTAATGCGCTATCGGACACGGGATCTCACCCGACTGCTGCCGCCTACATCGCGGTCATTTCGTCGCTTTGCCAAGATTACTGGCCGATCCGATGACATGTTGATTATTCGTGGCGTGAATGTATTTCCCAGCCAGATCGAGGAGCAGATTCTTCGTGACCCTAAGCTCTCGGGCAATTACCAGATCATCGTGACCCGAGATGGTCATCTCGATAATCTGGAGGTGCGCTGCGAGCTTCAGCCCGAGGTCTCCGGTAAGCTGAGTCCCGCCGATTCCCAGGCTTTGGCCAAAGCACTACAGCATCACATCAAAACAATTGTCGGTGTCACTACCAAGATCTCTGTGCTTACGGCAGGCACCATCCCCCGCATCGAAGTGGGTAAAGCCAAGCGCGTCATTGATCAGCGGCCTAAGCTGGCCTAATCGCGGAGCCTCTCTAAATGACTCACGCCTTTATTTGTGATGCTATTCGTACCCCGATTGGCCGCTATGGCGGCACGCTGGCCAGTGTTCGCACCGATGACCTCGGCGCGATTCCCTTAAAGGCCCTGATGCAGCGCAATCCGAAGGCGGATTGGGCCGCAGTTGAAGACATCATCTATGGCTGTGCAAATCAGGCGGGCGAAGATAACCGGAACGTGGCACGTATGTCCGGCCTTTTGGCGGGACTGCCAGTGGAGGTACCTGGTACCACGGTGAATCGACTATGCGGCTCCGGCATGGATGCAATCGGCCTTGCCGCCCGCTCCATTAAATCAGGCGAGACCGATCTGATGATTGCAGGCGGCGTGGAGAGCATGTCTCGGGCGCCCTTTGTGATGGGCAAGGCCGAAACGGCATGGTCACGTAGCGCTGCGATTTATGACACCACTATCGGCTGGCGTTTCCCCAACCCGCTGATGAAAAAACTCTTCGATACCCACTCGATGCCGCAGACAGCCGATAACGTGGCCGAGGAGTTTCATATCTCGCGTGCCGATCAGGATGCATTTGCTCTACGCTCTCAGCAGCGTTGGGCGGCCGCCCATGCGGCAGGGCGTTTTGCGGATGAGATTGTGCCGGTCACGATCGCAAACAAAAAAGGCGGTCCCACGATTTTTTCCACCGATGAGCATCCCCGGCCTGAGACCACACTTCAGATGCTCGCAAATCTGAAAGGTGTTAACGGCCCCGAGCTCTCGGTGACTGCAGGCAACGCCTCTGGCGTGAACGATGGTGCCTGTGCCGTGCTGATGGCCTCTGAGCAGGCTGCAGCCCGACACGGTTTGATACCGAGAGCGCGCGTGATCGGCATGGCAACTGCTGGAGTCTTGCCGCGCATTATGGGTGTGGGCCCTGCGCCCGCAGTGCGAAAGGTGTTGGCGAAGACTGGCCTTTCTCTAGCGCAGATGGAAGTAATCGAACTCAATGAAGCCTTCGCTGCTCAGGCCTTGGCGGTCTTGCGTGATTTGGGACTCGGCGATGCCGAGTCGCACGTCAATCCCAATGGCGGGGCAATTGCCATGGGCCATCCCTTGGGCATGAGCGGGGCACGTCTCGTCACTACCGCTGTGGCAGAGCTGCATCGTCGTCAGGCCCGCTATGCGCTGTGCACGATGTGTATCGGTGTGGGCCAGGGTATTGCGATGGTGATTGAACGGGTCTGAGGCAATTGGGTCGAAGTCATAGGGTTTGGACGTTTAAATCTTAAATAGGAGACATGCAGCGTGAATGCCACCAATGTAGTGATCACCGAGGTCCACGGCAAAGTTGGATTGATCCGTATCAATCGGCCCGAGGCAATGAATGCATTAAATAACGATGTAGTGGATGGTATTTCTGCAGCCATTGATCGCTTCGAGGCTGATGACAATATCGGCTGCATGGTGCTCACCGGGAATGAAAAAGCCTTCGCGGCAGGCGCCGACATTGGTTTTATGAAAGATTTTGATTACATGCATGCATACAAAATCGATTTCATTACCCGCAACTGGGAGCGGCTGCGGACCTCTCGAAAGCCGGTGATTGCGGCAGTAGCCGGCTTTGCGCTGGGCGGAGGCTGCGAAATCGCGATGGCCTGCGACATGATCTTTGCCGCGGACTCCGCGAAATTCGGTCAGCCCGAAATCAAACTCGGCATCATCCCCGGTGCGGGTGGCACACAGCGGCTGCCGCGCGCCGTGGGCAAGGCCAAGGCGATGGATCTTTGCCTAACTGGCCGCATGATGGACGCCGCCGAGGCAGAGCGTGCAGGATTGGTGGCCCGCGTGGTGCCTGCCGATCAGCTGCTCGACGAGGCCCTGAAGGCGGCCTCGGTCATAGCAGGCTACTCAATGCCAGTAACCATGATGGTTAAAGAGTCGGTCAACCGCGCCTTTGAGAGTTCGCTGACCGAGGGCCTGCTGTTTGAGCGTCGTGTATTCCACGCCACCTTTGCGGTCGAGGATCAGAAAGAGGGCATGGCTGCCTTTGTGGAAAAACGCAAACCCACGTTTAAAAACCGTTAATAGGAATCCTGCCATGTCTGCCTATTCCACACTGGAGATTGAGCGTAAAGGCCGTGTGGCCACGATCTGGATGAACCGGCCCGAGGTCTTTAATGCTTTTAACGAGCAGCTGATTGAAGATCTTCACAATGCCTGCAAGGCCTTCAATGAAGATGCCTCAGTTCGTGTAGTGGTGCTTGCCGGCCGCGGAAAGCATTTCTCGGCAGGCGCTGATCTAAATTGGATGAAGCGGGCGGCAAATGCATCCGAGGCCGAAAATGTTGCGGACGCCCAGCGATTCTCTGCCATGTTGCGCGCTTTATCGGAATTAAATAAGCCCACCATTGCCCGAGTCCACGGGGCCGCCTTGGGGGGCGGAACAGGGCTCACTGCGGCCTGCGATATGGCAGTCGCCACCCAAGATGCATCGTTTGCGACCTCAGAGGTCAAGTTCGGAATCATGCCTTCGGTGATCAGCCCGTATGTGCTTCGGGCAATCGGCCCGCGGCAGTCGCTGCGTTACTTCCAAACTGCTGAGCGCATCAGTGCACAGCAGGCGCTTGCGATGGGACTGGTGCATGAGGTTGCCGAGGACGGTGCGCTTGATGCAACCATTGAAAAAATAGTCCAGGCCCTGATTCTCGGCGGGCCGCAGGCTCAGAAGGCTTCAAAAGATCTGATTGCCGCAGTCACGGGCCGGCCGATTGATGAGGCGACAAGTCAAGAAACTGCTCGACGAATCGCCAAACTTCGGGCGAGCGCAGAGGCAAAGGATGGCATTTCGGCATTCCTTGAGAAACGGCAACCCGCTTGGGTTTCTGAATCCTAGAATCATTGATGAAAAAGTAGTCGTAGGCCGCAGTCGTTAAATTCAGAAGGAGTTTCATATGTACACCCAATCGTTTAGCGTGCAGGATGGCCACGGGCTTAAAGCCGTGGAGGCGACGAGCGCCGAAGACGCCAAGCGGGCGGAGCATTTTCAGGCCCGTATCGATGCCGATGGCCGCATCGAGCCCCAGGACTGGATGCCCGAGGCCTATCGCAAAACCTTGGTGCGCCAGATTAGCCAGCATGCCCATAGCGAGATCGTTGGCATGCTGCCCGAGGGCAACTGGATCCTGCGCGCGCCCAGCTTAAAACGTAAGTGCATTCTGATTGCCAAGGTTCAGGATGAAGCCGGCCACGGTCTTTATCTTTATTCGGCGGCCGAGACACTCGGCACCAGCCGATCTGAGATGCTTGATGCCTTGCACAGCGGCAAGGCGAAGTACAGCTCAATTTTTAACTATCCCACCTTGAACTGGGCAGATATCGGCGTGATTGGCTGGCTTGTCGATGGCGCAGCGATCATGAATCAGATTCCGCTTTGCCGCTGCTCGTATGGCCCTTATGCCCGCGCCATGGTCCGGGTCTGCAAAGAAGAGTCATTTCATCAGCGTCAGGGCTATGAGTCTTTACTCACGATGATGAAAGGCAGCCAGGCACAGCGTGACATGGTGCAAGATGCTGTGAATCGCTGGTGGTGGAAGTGCCTGGCCATGTTTGGTCCGCCCGATAGCGACAGCCACCACAGCGCCCAAGGCATGAAGTGGGGAATCAAGCGCATCAGCAACGATGAGCTACGGCAGAAATTTGTTGATGCCACCGTGCCTCAGGCCAAGGTTCTTGGTGTAAGCCTGCCGGATCCGAAGCTGAAATGGAATGAGACTCGTGGCCATTATGACTTCGGCGAAATCGATTGGAATGAGTTCTGGGATGTGGTCAACGGCAATGGTCCCTGCAACAAAGAGCGGCTCGCCACCCGTGTAAAGGCCCACGAAGAAGGCCAGTGGGTCCGCGATGCCGCCCTGGCCTATGCGGATAAACAAAGAAAACGCAGCATCAAGGAGGCAGCATGAGCGATAAACCCGCACTTAAAGATTGGCCCCTCTGGGAAGTGTTTGTTCGCAGCAAGCAGGGCTTAGAGCATAAGCACTGCGGCAGCCTGCATGCCGCTGATGCCAGGCAGGCCCTGGATATGGCCCGCGATGTTTATACCCGCAGACAGGAGGGTGTTTCAATTTGGGTGGTGCCGTCGGCGATGATCACTGCCAATAGTCCGGATGACAAAAGTGAACTCTTTGATCCTGCCTCCGACAAGATCTATCGCCATCCGACGTTTTATGAGATTCCTGAAGAAGTGGGGCATATGTGATGAAAGCGCCGGTTGACTATGTATTGCATCTCGCGGATAACGCGTTAATTCTTGGTCAGCGCAACGCCGAGTGGTGTGGGCATGGCCCGATTCTGGAAGAGGACATCGCCTTGGCGAATATGAGTCTCGATCTCATTGGCCAGTCACGGCTGCTTTATCAATACGCTGCCGAGCTCAAAGGCGGTGGTGTTACCGAGGACAAGCTTGCCTACCTGCGTGAGGTCCGTGAGTTTCGCAATTACACACTGCTTGAGCTTCCGCACAGCGGTCCGTTGTCGGGCTATGCACGCTCTAGCCGTGATTACGCAACAACTACAGTCCGCAACTTTCTGTTCAGCAGCCTGATGTCTCTTTATTGGCAGGCCCTTGGTCAATCCAAAGATGAGCGTCTTGCGGCCATTGCCGAAAAGTCAGTCAAAGAGGTGCGCTATCACCTGAGACACGCGCGTGATTGGTTAGTCAAGCTCGGTGATGGCACTGAGGAGTCTCACGCGCGTGCGCGCGCAGCCCTTGAGCACTTAATGCCTTACACCAAGGAGTTTTGGGCCAGCAGCCCGGCTGAGTCTCAGGCTGTTGCCAATGGCACCGGTGTCGATGTCGCCACACTCAAAGACCAGTGGGATGCGCTCGTGAACGATGCGCTAGAGCAGGCTACGCTGGTGCGCCCGCAAGAAACCACCGGCTATGTCACACAGGGCAAGGAGGGCGTCCATTCTGAACATCTTGAATATGTGCTTGCCGAGATGCAGAGCCTGGTGCGTCAGCATCCGAATGCAGTCTGGTAAATGAAGCGATGACCACCGCTACGCAAATCGAAGAAGTCTGGGCGCTTTTAGATCAGCTCACCGACCCGGAGATCCCGGTGATCTCTCTGCGTGAGCTCGGAATTCTGCGCGAGATCCGTGATACCGACACGGGCCTTGAAGTGGTCATCACTCCGACTTATAGCGGCTGCCCGGCGATGGAGCAGATCGAGGCCGATGTTCGCAATCTTCTGCATTCCCAGGGCATTCCAGCGAAAGTGACTACGCAGCTGTCGCCGGCATGGACCACCGATTGGATGACTGATGCGGGCAAAGAGAAACTGCGCCAGTACGGTATCGCTCCGCCTAGCCACAAGGTGAGTGAGGAAGCGATCGTGAAATTTATGCCTCGGACATCTGAAAATACGCCCGAGGTCGTGCCATGCCCACAGTGCGGCTCCCATCACACGATCGAGAGCGCACATTTCGGATCGACTGCCTGCAAGGCGCTCTACCGCTGCCTGGATTGCCGCGAGACATTTGATTATTTCAAGCCGTATTGATTAAAAAATAAAGCCGAGTCAGGGAGAGTCGTTGCGATGGCCATTCAGTTTCACCCATTAAGAGTCAAACGTGTCAGCCCGGAGGCAGCCAACTCCGTAGCGATTACGTTTGCGGTTCCACCGGAAAAAAAAGACCTATTTCAGTTTCAGCCGGGCCAGTTTTTGACCCTGCGGGCTCAGTTAAATGGCCAGGATGTGCGGCGCAATTACTCTATTAGTAGTCCGCGCAGCCGGTTTACACGTAGCAATGAATTAGAAATCGGTATTCGGCCGGTGGAGGAAGGCGTTTTTTCCAACTGGGCCGTGAACCATATCAAGGCGGGCGACACGATCGAGGTCATGCCGCCCGATGGTCGTTTCACCGTTAAGAAAGAGCGGGCGATTCACCGTGTTGGTTTTGCAAGCGGCTCGGGAATTACGCCCATACTTTCGATTGCAGCAACAACACTCGAAGAACAGCCCGAGTCAAAATTCACGCTGATCTATGGCAACCGCCGCATGACATCTGTGATGTTCAACGAGGCTTTACAGGATCTGAAAGATCGCTTTCCAGGCCGATTCACCATGATCCATACCTTGTCGCGTCAGGCTCAGGAGGTTGAACTGCAAGAGGGCCGTATCGATGGCGATAAGGTCCGCCAGGTTATCAAAGCGCTATTGCCGGTAGCCAGTATGGATGAAGTCTTTATCTGCGGGCCCGAGGCCATGATTGAGGCTACAAAAAACGCGCTACTCGAGGCAGGCGTGCCGGAGAGTCGTGTGTATTTTGAGCGCTTCACAACAAGCAGAGAGCAGGCTGTTAAGGTTCAATCGGATACCGATTCAGCACCGGTGCGCACCGCAGCCAAAAAAGACATTTTGCTTAAGGTGATCGTGGATGGCCATGAGCATGAACTGCGCATCGGCAAAGACGAAAAGCTTCTGGATGCCGCAATGAATGCGGGCCTTGATGTACCGTTTTCCTGTAAGGCGGGTGTCTGCTGTACATGCCGCGGCCGCATTCTGGAGGGCAGCGCGACCATGCACAAGAACTACACGCTCGAAAAAGACGAGGTCGATAAAGGCTATGTGCTGACTTGCCAGGCTACCGCAACGAGCCCGCAGGTCATCCTTACATTCGACGATCGCTAGCGTTATCGGGCCGCTCGGAGCAGACGGGCGGGCTCAGTTAGAATACGCCGCTCGGAGAGGTGGCAGAGTGGTCGAATGTACCTGACTCGAAATCAGGCGTGGGGGTAACTCCACCGTGGGTTCGAATCCGAATCCCACCCTCTCCGCCAACAGCAGCTCGGCTAGCCTTCTAGAAGTCCCGAATCAGCGGGTTTTTGCGAGTCAAATCGCTGATTTTTCCCATATCCTCGTATTAATACTCTGGGTTGACTCGCGCGCGGGTTTGATTTTTACTGCCGAGTGGTAACTCCGAGGGGCGCGGGTTTGGGTGCGAATGTGGCGCCCTCGCCAGCAAGACAAGCCGTATTTCAGGGGAAGGGTGAGTTGAGTCTTCATTTTCCGGTGTCTTGTCACGGCTTCTGTGCGCTCGCGATAGCGCTGCTTGGCTGGCTCTGGCTTCCTGCTTTCGGCAAGGACTGCGCGGTCATTCTGATGCACGGAAAATGGGGTGGGCCGCAGAGTCCATTTCTTCGTGTCGCGGCTGAAAAAATGAGGGCAGTCTGTACTGTTGAGCTTAGAGAAATGCCTTGGTCTCGCAACCGAAACTACGATGAATCGTACGAAGTGGCACTCGAGAAGCTAAAGCAGGCAGTAGAGCAGCATCGAAAAAGCGGTCGAAGGCTGGTGTTTGTTGCCGGGCAGAGTTTTGGTGCGAATGCGGCAATGGCCTACCAGGCTTATATCGGAGATGCTGATGGTGTAATCGCGCTGGCGCCGGGGCACTCCCCAAAATTGATGTTTGACAATGGCATGACGGGAATAGCGTTAAGCGCTGCGCAGCAGCATATTGCCAAGGGATCACCGAGCACGTCGATTGACTTTACCGACCTAAACCAAGGTGAGCGCAGAAACTTCGCGATTCGATCAGATGTTTTTTATAGTTTTTTTAACCCCGAAGGTCTGGGTAATATGGCTCAGACTGCTGCCAGATTTAAAAAGGCCACACCATTTCTTTGGGTCATCGGAAATCTAGATCCGTTATATCCGGCTGGATCTGCTTATGCATTCGATCGCGCCCCAAGTCATTCACTCAGCAAATACTTGGTGGTGAGCGCAAACCATGCAACAACCCCAGAGGTGGCGGCAGATCAGACCGTTGCCTGGCTAAAAACGGTGATGGATGCGCAATGAGTCTATGTGGTTTATCCGCGGGCGGATGAGGTAGGGGGGTCGGATGAGTTCAATGCTAGGGTTGGTCTAGGCTTGCGTGCCGCTGCCGCTCCGCCTAATCGATACCCTCAACAATCAGAAAGGTACGATCCGCCGCTTTTCGGCTAACCGGCAGCAAATCCTGATACTCGGCCGATGCATAGAAGTCTTCAGCCTGTTTTACGCTTTCAAAACGAAGCAGAACAATTCGCGTAGGCGACCAGAGCTTAGTTTCCTTTACAACCAGTCTGCCCCCACGGGCGAGATACTTCCCACCGAACTTCTCAACCAAGGGCTTGGCGCGAAGCTTATAGTGCTCCATCTCAGTCTCGTCTTTTATTTGGGTATCCACTACAACGTAAGCAGCCATCCGGAGTCTCCTTGCGGCGATTAGGAAATAAGGTCGCATTGTAGGCGCTTCATCATTCGGATGCGATGCCAGAGCAAAACGCTGCGATCGCTCTTTTGGGAGACCGAACGGGTTGACAGCGCTAACGTAACCCCGTTTACTAGGCGGAGCCGTCGAATTCACGTACCAAATGGGAATTTCTAATGAGACCGATTCGCCAGTTAATTATTATTTTTCTTACAGTTTCCCTGGTGTTCGGCTGTAGCGAAAAGGATGAGGAAAAAGCCTCGCAGAATCGACCGGCGATACCTGGATATTAAAAGGCAGCCGTGATGCAAATCTCTTTTGGCCCTTTAGGCGTTGCGCTCATGCTGCTTTTGACTGCGCAGGCGTGGGCTACGAATCAGGTGAAGCTTAGCCCCTCGGGACCTGACGCAGAGCGCCTTGGCGAGGCCCAGGGCTTTCCCGTCTGTCCAGGCGCGCTGATTAAGCCGGAGTGCCGGGTAGGTACCTGGTCAGCCAATGAGAAAGACGGGCTTACCGATATCGTTCGTGCGCTGGGCACCGCAATGCCACTAGCGCTAATGCGCGACCCACCAAAGATCAGTTATCAACAGTCAACAAAATCAATCGATGACTACCTCGCCGAAGCGAAGGTAACGGGCCTTATGATTCTGAAAGACGGCGAGATCGTACTGGAGCGTTATCAATACGGCCGCCGCCCGGAGATGCGTTTTCGCTCCTTCTCGATGGCCAAGACTTTTACCGCGATGCTGGTGGGCATTGCCCATCAAAAGGGAATGATTCGCTCCCTAGATGACAAGGTGGCGGACTATTGGCCTGAGATTGCTGCCTCGGCGTATGGGCAGACTACCATTCGAAATCTTCTTTATATGGGGTCTGGTGTACCTTTTAGAGAGCTGTATACCTGGACGGATGGTGATGACAATTGGGCCTGGGGCCAGGTGAGGTATGCGCAGAAAAATCGCAGGAGGCCTGAGGCGATCGTGGAGTTTCTTAATTCAAAAACAGTCCGCGATCACGAACAGGGAAGCCGGTTTCATTATGCATCGATTGAAACTGAGATTCTTGGAAGGGTGCTCAGAAGGGCCACAGGTAAGACCGTGACCAAGCTGACAGAGGAGTGGATCTGGACCCCTATGGGAGCTGAATCAGATGCGCGATGGCTTCTCTCAACAACTGATCTTGCGGAGGATACGGGGGGCGGTTTTAACGCAACGCTTAGAGACTACGCGCGCTTTGGGGTGCTGCTTTCCAACGACGGTAGACGGGGCGATCAGCAGATTATTCCCCTTGAATTCTTAATGGATGCAACTGACCAGAGCCGGGTACCGCGGAATTTTCGGCCAAGAGCTGCAACCCCCTTTTATGGCTACGGCTATCAGACCTGGATCTTTCCGATGAAAGAGCGAACCTTCGCTTTACAAGGCATTCACGGCCAGGTGATTTACATTCAGCCGGCTACAAAAATTGTCATGGTTCAAACCGCAGTATTTGATCGCGCAGGCGGCAGCCAAGATCCCGCCGCCTGGAGGCGGAACGTGGATCTCTGGTATGGAGTTTTACGAAGTCTTGGGGGCCGGATCAACGAATAGGTTTAATCGACCTTCGCGCCCGAGGCCTTCACCACGTCGGCCCATTTCTTGTGTTCCGATTCAATGATCGCTGCGAATTGCGCAGGTGTGTTGCCACTTGGAATTGCACCGAGAGTCGCCAGCCGCTCTTTCATCGCTGGTGTGGCAAGAGATTTTGCGACTTCTTGCTGAATGCGATTGACGATATCAGCAGGTGTACCCGCTGGGGCCAAGAGACCGAACCAGCTGCTCGCCTCAAAGCCCTTTAAATTAGCCGCCTCTTCCACTGTCGGAATATCGGGCAGGGCTGCAGAGCGCTGGCTGCTCGTTACGGCGAAAGCCCGAATCTTTCCTGATTTGATGAGCTGCATTGCCGAGGGCAGGTTATCGAACATGATGTGCATGTTGCCGCCGGCAAGATCGAGAAGTGCGGGACTTGATCCTCGGTAAGGGAAATGGGTCATGAAGGTGCCGGTCATGCTCTTAAAGAGCTCTCCGGCAAGGTGAATCGAGGTACCGTTTCCGCTTGAGGCCATATTCAGCTTTCCCGGATTCGCTTTGGCGTAACGAATGAAATCATTGACCGAGTTAATCTTGTTGGCGACAGCAAAGTCGGCGTTTACCACCATTACATTGGGCACGCCTGCAACCAGGGTAATGGGCACAAAGTCTTTAAATGGATCGTAGGGGAGTTTGGCGTACAAGGCCCGATTGATGCCATGCGTACCAACGGTTCCCATCAGAATGGTGTAACCATCGCCAGGAGATTTCGCGACCTGCTCGGTGCCGAGGTTGCCTCCCGCGCCGCTTTTGTTTTCGATCACGAACTGTTGGCCGAAAGCTTTCGCCAGATCGGGGGCGATCGCGCGAGCAAGAATGTCGGTGGTGCCACCGGGAGGAAAGGGCACCACGATCTTTACGGGGCGATTGGGCCAGCTGGATTGCGCCTGAAGTGAAGTCGGACCGGCTGAGATGATCAAAGCGGCGAACGCGGCCCCTAGATATTTTGATAACCGTGCAGTTTTCAGCATTTGTGTCTCCCTAATCGAACGCTTCTGGGTGAATCATGCCAGCCTAGCCGGGGGGCGCACTCTGCCGGGGGTCGATTTTCAGGGTTTTTACTCAGGCTCGGGACTGTGCGCCCAGAGTGAGTGCGGCAAGACCAAGAAAAACTCAAGTGCTGTCATAAAAATTAAAAAATCAAAATACAGTTGGCGAGGTTTAAATCACTACTGATTCGGGAGTCTGCAGCCAGTCAAGTGTTTGCTGCCACAGCGCTTCGCAGTGGGGCCGGAAATAGCCCATGTGACCTATTGTTGGCACCCCAAGCTCCCTTGGTTTGACTGTGATTGACTCGAGCCGAGCATTGCAATAAGCAGACATAAATGCGTCTCTGGAGGCGGGCGGCGCCCATTTGTCATCGGTTGCATTGATTGCTCGAATGGGTATCTGAACTTGGGCAAACTGCCCAGCAAGTCCGGGTAGTTCGGCATCATCAAAGAAGTACCTCGGAAAACGACACCACCGACGCCACTGGAAAAAGACATCCCGGGGAAGATCTTCCCCCATGCCGAACATGCTCCAGGCCAGATAGCCTTTTGCGTAAACCAGTATGGGTCCCAAGATATTCCAAAGCAAAAGCACGCGAAATCGCTCCAATGGCGGCATCCAGCCATGCCAGCCTGCTCCTGTTGCAAAGGTGGCAAAGCGCTGAACACGATCATTGTTCGGAATCAATCCCAGCGCATGGCCACCGTAGGAATGTCCAATCATCCAAATGGGCCCATTGCCCTGCGCGCAGACATGATCAAGCAGGGCTGCAAGATCAAGCCGCGCCCAGTCCAGGTAGTCCACTCGAAACCCGCGTAGGCTTGCGGGCCGAGAAAGCCCAACGCCACGATAGTCAATGGTCCAGACCTCGACACCTTGGGCTGCTGCAAATCGTGCGAGTCGGCTGTAAAAGCCCTGTGGAACACCGGTGGCTCCGGCAATGATTAGCCTGCCCTTCAGGCCCCCTGCGGCAGGGTATTGGATAGCCTGAAGGCGAAAGTTATCCGAGGCGACGATGGCCAGCTGCTTGGTCATCCTGCCAAGGTTAATACTTTTTTTCGTACCAATCTCGACTTCGATTAACGACCCGCACCACCAACAGCATGACGGGCACTTCAATGAGAACACCTACCACGGTGGCGAGCGCCGCCCCGGATTGAAATCCGAAAAGGCTGATGGCTGCTGCAACTGCGAGTTCAAAAAAGTTCGATGCACCAATTAAGGCAGACGGGCAGGCGATGGCGTGCTTTTCGCCCAATTGCCGATTGAGCCAGTAGGCTAGCGCCGAGTTAAAGAGCACCTGGATGAGGATCGGCACGGCAAGTAGCGCAATGACCAATGGCTGCTCTAGGAGCGCTTCTCCTTGGAATGCAAACAGCAGGATCAATGTCGCCAGCAAAGCGGTAATCGACCAGGGACCAACCCGCTGTATTGCAGCTTCAAAAGTGGCCTGTCCTTTAGCGAGTAAGAATCGTCGCCAGGCCTGGGCAAGGATTACGGGAATGACGACATAAAGCACGACTGAGGTCAAAAGCGTATCCCAGGGTACAGTAATCGCAGAGATTCCCAGCAGCAGACCCACCAAAGGTGCGAATGCGAAAATCATGATCGTGTCGTTGATAGCGACTTGAGATAGCGTAAAAAGCGGGTCGCCCTGGGTTAGCCGGCTCCAAACAAACACCATCGCGGTGCACGGCGCGGCAGCCAGAAGAATCAACCCCGCGATATAGCTATCAATCTGCTCGGCCGGCAGCAGCGGTGCAAACCAGTGCCGGATGAAGAGCCAGCCAAGAAAAGCCATTGAAAATGGCTTCACGAGCCAATTTACAAAGAGTGTCACGCCAATGCCGCGCACGTGCTGACGGATCTCGCGCAAGGCCCCGAAATCGATCTTCACCAGCATCGGAATGATCATGATCCAAATTAAGAGGCCGACCGGGAGGTTGACATTTGCCACTTCCATGGCGCCGACAGCCTGCATTGCCGATGGAAAGACTTGGCCGATGGCGATTCCCAGGGCGATGCAAAGAACAACCCAAAGGGTGAGATAACGCTCAAAAATAGTCATGGATGCCCAGGCGATTAGGGGTAGACTTCTTTTGGAAATTACAGCCTCGAGAGATCGCGGACTGTTGTTTGAAGGCTGAGTTTAGTCAAGCGATCTGCTGGCAGGCTGGCAAATATTTCTAAGCGTTTACGAATCAGATGCATGGTCTGCATGAAAGCTTCTCGTTTTTGTTCATCAGTTCCAGCGATCGCTGAGGGATCGGCATAGCCCCAGTGGGCCGTGGCGGGCTGGCCCGGCCATATCGGACAGGCCTCGCCCGCCGCGTTATCGCACACTGTAATGCATCGGGCCTTCCGAAGACCTCCCAGCTCTTGCTCGATAGCCCTGCGGTATCGATACCCGCATTTGAGAGCGTGAGGAGCGCCAGAGGGTTTGGTTTTTGGTCATCACGCGGGGCACTGCCTGCTGAATAGGCTTTAAATCGGCCTCGGCCTACGTGATTTAAAAGCGCCTCGGCAAGAATGCTGCGGGCCGAGTTGTGTGTGCATAGAAATAACACATTCAGTGGCGATGAATTTTTGTTCACGGTCAGGCCCCTTCGCACTTGAAAGCCGTATCGGCCGCATCAGCTGTGTCGACGCATTGCGCCTTGCCTTCGCAGCAGTTCTCAGAGAGGTAACCCACGACACGATTCATCTGTGCAAACTCGACTCGATAAATCAGGTTGCGGCCGGCACGCTCTTGATGAATCAGGCCGGCATTGGCCAGCTCTTTGAGGTGAAACGACAGCGTTGCGTTTGGCAGATTGAGTTCATCGCTGAGCTCACCGGGCGTGGCCCCAGAGGGTCCCGCCACTACGAGGCTGCGAAAGACCTGTAGCCGACTGGCCTGGGCCAGGGCGGCGAGCGCTTTTAGGACTTGTTGTGTTTCCATAGTTCTAATTATATCGAAATATATGACAAAATGATGACAGCGCTGCATACCCGGGGCGGCCGCGATGCCAACTTGTGCAGAAAGATTGAAGACAGGAGACTTGCGGGATGTCTTGTCGCTGCCCCCATCTGGCCTGAACTTTTGAGCATCTCCCCCCGAGCAAAAGCGAGCATCGCAGGCATCATCGGCCTGCTGATTACCCTGGGCATTGCACGATTTGCCTACACACCGATGCTGCCCATCATGCGTGAGCAGGCCGGGCTCGGTCTGGGCGCTGGGGGCTGGCTTGCGACTGCTAATTACCTCGGGTACTTCTCCGGCGTGTTTCTTTGTGGCCGCATTAACGATTTAAATGTCAAAGATCGCATCTATCGCTGGGGCCTGATGCTGGCGGTGGCAAGCACCGCCATGATGGGACTGTTCTCTAACGAATTGGGCTGGGCGATTTCGCGTTTTCTTGCTGGGCTCAGTACAGCCTTCGGCATGATGCTGGGCGGCGCCTTGGTGATGAATTGGCTGATGCGAAATGGCTATCGGGCCGAGCTCGGAGTGCATTTTTCCGGCGTAGGGCTCAGCGTCGTGATGTCTTCCTTCGCAGTATTGATTCTTTCCGAGTATGTCTTGTGGCAGCAGAATTGGCTCTTGCTCAGCCTGCTGGGCCTCGTCTTGGTGATTCCCGCATGGGCCTGGCTGCCTAAGCCGATGCCGGCACCGGCAGTGGAGCACGAATTGAAAATGCAGGATCATCCGCCGACAGTCGCTGTGCGAAGGCTGCTGCTTGCGTTTTATTTCTGTGCAGGTGTTGGCTTTGTTGTGACATCGACGTTCATCGTTGCAATTGTGAATGCACTTGCGGATATGGAGGATGTCGGTTTTTGGATATTCGTGATACTCGGAGCAGCGGCAGCACCGTCATGCATGCTCTGGGATCTGATTGCGCGCCGTGTCGGCGCGATTGACGCATTACTGCTTGCAAGTGTGATTCATATCGCGGGCATTTTGCTGCCGCTTGCCGGCGGCGGGCTCTTTGGCCCGATCGCGGGCGCGCTGTGCTTTGGCGTCACCTTTGCGGGGATTGTGAGCATGATGATGGGCCTTGCCGGCCGTTTTTATCCGACGCGCCCGGCGAAAATGATGAGCACCTTGACCATCGCCTATGGCGTTGCCCAGATCCTTGCGCCAGCCCTCACCGGGTGGATGAGTGAGCGCACGGGCAGCTACAACGCAGGCCTGCTGGTTGCGGCAGCAGTCATGACCGTGGGGCTGGTGATGCTCTTTCAGCTTCGAGGCGCGGCCCGCTTGCCGGATGAGGTTAAGTCCTGACGCGATTTCAGACGAAACACGATATCTTCCAGTAAGGGGTCGGACGCCCGCGCGATTTCGTTTTCCATCAGTGCGCCACAGCCCGGGCAAAAAAACTGCCGAAAAACTGGCTGATCATCGATATAGCGTTTCCAGTCCCCAACGTTTGGATTCGAGCTCTCAATCGGCGCATTTTTCTGGGCACAGCCGAGCTTGTAGTTTTGACTGATGGGCCCTAAATCGAGGCTGCAGCAGCGACAACTCCAGCGCGGACCGCGATCGTCCGCCCGGACCCAGAGATTTTCGGTGGCCTCGAGAAGCTTCTTTCCTGAAAGGCTGCGCGGACTCTTTGCAAGCTGCTGATCGGCAACCGGATGAGAGCGGCGCTCGTTACGCATCTCGGCGCGAAGCTGCTCCGTGGCGGGATGATCCAGCTCGCCTTTTGTATTGAGCACCACACCATAAATGGCGCGGGCAGCATCGACGGATACCGCCCGCTGCTCAGCGACATCGTGCAGCACCTTCGCCGGATCGCGCTGCAGTGGATCACCAAAGCCACCGCCTCCGGTCCACGTGACGGCATAGACATCGGATGGACCTTGCTGAAAGTTCTGCTGACGCAAGGCGAGTGTTTCGTCTCGGCCAGTGAGTTCCCCAATATCTGCCGGCATATCGCGACTTTTCAGTCGCTGGCTAATATTGCTGTCGCGTTTAAATTTATAAATGTTGACCGTGGCGGGGTAGCCGCCCATCATGCCGGTGGATGTTGGAATTGTTGGAATCGCGTTCCCGGAAGAGAGCGTATCGTGTGTGATGCTGTCTGTGCCGTGCGCCTTAAAGCAGGACTCGGCCGAAAGCCCGCCGCGATGCAGGCCCGCACCCCCGGAATCCACGACTTCTTTTCGGTACATGAAGAGCACCGGGAAGGTCTGCTCGGTGTGTTCGACATTCGGCAGTTTACAAATGGGCGTTCGGGACTGGCCACCAGTGGAAATGCCGTCGCCGGTTGCGAAGGCCCCAATCGCGCCCCCGATGGGATCAACAAGTAAGTAGCCAAAACGCTCGCCCCACTGGTCCTGACCACGGAAGATTGTGGCCGGCCACTGGCTGGTGCCACCAATACACATAATGTCTTTGCGCATCTCTGGGTCGTTATAGATCATTTTCGCAAGGACGTTGTAGGCGGGATAAAGCGAGATTTCCATGGCCTGGACGGGGGCGGTAGAGACCGACGCCGGAAAGTTCGCGCAGTTCATTGTCCCGGGGGAGGGGTCGAACTTGACATGGCGCAGCGCCCCACCGATTGCGAAATACTGATCCCAGCAGAGCAGCTGATTTAAGGCCACCATGATGGATCCACGCCAGCCCGAGAACGTGGCGTTCATCGCGCCATCTTGGTCGGCCGTACCTTCGTTTTCAAAAATCAGCGTGTTTCCAGCCTTACGCAGGGTCAGCTGCACGCGGTGGGTCTTGCGATCGCCAGGACGGCAGCACTCAACATAAGTGCGATCCCGCCAGACCCCATCCGGCAGCCTGCGCATTTTCTCTAAAAATGCAGACTCCCCGTCATTGAGAATCTTGTGCATCAC
>RFRK01000191.1 GCA_009924525.1 Betaproteobacteria bacterium
GCATACAGCCGATCATGCAGGGTCATCTTCGGCACATGGATTGCATCGGGTCCAGCAAGCTCAGTTGAAAGCGGCACCCGGGCCATCGGAGACTCTGACTCCTTGCCGGAGAAATACATCAGGCCAGTGACCTCTTCCAGATCAATCACACCCTCAGAGGACTCTGTCTGCGAGACTGACTGATCCGCAGTAGGCTCGGGGGCTGTCGGCTCAAGCCGCGAAGAATCACTGGTGGCCTGAAACGCAAGCGAGCTGAAATCCGCAGACTGCTCACCGAAAACAGAGACTGCGCGGGCCAAATTCGAGATCGCCTGATCCTGATTCGGGAACGCCTGGGCCTCGCCCTCGGCGGGCTCACCATTTAATGCATCTATTGCTTCTTTAACGAGCGATAAAAGCTCGCGTGTTGAAGCCTCCATGCCGGGTCGGCCCGCAGCGAGGTGTCGCGAGACCACTAAAGCAATTTCAGCATGCCGGGGGAGATTGACACTCTGCAGCGCATCCGAAAGATCTCGCGCATGTAACGAAGCCTGGGTCATGCCATCCGGGCCGAGATCAAGGCTCTGGTTTAAGCCCTCAATGGAGCGGTTTAAATCCGCAAGAAAAAGGCCAAGAAGATCGTTCACGAGGGCTCCCGCCTTTCGCCCAGCTCTTCCAGTACCTCGCCCGGCCGGCGGGCCGATGTGCTGGAAGCAACATCCAATAAGCGGTCGAGGTCAGCCAAGGCCTCGTTGAGCCGATCGAATTGCCTTGTCCACTGGCCAGCAACCACCAGCAAGGCCTCGGTATCGCGCTTTAACACCATCGCATGACTGCGAACCCCCTCATCTTGGTCAGCCGACATCAGCCGCGCGAGTGAGGCATCCAGATCCTGCTGCATAGACCGCACGAGAGCATCAGCATGCTCAACGCTGTCGACCAGCTTATCGCTGGTCTCGGTCATTACCGGCTCAAGATTGGCTTGCGAGAGTGCAAGCGATAAACGAATACTTTGCTCTTTTAATACAGCAAATGAACGCTGAATCTCTCGCGAGCGGAATTGGGTATCCATCAGCGCCTTCATGCCAGGATCCTGCTCGGTGGAATCTTGCGGCCCAGAGACCGAGGCGGCAGACTCACCGAGTCGTTTAATTGCGGCAATCAGCTGCTTGCCCAGATCGGAGATCTGCTTTGCCGCGATCTGCAAATACGGCAGACCCTCATTTGCCTTTTGCAGGGCTTCGAAACGATTCGAATTTGTGAGAGCGGAATCGACTGCTGTGAGGTCAATTGTTGATAAGAGCCTGCGATCGCAGCGGGCGACCTCGATTAAGGCAAGAATCAGCGCGATAAATCCAAGCGCGCCAAAAATACGGGAGATCATGCCGCTATCAAAACCAACTGCGTCTGCACCCGGCTGCTGATCCGATGGCGTGGCCATCGCGGTGGCAATGCGATTTAATTCAGTGGAGATAGCTACTGCCGCGAAGGTCGCCGACTCCCAATCTTTCGCCCGACGCATGACCGTTAAGGCATCGATGCGCGCCACAATGGCCTTGCGCCGCTCATTCATTTCAGAGGCCATGGCCGGATCATCCAGCTTCTCGCGGGCCTCGATCAGGGCCTTCAGACTCGATTGGAAACCCTTAAAGCTATCCAGGGGTTTTTTCGCCTGAATCGCGATGAAATCGATTCGTAGCCTCTCGAGTGCAGAGGAGACCGGCACAAACGGTGATGTTGGCGGAATGATGTCTTTAAAGAGCAGTCCCCCACGCGACAGCAGCGCCTCCATCTCACGATTGATGGTAGGTGCCAAGCCCCGAATCGGCACCAGGCGCTTCTCAAGCTCTTTTAAGGCAGCGAGTTGTTTCTGGGCCTGCGCGCTCTCAGGTGTATTGAAAAGCCCAAGCCGCGACTGCAGTGCGCCCAAGGATTGATAAAACTCTCCATCAAAATAATCTGCCGCAGAAAGACGGGCCCGAATCTGCTCGGCAATCTCTGGGCCACTGCCCGATGCCGCAGCGCCATTTGCCTTGGATGCGCCCTCTTTTGCTGCGCCGGAAGTCGCCGCACCTTTTACAGCAGGTTCAGGCGGACTCAGCGTCGGGGCCTTTGCGGGCTCGGATAACACTGTCATTAGCGAAAAGCAGCCAATTGACACCAGCAGCAGCAATGCAGAGATCAGGCGGGATTTGAAAATAATGCGACTCACCGCTGCCGAATCACTCATTTCCCTCTCCCTGTAGATCTTCCATCACATTGGGCCGCAGCCGAACGACCGTCCACCATTGATCCAAATGCTGGATTTCTTTTTTCGCAAAGGCCTCGGCCTCCGCCATTTCGGGCTGCATGCGAAA
>RFRK01000192.1 GCA_009924525.1 Betaproteobacteria bacterium
GATGGCCTGCGTCGCGGCATGCTCGTGAACAATACCGGCAAGGGCATCTCGGTGCCGGTTGGTGAGGGCACGCTGGGCCGCATCATGGATGTATTGGGCCGTCCGATTGATGAGGCAGGCCCAGTAAAGACGAGCGAGTATCGCGAGATTCACCAGCCCGCACCGAAGTTTGCGGATTTGTCGCCCTCGGTAGAGTTACTAGAGACTGGCATTAAGGTGATTGACTTGATCTGCCCGTTTGCAAAGGGCGGAAAGATCGGCCTGTTTGGCGGCGCTGGTGTGGGCAAGACCGTGAACATGATGGAGCTGATCAATAACATCGCCAAGCAGCACTCGGGACTCTCGGTTTTTGCTGGCGTGGGTGAGCGTACCCGCGAGGGCAACGACTTCTATCACGAGATGAAAGAGTCCAACGTGTTGGATAAGGTGGGCATGGTCTTTGGCCAGATGAATGAGCCTCCCGGCAACCGTCTGCGGGTTGCGCTGACCGGTCTGACCATGGCCGAGCGTTTCCGCGATGACGGCCGCGATATTCTTTTCTTTGTCGACAATATTTACCGCTACACACTGGCCGGAACCGAGGTGTCGGCGCTACTGGGCCGTATGCCATCTGCGGTGGGCTATCAGCCGACCCTGGCAGAAGAGATGGGCGTGCTTCAGGAGCGCATCGTGTCGACTAAGGTTGGCTCGATCACCTCAATTCAGGCGGTCTATGTGCCTGCAGATGACCTGACTGACCCCTCGCCCGCGACCACATTCGCGCACCTGGATGCAACCGTGGTGCTTTCGCGTGATATTGCTTCCTTGGGTATTTATCCCGCTGTGGATCCGCTGGACTCCACATCACGCCAGGTGGATCCGAACGTCGTGGGAGATGACCACTACACCACGACCCGCCGCGTACAGGCGACGCTGCAGCGTTATAAAGAGCTGCGCATTGCGATTCTCGGAATGGATGAGCTTTCACCCGAGGACAAGCAGGCAGTGGCCCGGGCGCGAAAAATTCAGCGCTTTTTGTCGCAGCCCTTCCATGTCGCCGAGGTCTTTACAGGATCGCCCGGCAAATACGTTCCGCTGAAGGAAACCATTCGTGGATTTAAGATGATCGTAGATGGCGAATGCGATGCGATTCCCGAGCAGGCCTTCTACATGGTGGGCGGCATTGACGAGGTATTTGAAAAAGCCAAGACACTGCAGTAAATCGCGAATTTGATCTCGGACCCTCATTAGCCAGGAATCACCATGTCAAAACAGTTTCAGGTCGATGTTGTTAGCGCCCGCGAGAGTATTTTCTCGGGCGCTGCGACATTCGTTGCGCTCCCCGGTGAATCCGGCGAGTTGGGGATTCTGCCAGGCCACATTTCATTGATCACGCGAATTAAGCCCGGCACGGTTCGCATTCAGAACGGCGGCCCAGAGACAGAGGAGCTCGTGTTTGTTGCCGGTGGCATTCTTGAGGTTCAGCCCAAGGGCGTTACGGTGTTGGCCGATACCGCGATTCGCGGTAAAGATCTTGATGAGGCTAAAGCTCAGGAAGCAAAACGCAAGGCGGAAGAGGCCCTCGCAAGCAAGGCTGCGGAGATGGATTACGCCAAGGCCCAGGCTGAGCTGATGGAGGCTATCGCAGAGATTCGTGCGATTGAGCGGCTGCGTAAGAAAAAGTAATTGGCTTTTCAAAACGATCTGTTTCTGCGTGCGCTGAACCGTCAGCCGACGGAGCGCACCCCGGTCTGGCTAATGCGCCAGGCGGGCCGATATCTTCCTGAGTACAACGCTACCCGAAAGCGGGCGGGCGATTTTCTTAGTCTCTGTAAAAATCCTGAGCTGGCCTGCGAGGTCACGCTTCAGCCGATTGATCGATTCGGTTTTGATGCCGCAATTCTTTTTTCAGACATTCTGACCATCCCGGATGCGCTCGGCCTTGGCCTTTATTTCGAACAGGGTGAGGGCCCGAAATTTCAGCGTCGCATCGAAAACGATGCGGACATTTCTGGCCTTGGCCGTATCGATCCTACAGTTGAGCTGCGTTATGTGGCCGATGCGGTTTCAACAATTAAGCGTGAGCTGAATCAGCGGGTGCCGCTGATTGGATTTTCAGGCAGCCCCTGGACCCTTGCCTGCTACATGATCAATGGCGGCGGCAGCGGCGATGACTTTCTTGGCGTGCGCAAATGGATGTACAGCCGGCCAGATGCCTTGCAGCAGCTTTTGGAAAAATTATCCGTTGCGGTATCTGACTATCTCATCATGCAGATTGAGGCTGGTGCTGATGCGGTTATGGTTTTCGATAGCTGGGGAGGCTTTCTACCTGAGGCCCACTTTGAGCGTTTTTC
>RFRK01000193.1 GCA_009924525.1 Betaproteobacteria bacterium
ACTGACCGGCATCGGAGACCTTTATCGTATTCCGGCACTCCATGATGGCCTCGACCTCCTTTATGTTGGGGCTACCCACCGACCGCATATACCGGGCTACGGGGCTCCATTGCCACCGGGCATACTGCATATACCTGGCTATCCTTCGGAGTTCCCGCCGGACAGACGGCAGTTCACTCGGTTCCGGGGGTTCCTGGGTACACTTTCCAGACTTATTTACATAAGTATCTAGATTACCGGGGCTCCGCCCCGGAACCCCACCCAACCCGATGCCATTTTCAGAATTCAGGGCCAAATCTTGGCCCGGTTTCAATGATAAAATATCTTTGACCATAATAAGGCCCTCCATCGGCCTTACCCTCTTCCCCCCCATCGCGTTGCAACCGCATGGGGGGCTTTTTTTTTCCATTCCTCACATATCCGGGGGCTCCGCCCACCGGGCCCCGGGAGTAGGGCTCAGGCATACCCGATCCATCCCCCCCCGGTCTTCGACCGGGGGGCCCGGATGGTCGGGGTATGAGCCGCCGTCCGCACTCCTGCATGACGGCGGAATGAAGGTAGGGATATTCTAGGAATATAGTTCTAGGATAATTATCCACATGACGTGGATATATACCAAAGGAGAAGAGGGAAGGCAGTCAGGATATAACTGACAAACCTGATGGACGGTCTCCCGATTGCCTCAACTTTTCTAAAAGCACGTTACGAATGTAGTCGGATGGGCTGATGCCTAATTGATGTGCCGCCATACGGACGGCATTGGCTTCGGTTGGAGTCAAAGCTGCGGACGCTATAATGCTCCTTACCTCGTCACGTGGCTTTGGTGGCCGGCCTGGTCCCTTCCTTACCATAAGTTCAAATATCGTCGATTTTGGCCTCAATACGAGTCACAAAACGTTCTACCCGGTCTAACAAGGTATTGTAACGAATTTGCCATTTATGGGCCTTCATATTGGCTTCGCAAACCTTGTCTATAAGGTCGTAAACCCACTCATTATCTTGGCTCATAATAGGCTCATTATTGGGATCCTTTGGGCTCATAGTTCGGGGCTCAATAGTACCTACTCCCCCGACCTTGGATATCCTTTGAGCTTCCCTGCGCTTCCCTTCCTTACGACGGCATTGAGGGGAGCAATATCGTTGCTCATGCCCTCGATTACCCGGCATTGGCTCGTAGGCATTACCACAATGGGCACATATTCGATCGCTTACAATCATAGCCGATATTTTATACTACGATCCATTAATTCTTGAAATCCTTTAGCTGTCTCCATATAAATTATATTTTATGATTGTATAGATAACACATCAAAACACCGGGGCATCTTCAACCCTAGTCCATGACTTTACGTGCGCATACATAGGGGGCCGCCATCTCTTTCCAAACTCGTAGGTAAACAATGGTTTTCGCTTAATCATAGGTTGCCCGGTGAGATATACGTTTACGCCAAAATCGGTACATACATAATCCCCGACTTCTTGTATGTATCGATAGACAATGAAGGCACCTTCATGCCCTTCATGGACGGGCCAATCCTTGTATATCTGGCTCTCTCTCTCTAGGGTGGACATATCGGCTTCGGACGTTTCTTGGACGTCCTCCCTTATTTTCTTTACGTCATAAAACATACCCCACGACATCAAACGCCTAGTTCCCTTCATTGCGGACATTAGGACGTCCAACCCTCCAAGCTCTATCATTGCCACCTTGCTCCGCTTTGGCTTGTCGATGGGAGCCGTCACATACTTAAGCAGCTCCTTAAGAGCTCCGGCACCATCGCATGGACGAACATCCTGAAACCTTTCATCCGCTTCCGGGTTCAACCGCATCCAATGCTTTACAATGCGGGCCCCGACCCCTACGGGTACGATTATATGGAAATGGACGTGATAATTATGGCGAACCCTCCGGCGTACCTCCATGGCTGCGATGCCGTCCACTGACATCCCTAACTCCTTCCGGACGCTATCTTTCACCTTCATCAACTTCCCATGGCACTCCCGGATATA
Organism: Betaproteobacteria bacterium; assembly: GCA_009924525.1. GTDB lineage: Bacteria > Pseudomonadota > Gammaproteobacteria > Burkholderiales > Burkholderiaceae_A > Lacustribacter. Next base: position 2,011 of record RFRK01000193.1, read on the forward strand.
GTCCTTTAGTTCGGCTATGTCGGCCGCATAAGAAACGTCATAGGGCCGTGTATTAGGGCGGGTTAAGGTTACGAACTCCCAGCCGTCCGGGTGCTCCTCGAATACCGGGGCCAATCTTCGACCCAATACCTTCGACCGCCACCGGGAGCAATGTGGGCAAAACCGAGAGCCGCAGTATCTCTCGAACGTCAAAGGGCCGACCGACTGACCGGCATCGGAGACCTTTATCGTATTCCGGCACTCCATGATGGCCTCGACCTCCTTTATGTTGGGGCTACCCACCGACCGCATATACCGGGCTA
>RFRK01000194.1 GCA_009924525.1 Betaproteobacteria bacterium
CCAGGCCCTCGAGCGCGCCTCGGCCGAAGTCGTTTAAGCCCAGCAGTCGGCCCAGCGCATCATTTGCGCTGATGCCGTTATCAAAATCGGCCACCAGTTGTTTTCCGGGGGCAGGCGTCCACGACATGCCACCGCCCAACTCTGCTTTCAGTGAGGCTGCATCAGCATCGAATTGATTCTCTGCTTTTAAACGAATCGGTGGGCTTGATTCGTTGCTAGTAATGCCGGTCTGTCCCGTGCCGGTTTTTCCAAACCCGACCAAGGTGAATGCACGGCCAATTTCATTGCTGTCGCGATACAGACCATAGCGATCGGCGGCGTTGGGCGCAGGGGCACTTAGCCAGACCAAGGCAAGGTCGTGATTGCTTTGACTGTCATAGCTGGGATGGGCAAGGATTTTGGCGGAGCTCAGTGATTGCGCGCCACTGCGGGTATCGAAGTTGACCGTGGCAGTACCCGAGCGCCCTTCGAATAAGTGCGCAGCAGTCAATACGGCCCGGCCATCGAACAGTAGTGTTCCCGAGGCGGACTGGCCGCTATAGCTGATGCGAACAACGCCATCGAATCCCTCCCCGGGATTCGTGCGATAGCGACCATCGAGGGTGTAGGCGTTGGTGGTAACCATGTAATGGTGGAGCCGGCGGGAATCGAACCCGCGTCCGCAAGTCTTCCAAAGACAGTTCTACATACGTAGTCGATTTATTTCATTTAACCGAGCTGCTTAGCCAACCGACAGGCCGGCAACTGGCGATCCGTTTATTTTAGGCATCGGACCCACGGCTTATCCGATGACGATCTGATGTGCATGACACTGCTGCGGGTTGCCCCGCCCGGCCCATCAGAGAGCCGGTGCAGCGCTCGCTAGCACTTAGGCTGCGAGAGCAAAACGTTCGTCGTTTGCGTTTGTTTTTTTCCGAATGGATTTACGAGGGAATCGGTCCTCGGTATGCCCTGCGCTTCTTCACTACCCACCCACGTCGAAACCGGGTCGGCCCCATGTTTCTCTGATCAATACGTTACTAGGACGCGAAGTATGGCGCCAAAGTTCCCGCCAAACAATAGTTTTTGCCCACAGCTGTTGTTTTTTTAAAAAGGTGCAGCTATAGAAATCTGCAAAGGTCCCCAGCCTGCTTGATCAAAGCATCCGCCCCCCATTGATGCGGAAGGGGCTCCTCCACATGGTGGCCAAAATCGCAGCCGATGGTCCAGGTGCCGGCGGCAAATCCCGCCTCGATATCCCGTAGATCATCTCCTACATAGACCACGGCCTCGGCCGGCAGGCTCAGCCGATCCACCGCATGCGAAATCGGTGCGGGGTGTGGCTTGGGATATGGCGTGGTGTCACCGCTCACCACAATGGCACAGCGGTCAAAAAGATTGATGTCCCTTAAAAGTGGCTCGGTAAATCGCGCGATCTTATTGGTCACTATGCCCCAAGTAATGCCCTGGGCTTCAAGCTGATCCACTACAGATTCCATGCCCGGCCACCAGGTGGTCTGCCGCGATAAACACTCTGCATAGACTTCCATGAAGGCCTTGCGCGCGGGCTCAAACTCGGGGTGATCGGTCGTAATCCCCAGGCCTCGGGTGATCATGCCCCGGGCGCCTTGTGAGATCCAAGGCCGAAGCGCGTCCACTGGTATGGGCTCCATGCCCCGCTGCCCGCGAATCACGTTAGCGGCATAGGCCAAATCCGGCGCTGAATCTAAAAGGGTCCCATCAAGATCAAAGAGCATGGCCCGCCGTGGCTGGGCTGACCAGCGCTCTAACCAGTGCGAGCGGGGGGCAGGCATTATGGCTTTCGATAAGCCATCATGTAATTCACGCTCGTGTCTCGGGTTAGCGAATACACCTGCGTGATCGGGTTATAGCCCAGGCCCAACATGGTGGTAAGCGTAAGCCCCGCATCGCGTGCGGCATCGGCAAGCTCCGATGGCTTGATGAACTTCGCATATTCATGGGTGCCCTTCGGTAACAGCCTGAGCACATATTCCGCGCCGATGATGGCAAACAGAAAACTCTTCGGGTTGCGGTTAATCGTTGAGAAAAATACCCAGCCCCCGGGCTTGACCATTTTGGCGCAAGCCGCAATTGTTGCAGCCGGGTCAGGCACATGCTCAAGCATCTCCATGCAGGTAACCACATCGTACTGGTCGGATTCACGGGCTGCGAGGTCTTCTGCGCTAATCGCTTCGTAATCAACTTTCACACCGCTTTCCAGCCCGTGCAGCTGGGCCACTTTCAGCGGCTTTTCGGCAAGGTCAATGCCTTTAACGTTCGCGCCAAGCTTAGCCATCGATTC
>RFRK01000195.1 GCA_009924525.1 Betaproteobacteria bacterium
AGGATGCAGCTGACAAGGACTTGAGTAAAACTCTTAGTTGACTCTACACGCAAGGAGTCTTTCGCCTACTTTAACTATAAGCCAAAGGTATATTTCATTAGGAGCAATAACACGGCTAGTATTGCAGAGAATAGCAATAAAAGTTTGGGGACGACAAAATTTAGCAGTGCCCCCTTTTTCGTAGCAAACACACCATCTAAAACCTCGGTAGGTTTTGATTTATCGCCGCTCTTAGGCTGGTTAGTACAGACAACCTCCGCGAAAGAGGAGAAGAATTCAGCTGAAAGCTTTTTTGCGGATCCCTCGATGAGGCGGCTGCCAAGCTGACCGAGCTTTCCGCCAATGGACGCCTTTGCGTTGTAGGTCAGAAGTGTCTGATCGTCCGCATCCTGAAGGCGGATCTCAGCACTACCTTTTGCGAATCCAGCAGCACCGCCGGAGCCCTCGAAGTTTAAGGTGTAACCCTGTAGTGGCCGGATATCAGACATGCTGACCTTGCCACTAAATCGGGCAGTCACCGGGCCCAGCTTGATCATGATTTTTGCCTGCAGTTCATTTTCATTGATACGCTCAATACTCTCGCAGCCCGGAATCGCCTGCAGCAAAATGTCGGTGCTGTTTAAGCCTTCCCAGACGGTCTGGATCGGAACTGAAATGCGCTCTTCGCCTTTAATATCCATGATGACTAAATGTAGTGGGCCACACTGGTCATCACTCGGCCACCCGCCTGCATGGCCGCCTGAACCGGTCGTGGCAGATCAGCGCCACCGTGATCGCGGGCTGAGTTCATATGCCGGGCTTCATCCTCTTTCATCTGGGCAACGACAGCACGGGATGCCTCATCCGCAAGCGGCAGCCGCTCCATATGGCCCATCAAGTGCTGCTCGACCTGCCGTTCCGTTTCGGCGAGAAATCCAAGTGAAACCTTATCGCCAAGTCTGCCGGCAAGGGCACCAAGGGCAAATGCACCGGCATACCAAAGCGGGGCAAATATCGAGGGCCGGCCCCCGAGGGCCTCGATTCGTCCAATCGTCCAATTGAGATGATCGGCCTCCTCCGCTGCGGCTGCTTTCAACAGCTGAGCCAGCTCGGGCGATCGAGCAGTCAGGGCCTGGCCTTGGTAAAGAGCCTGAGCAGCGACTTCGCCTGAGTGATTGACACGCATCAACGCAACAGAGAGCTTTTTTTCCTGATCGGTTAGCGCTGCCTCAGCAATCGCCTTTGCAGGATAGGGCCGGCCGCTCGGCGGCGTAGTCGCGATTGATCGAAGAAAATGATCAGCAGCGCCAACAACTTGATCCAAGGGGGAGAGCAAACGCATCATGAATTTGAGCCAAAAAATCGCTTTGCCAGAAGCTGCCAAAAGGTGGCGCCGATGGGAATGAGATCATCGTTAAAGTCGTAGCTGGGATTATGCAGGGTGCAGGGGCCAAGTCCGTGGCCTTGTGACCGATGCAGTCCGCTGGTATCCCCATTCCCCAGAAAAATATAAGCCCCAGGCTTTTCTAGCAGCATATAGGCGAAATCCTCGGCACCCATCGTAGGCTCTACATTTCGCTGCACCATCGCTTCCCCGACAACCTCGGCGGCGACATCAGCCGCAAACATCGCCTCGCGGCTGTGATTGATGGTGGGTGGATAGTTGCGATTAAACAGAAACTCCGCCTGCGCATTAAACGCACCTGGAAGCTGATGGCAAATTCGCCGCATTCCGGACTCCAGCGTATCAAGGGCCTCAAGCGAGAAGGTCCGCACCGTGCCCTTCATGACACAGTGATCGGGAATAACATTTGTTGCTTCGCCAGCATTAATTTGTGTCACCGAGAGCACGGCCGCGTTGATGGGCTTTGTTTCTCTCGACACAAGACTCTGAAATGCCTGGATGAGATGGCTTGCGACTAAGACTGGATCCACCCCCAGATGCGGCATGGCCGCGTGGGCGCCCTTCCCACGCAAGATAATCTCGAATTCATTGCTCGAGGCCATCATTGGCCCTGGATTCATCCCGAATTCACCGACACGTAAGCCCGGCCAGTTGTGGATAGCGAATACCGCATCACAAGGAAACTGTTCGAAAAGACCATCCTCGATCATTGCCTTTGCGCCACCACCTCCCTCTTCAGCAGGCTGGAAAATGACGACGACACGGCCCGCGAAATCACGATCCCTGGCAATTGCCTTAGCCGCCGCCAAAAGTGTCGCGGTATGCCCATCGTGGCCACAGGCATGCATCCTTCCTGGGTATTGGCTCTGATGCTCAAAACGGTTCAGTTCCGTGATGGGTAGTGCATCCATATCGGC
>RFRK01000196.1 GCA_009924525.1 Betaproteobacteria bacterium
GTAAAGCCCAGCTGGCCCAGTCGGGCACGCGAGATATTCAGGTTCTCATAACCCCAGCGGGCCTGCTCACCTGTCATCACTTGACCCTTGCCGTAGCGCTCTTGCGCACGGAAGACACCCTCAACTGCAAGCATGGCGCCTACGACACCGCGCATGTAGAGCACATCGCCGACTTCAGCACGTGGGCCGGTACCCTGGCCTTTATCGTGAATGCGCGACAGGATCTCTTTGACGACCTCAGAGTTCTTCTCAGCGCCATGCTGCATCATCACTGCACTGTAGCCACGCGCGGCCGCACCGATGTCTCGCAGATCGGGTTCGGCGCCGGACCACCAGGTGCCAATCACTTTATCGAGCGGGAAGCCGACTGCGATTGCCTCGCGGATCGCAGTGGGAGTCATGATGCCCCAGGTTTGCAGAATCACCCAGTCAGGCCGCTGCTGACGGACCTGCAGCCAAATGGCTTTTTGCTCAACACCTGGTGCAGGGATGGGCAGCAGCTGCAGCGTGAATCCATGACGCTTAGCACGCTCTTGCAAAATGGGCAGCAGCTCGCGGCCAAAGGGGCTGTCGTGATAGCCCACCGCAATCTTTTTACCCTTCAGTTTGGCCATGCCACCTTCCTTGTTGGCAATATGCTGAACCACGGTGTCACCCGCAACCCAGTAGTGGCCGATCAGCGGGAAGTTCCACTTAAAGACCATGCCATCCGCAGAATCACTGCGGCCATAGCCCGAGGTGATCATCGGGATTTTGTCAGTGGGGATTTTTTCGGTTAGCGCAAAGGTAATGCCGGTCGATAACGGCTGAAATACAGTGGCGCCGCCATGTTTGCCCTTTAAGCGCTCGTAGCATTCCACACCGCGGTCGGTGGCGTAGGCAGTCTCACACTCCTCGACCAGGGTCATCACGCCGTTGATACCGCCACGGGCATTCACCAATTTCATGTAATCCCAGTAGCCATTGGCAAAGGGCGTTGCATTGGGGGCAACCGGTCCGGTGCGGCCTGTCAGGCTGGGAAAGAACTGGACCTTTGCCTGGGCAAGCGCTTGTGTCTGCATGCCCACTGTGGTTAGGGCAAGGGCGGTTAGCGCGCCTGCGATTAGGGTTTTAGATCTCATCATGCGGTTGTCTCCTCTAGTTAAACCAACAGATCACGTTAGAAAGTAAACTTTTTTGAGTCGATACGGGGTTACCCGAAAGTATCAATGGGGGAATGGCCATAACCTTAATTTTTGTTTGCCAATACTCCAGAGTTTGGCAAGGCCATGGGGTTCTGCAATCAGGAACCAGACAATCAAGGCGCCGAAAATCATAAATTCCGCGTGCGAGATCATGGCAATCGAGACCTCGACACCGAATAGGCCGCCGATGAGCGGCAGGGCCTGATTCAGAAACACGGGCAGGATCACGATAAATGCCGCGCCCATAAAGCTGCCCATAATCGATCCCAGGCCCCCAATAATCACCACAAAGAGCAGCTGAAAGGATCGGTCAATTGAAAATGCCAAGGGCTCCCACGAGCCTAGGTGGACAAATCCCCAGAGTGCGCCAGCCACACCCACAATGAATGAGCTGACTGCAAACGCCGTGAGCTTTGCATAGACCGGCCGGATGCCAATCACCGCGGCAGCGACATCCATATCCCGGATGGCCATCCATTGCCGGCCGATCGCAGATCGGACTAGATTTTTCGCAAGCAGCGCAAAGATGGTGACAAAGCCCAGGCAAAACAGATACTTGTCGACCGGAGTATTGATCGACCAGCCCAGCACTTCCAGGTTGGAGACCGCTACCGATCCCGAAGAGTTGTTATTGGTGAACCAGGAAATGCGACTGAAGGCCCAGTCGCAGAAAAACTGTGCCGCGAGCGTGGCTACGGCAAGATAGAGGCCTTTCACCCTGAGGCTGGGAATACCAAAAATAACGCCCACAATAGTGGCAAAAAAGCCACCCGAGAGCAGTGCGATGATCAGTGGCATGTCATCAATGCGCACGAAGACGTTGTAGGCCATGTAAGCGCCAACGGCCATGAAGGCTCCGGATCCGAGTGAGATCTGGCCGCAGTAGCCGACCAGGATATTTACCCCAATCGCTGCCAGCGACAGAATCAGGAAGGGAATCAGGATGGCTTTCAGCATGTAGTCGCTGGAGAGCATCGGCACGACCACGAAGGCAAGGGCCAAGAGCCCGAAAATGAAGATGCGATCTTGCGCGATCGGAAAGATCTGCTGATCCGCCCGGTAATTGACCTTGAATTGGCCGTTTTCTCTGTAAATCACGCCGTTTTCCCCTCAG
>RFRK01000197.1 GCA_009924525.1 Betaproteobacteria bacterium
CATCTGCTGTCAAAAACGCCACTGCAGGGCCTAGAGATTTATTCCGGCAATCGGACCGGGATATCAGCAGCCGAAAGAAAAATCCAAAGCGCAAACTTCGTGATTGATGATCACACCCCAAGCCCGAAAACAATCCGGACAGACAGCTATCACATCGTGGTCGCTATCGGCACAGGCATAGCACTCTGGGCCCTGCTCTATAGCGCGGTCTATCAGCTTGCGCCCTATGTGCTCTCTGATATGGCAATGTTTTTCACTAAAGCTGCGCTGGTGACCTTCGGCGGGGCCTATGCGGTGCTGCCTTATGTATTTGATTCGGCAGTCAATGAGTATCAGTGGGTTAGTGCGGCGCAGATGATGGATGGCCTAGCACTTGGCGAGACCACGCCCGGCCCGCTGGTGATGATCAATGCATTTGTTGGCTTTGTGGGTGCTGCCCAGCACACAAGCCTGACTTTTCTACCGATTGCGGGTGCCGGGGCTTTGGGTGCGATTGTGGCTACCGTATTTACGTTTCTACCGTCGTTTGTCTTTATCTTGGTGGGCGCGCCATGGATCGAAGCCACCCGAAAGAATCTTTCACTGGCAGCACCGCTCACCGCGATTAGCGCTGCCGTTGTTGGTGTGATTGTTGATTTGGCACTGATCTTTGCCCAGCACACTTTTTTTCCTGATGGCCAGCTCTGGTCCTGGAGAAGCCTGGATTTGGTTGCCATATGCATTACGGTCTTAGCAGGCCTCATGCTTTTGCAATTCAAGCTCGGCATGCTCACCACCTTACTGATCAGCACCGCCTTGGGGGTTGTGGCGGTTGCTCTGCAGCTGCCTTAGCAGGATTTAGCGCGGGGCTTGTGCTGCGCGCGAGCTTAGGCTACCGGCACCTTTCTACACCCTGTAGTAGGCCCGATACCAATCCACAAATCGCTTAATTCCCGTGCGCAATGGGGTGGCCGGAGCAAATCCGGTCACAAATCCGGTCAGCGCTCGCAACGCAGAAGTCTCAGCATAAGTTGCCGGCACATCACCGGGCTGCAAGGGTTGAAAGTCCTGTTTCGCCTTCATCCCCAAGGCATCCTCGATGGCGGCAATGAATTCAGTCAAGGGTTCGGGATTGTGATTGCCGATATTCAGCACCCGATGCGGCGCCATCGACTCAAAGGCAAAATCACCGGTGGACGGCTCAGCACTCGGGGGGTTGTCCAAAGCACGGACCACGCCTTGAACAATGTCATCAATGAAGGTGAAATCCCGCTGCATCTTGCCGTGATTAAACACCGTGATGGTCTCACCAGCCAAAATCGCCTTAGTAAAAATAAATGCGGCCATATCGGGCCTGCCCCACGGGCCATAGACTGTAAAAAATCGAAGTCCCGTTGCTGGAATTTGAAATAGATGTGAATAAGTATGGGCCATCAGTTCATTGGCTTTTTTAGTGGCCGCATAAAGACTCACGGGGTGATCCACCCGATCGGTCTCAGCGAAGGGCAGCTTCTTATTTCCCCCATAAACACTGGAGGAACTGGCATAAACCAAGTGCCGCGCGCGGCCTGCCTTTTCATCCCTAAGACGCTCGCGCTGATGCCGCACACCCTCTAGAATATTTAAAAATCCGGTGAGGTTGCTATCCACATAGGCCTGGGGATTTTTCAGCGAGTAACGTACCCCCGCCTGGGCGGCGAGATGAACCACGCCATCAAAGGCATGGGACTCGAAGACTTCTGCGATGGCTTTTGCATCGGAGAGCTCGGCCCGAATGAAACTAAAGGCATTGGCATTAGGTAAAGACTGAAGCCTTTGCAGCCGCGCCTCTTTTAAAGTGGGGTCATAGTAGGCATTGAGATTATCCAGGCCCACGACTGCATCACCCCGGGCCAATAAGGCCTCGGTGGTGTGCATGCCGATAAATCCGGCAGCGCCTGTGACCAGAATTGTTTTCATTTGCGGCCAATGCCTTCGTAGATCAGGCCTGCACGTTTTACCACCGCTGGCTCGTACATATTGCGGCCATCGAATACGCGCTTGGTTTTTAACCGCTGGGCCATGATCTGAAAATCGGGGCTACGAAACTCTTTCCATTCGGTAACAATGACCAATGCATCTGCGCCAGTCAGCGCCTGCATGGGATCATCGGCGTAGTCAATTGGCTCGGTTATCACACGCTTGGCCTCTTTCATGGCGACTGGGTCATAGGCCACAATCGATGCGCCTCTATCAATGAGTTCTTTGATAATCACGCGGCTTGGCGCCTCGCGCATATCGTCGGTGTTGGGCTTAAATGCTAACCCCCAAATCGC
>RFRK01000198.1 GCA_009924525.1 Betaproteobacteria bacterium
CGTGGTGGTGTCCTGCGGCACTTGCTATGACCAGCTCGCAGGCTATGAATTTGAAAAGATTTTTCCGGGCTGCCGTATTGTCGATATCCACGAATTTCTGATGGAAAAAGGCGTTCGCTTAAGCGAGGTAACGGGCGTGCGCTACATGTATCACGATCCCTGCCATAGCCCCATGAAGCAGCACCAGCCGCTTAAGGTAGTCAACACGCTGATGAATAGTGATCTCAACGGGAAAGTTGAGAAAAATGACCGCTGTTGTGGTGAGTCGGGCACTCTGGCAGTGACCCGCCCGGACATCTCGACTCAAGTGCGTTTTCGAAAAGAAGAGGAAATGCGAAAAGGCGCTCAGGCCCTGCGTGAGGCCGCATCCGCCTCCGAGGTCAAGATTCTTACAGCCTGCCCATCTTGCCTGCAGGGCCTATCGCGTTACTCTGAAGATGTATCGGTCGAGGCCGATTACATCGTGGTTGAGATCGCCCGTCACGTACTCGGCGATGAGTGGCTCTCTCGCTACGTCACCGATGCGAATCGGGGAGGTATTGAGCGGGTGCTGGTCTGATGCGCTTTTCGGGAAAAAGCAGCGTGAAACGGCTTCCTTTGCCCACCTCGGAGTCAATCAACAGCTGGGCCTGATGCCGGGTCGCCACATGTTTGACAATCGCTAAGCCCAGGCCAGTGCCGCCCGTCTCTCGCGATCGGCTCCGATCGACGCGATAAAACCGCTCGGTCAGCCGCGGTAGGTGCTGGGATTCAATTCCCGGGCCCGTATCGGCTACCGAAAAGCTTCCCGAGCCGTCGGATTCAAGGCCCCACTGAATCGTGACGGATCCCCCGGCGGGCGTATAGCGCACGGCATTGCTTACCAAATTTGAAAAAGCGCTGCTCAGTTCATCATCAGCGCCAATCAGAATCGAATTTGCGTTACATAGGCAATGAATTTGATGCTGGTCTCGGCTGAGGCTTTTGGCATCATTACAGAGTCGCTCAATCAGGGCGGGCATTGCGATCGGATCCTCCTGGGTAACGGAAGCCGTCGATTCCAGTTTAGAGAGCACCAGCAGATCCTCAACAATGTTTTGCATGCGCTGCGCCTGGATCTGCATCAGCCCTAGATATTGATTTTTTTGTTCCTCGCGCAGGGGAAGATCCCGCAGGGTCTCCAGAAAACCATTGAGCACAGTCAGAGGGGTCTTGAGTTCATGCGACACATTAGCGACAAAGTCACGCCGGGTGGTCTCTAGCCGATCGATCTGGGTGATGTCGCGGGTCATGAGTAGTCGCTGGCGTGTGCCGTAGGGAATCAGCTGGACTTGTAGCACCCGGTTCGAACTGCGAATGCCCCGAATCACAATGGATTTTTCCCACGATCCGCTATTTAAGTAGCTGACAAACTCTGGGTGGCGAACAATATTGATCAGGTTGCGGCCCGCATCTTTTTCGGTGCTAATGCCCAGCTGATCCTCAGCCTGCTCATTGGCATAAAGAATCTGATTGTCCTCATCCAGCGTGACGACCCCATCGGGCATGGCCTCGGTGGCGCTGCGAAAATCTTTCAGTGTTTCAGTGAGTTGCTGCCGCTGACGCTCGCTGGATTTGGCGAGTCTGTAAATCTTTGCGTAAAGCGATTCCCAGGCGCCCGCGCCATGCGGTACCCGATCTAGCTGGAAGTCTTCAAGCCAGGCCATAGCCTTCTGCAAATAGAACAAGTGGTACACCACCCATCCGCCCAAGAGAAGTACTGCGACGATCCAGCCCGAGCGGGCCTCACCGATTGCCGCAAAGAGCCAGCCCACGCCTGCAATCGCGAGCATGGACAGCACAATGCGGATCCAGAAACCAGCCATAGAGCTGATTATCGCGCGCTAAACCGGTAGCCGCTTCCTCGAACTGTTTCGATCAGCGTATCGTGGCCTGTGGGCTCCAAGGCCTTGCGCAGTCGACGAATATGCACATCCACCGTCCGCTCCTCGACGTAGACATGGTCGCCCCAGACCTGATCCAGTAGATAGCTTCTGCTGTGAACACGCTCCGGATGGGTCATAAAAAAATGCAGCAGCCGAAATTCGGTGGGGCCCAAATCAAGGGCAATTTCGCTGGCCTTGTGCGCCGCCCAGAGTCGATGAGTCGCTGGATCGAGCTTCAGACCGCCGCTACTGATAATGTCATCGGTGAGCTGCGGCGCCCTTCGGCGCATGACCGCTTTGATGCGGGCCATTAATTCTTTGGGAGAAAAGGGCTTGGTGATGTAGTCATCG
>RFRK01000199.1 GCA_009924525.1 Betaproteobacteria bacterium
TTTCGCCTGCGCAGAATTCCGTTTATTGACTCCGTTGAAAAGGCCAATGACGCGGTACGCGTCATTGAGCAGCAGGCCCAGGAAGATGGCAAGCGGCCGGCCCATCGTATTTTCAACACTGGTCAACACTGAGATTCTGGAGCGTATTCAGCAAGTGCGGGCCCTGCATTTGGATATGTTCAAGACCTTCGTAGAGCCACTTGAGCGTGAACTCGAGGTCAAATCGAGCCATACGATTGGCCGGTTTCATCATGCCAACGATACCGAGGCCTACAAAAATCGCATTGAAGCGATCAATTTTTCGCTTGCCCACGATGATGGCCAGTCGGTCCGAAATCTCGAAGAGGCCGATGTCATTCTGATCGGTGTTTCACGGAGCGGCAAAACACCCACAAGTCTTTACTTGGCCATGCAACATGGGCTGAAAGTGGCCAACTGTCCGCTTATTCCAGAGGACTTTGAGCGCGACGCCCTGCCCTCCACCATCGTGCCTTATAAGCCCAAGCTCTTTGGTCTGACCATCGATCCCGACCGCTTATCGCAGATTCGTAACGAGCGGCGGCCAGGCTCGAAATATGCCGCGCTTGAAAACTGCCGCATGGAGGTCACCAGCGCCGAGGCCCTCATGCGCCGCGAATCGATTACCTGGCTTTCGACCACAACAAAATCAATCGAAGAGATCGCAACAACGATTCTCACGAGCCTAAATCTCGGCCGCTAACCGATCAAAGCGGCCTTGGATTGAGTCCGGCAGAAGTTTTCTGGCGGCGCGATTCAAACAAACAGACCGCCGCGGCGGCGGCGACATTTAGCGATTCAACATCTGCATGCTGCGGAATTTGAATCGCGCGAGACTGCTGCGAAAGCTCAGCGCAAACTCCGGATCCCTCCTGGCCAAAAATCCAGGCCACGGGCTGCGCAAGCGAAACTGAAGCCATGAATAGCGATTCAGATTCCGCGCCAAGTCGCGTTGCAAAAAGTGGCAGGCCAGCAGTGTGGGCGGCTGTGAGTACCGCTTCGTTAGTCATCTCATCTTGAATCCGTACGCTAAAGTGGGCGCCCATCGCAGACCGCAGGACCTTGGGCGACCAGGGGTCTGCGGTCCCCGAAAGGCACCATACCGCCTGCACACCCGCTGCTGCAGAAGAGCGCAAGATGCTGCCGACATTTCCTGGGTCCTGAATCCGATCAAGAATCACAATATCGCCGCCCTTCATCGGGGAAGCCCCACCGACCCTTGGGATCAGCAGGCCCCAGCCGGATGGGCTTTCGACTTGGGTAATCTCTTTATAAAGGGCAGTTGATAGGCGCCAGACCTCTTGGCAGCTCTGGAGCAAGCCCTGATCAAGTTGCTGAAGCGGCGTTGACGCTTGCACGACCAGCACCGGGGCCTGTGCGCAGCTAGCCTTTAAAAATGCGGCACAAAGGCGATCGCCTTCAAGCCACGCAGCCTGATGCTCGCGCCGCGCCCGCGAGGAGCTGATGACCGCTTTGAGCAGCTTGAAACCTGGATTTTGCCGCGAAACAATTTCTTTAATCTGCGACTCGAGTTGGGGCATATCAAGTCAATCCGAGTGAAAGCTGCTTAATTGGGGAGAAGCTTTTACGATGGGCCGCACAAGGCCCGTGCTGCGCCAGAGCCTGAAGGTGGGCCCTGGTGCCATAGCCAGCATGTCGAGCAAACCCATAGTGCGGGTATGCTTTGTCCAGCCGGTGCATCTCTTGATCGCGGGCGGTCTTGGCAAGAATTGAGGCCGCCGAGATACAGGCAACCGTCTGATCGCCCTTCACAATGGTCTGGGTTGCATATGGCCAATGCCACGGACCCGAGTAATCAGCCGGTGATCGGTTACCGTCAACGAGCACCAGAGGGGTTTCGCGGCCCCTTAACACAGGCGCATTTGGGTCCACGGGCCTTGCTTTTTCCAATCGGGCCAAACAGTCCTGCATGGCTCTGGCCATTGCCAGGAATGTTGCGCGCAATATGTTGAGCTCATCAATCTCGACAACGCTGGCCCAGCCCACGCCCCAGGCCCGACTCTTGGCCTGAATCTCTGCCGCGAGGATCTGCCTGCGCTTCGCAGAGAGCAGTTTTGAATCCGCCAAGCCATCAATGCCTGTCTCACCCAAAATCACTGCAGCAGCACAGACCGGCCCAGCCAACGGGCCGCGGCCTGCCTCATCAACGCCGGCTTGCATCTGTGAGCTCTGAGTCAAGAATGTCTGCAATGCGCTG
>RFRK01000200.1 GCA_009924525.1 Betaproteobacteria bacterium
GCCCAATCATGAGCGTTGCGCTCTATGCATCCGGCCTGGAAAAGGGCCCCGCTAATTTCGCAGTCCAAAGCCCAATTCAGTTTATTGAGCGTGCCGCAGCCGCCTATCCGAATAAAACTGCGGTGATTCACGGGGAACTCAAGCGAACTTGGAGCGAGACCCACCAACGTTGCAAACGGCTCGCCAGTGCGCTTCAAAAGCTGGGAATCCAGAAGTCTGAAACGGTAGCTGTGATGCTGCCCAATACACCGCCCATGGTCGAGGCCCACTTTGGCATTGCGATGGCTGGCGCGGTGCTGTGTGCGCTCAATACCCGGCAAGACGCCAGAGCCCTTGCTTACATGCTGGAGCATAGCGAAGCGAAGGTGCTGATTGTTGATCAGGAATTCGCATCGGTGATTGCAGCGGCACTTGCGACTCTGAAAGAGAGAGCCCTCTCGGTACCGATTGTGATTGATGTGGATGATCCGCTTTATACCGGACCAAGAAGTCGACTGGGTAAGATTGAATACGAATTATTTTTAGAGTCAGCGGATTCTGATTTCTCGATCCAATGGCCTGGGGATGAGTGGGACCCCATCTGCCTGAATTACACCTCGGGCACCACCGGAAACCCCAAAGGCGTTGTCTATTCGCATCGCGGCGCCTACACCAATGGGATTTCCAATGCGCTGGAGTGGGGTATGCAGCGGCATCCGATCTATCTCTGGGTCCTGCCGATGTTTCACTGTAATGGCTGGTGTTTTCCGTGGACAGTTGCAGCGATGGCGGGCACCAATGTCTGCCTGAGACGAATTGAGGCCCAGCCAATTTTTGATGCAATCCGCGATTACAAGGTGACTCACTACTGTGGGGCGCCGATCGTGCAAAACATGCTGATCAATGCACCACCGAGCATGAAATCAGGAATTCACCACCGTGTGCAGACCATGGTAGGCGGTGCAGCGCCCCCCGCCGCCATGATTGAGGGCATGGAAAAAATGGGCTTTGAAATTCTGCATGCCTATGGTCTGACTGAGGTCTACGGCCCGGTTCTCATTAGTGTGCAACAAGATGAATGGTCGGGGCTCTCACTTGAAGCCCGGGCGGAGCTTAATTCCAGGCAGGGGATCTGCAAGCAGCTTGAGCAGGCCGTTGCCGTTCTGGATCCCGAGACCATGCAGCCCGTGCCTGCTGATGGTGAAACCATCGGCGAAATCATGATTCGAGGCAATGTTGTGATGCGTGGCTACTTGAAAAACCCTGAAGCGACTGCGGCTGCGTTAAAGGGTGGCTGGTTTCATTCCGGGGATCTCGCAGTGGTCTATCCCGATGGCTACATGAAAATCAAGGACCGCAGTAAGGACATCATCATCTCAGGCGGAGAAAATATCTCCTCCATCGAAGTCGAGGATGCCTTGTATCGGCATCCCGCAGTGCTGGCTGCAGCGGTGGTGGCCAAGCCCGATGAGCGCTGGGGGGAAACGCCATGCGCGTTTATTGAATTAAAGCCCGGGGCCACAGCCAGCCAGGAAGACATCATCAGCCATTGCCGGCAACTGCTGGCCGGATTTAAGGTGCCCAAGACCGTGATCTTTCAGGAGCTACCTAAAACCGCAACCGGTAAGATCCAGAAATTCGAGCTGCGTAATCACTTTAAAAACTGAATTCTTTATGTCTCCGAGCCTTCATCAGCCCCTTGCTGGCAAAACAATATTGGTTACTGGTGCCTCCAGTGGCCTGGGTGAGCACTTCTGCGGCCTACTGAAAACACAGGGGGCCCGTGTGATTGGCCTTGCAAGGCGCCCCCTGCCGGCAGGCAGTGTTGATGTAGCAATTCAGGCGGATATCACGGACCCGGAGTCGATTCATCAGGCCCTTGATCAGGCCTTGGGTAAGCCTGGATCCAAAGAGACGATCTATGGGTTAGTGAATAACGCCGGCACCGCCGTAACTGCCCCCTTGCATGAGACTAGCCCAGAAGAAGAGCAGCGGGTGTTGCTGACCAATATCTCCGGCATTACCTCGATGACTCGAGAGATCGTGCCCCATCTCAAAGCGGCGGGTGGCGGTGTGATTGTGAATATTGCCTCAGTGCTGGGCATTCGCCCGCTCAAAAGGGCTGCGATATATTCTGCAAGTAAAGCAGCTGTGATTCAGATGACCCGCTCAGCGGCAAT
>RFRK01000003.1 GCA_009924525.1 Betaproteobacteria bacterium
CATTCGCCCGAGATCGTGGCTGTGGTGGCTGATGCACTAAAAAAATATGAGCCCTCCTTTGTGGTGCTCGATCCGGTGATGGTGGCAACCAGCGGCGATCGATTAATTACACCGCAGACTCAAGAACACATCGTTGGCACGCTTTTTCCCTTGGCCACGATCGTTACACCAAATCTTGACGAGCTCTCCTGGCTGATTGGTACCACCGTCGACTCATGGACCCAGTTTGAGGAAAGCGCCAAGGCGCTGCATGCCATGGGCGCGAAAAACGTTTTAGTCAAAGGCGGCCACATGAAGTCGCCCAATCTCATGGACATGCTGGTGGAATTCACTACCCGGCCGAATGCGCAGGACGCCATCGCGATTACCGAGATCGTCAAGCCTCGCATCCACACCCAAAACCTCCACGGCACACACGGCACAGGCTGCACGCTGTCATCTGCGATTGCCTGCTTTTTGGCGCTCGGCTATCCATTAAAAGCCGCAGTCAAAGGCGCCCAGGATTATGTCTATCAGGCCATCTCCGCAGCAGTTGCCATGCGGATCGGCAACGGTCATGGCCCAGTCAATCACAGTTTTTCCCCCCAATCAATGCATCTTCAATAAAGGACACACCATGGCTGTTAATCCCCAGTTTCTTGCTGCTACCGCTAGCGTGGATCAGAGCGCGATCGCACCCTTTCCCAATAGCGAAAAAGTCTATGTGCAGGGATCCCGGCCTGACCTGCGCGTGCCGTTTAGAAAAATCACACAAGACGACACTCCCAGCCAGATGGGCGCAGAGAAAAACCCGCCCATCTATGTATATGACACCAGCGGCCCCTATACCGACCCACAGGCAAAGATTGATATTCGTGCAGGCCTTGCCCCCATTCGTGCCAAGTGGATTGAAGAACGTAATGACACTGAACGCCTTACCGGGCCCACCAGCGCCTTTGGCAAAGATCGACTGCATGACCCCAAGCTCGTGGCTCTGCGATTTAATTTGCAGCGGCAGCCGCGCCGGGCCAAGGCGGGTATGAATGTGACCCAAATGCACTACGCCAAGAAAGGCATCGTCACCCCCGAAATGGAATTCATCGCGCTGCGCGAAAACATGCTGCGGGCTGATTACATCGAGAGCCTGAAGTCCGCAGGCGGAAATTCCGCCCGCATGGCGGAGTTGATGCTGCGTCAGCACCCGGGTGAATCCTTTGGTGCTGCAATTCCAAAGGAAATCACACCTGAGTTTGTACGCAGTGAAGTTGCGCGTGGCCGCGCCATCATTCCAGCCAACATCAATCACCCTGAATCGGAGCCCATGATTATCGGACGTAACTTCATGGTGAAGATCAACGGCAATATCGGCAATAGCGCGGTCTCATCTGGCATCGGTGAAGAGGTCGACAAAATGACCTGGGGCATTCGCTGGGGTGCGGACACCATCATGGACCTCTCCACAGGCAAACACATCCATGAGACCCGGGAATGGATCATTCGCAATAGCCCCGTGCCGATTGGCACTGTGCCGATTTATCAGGCGCTAGAAAAAGTCGATGGCAAGGCTGAAGAGCTCACCTGGGAGCTTTTCCGCGACACCTTAATCGAGCAGGCCGAGCAAGGCGTGGACTACTTCACGATTCATGCCGGTGTGCTGCTGCGCTATGTACCCATGACCGCCAATCGCATGACAGGTATTGTCAGCCGTGGTGGCAGCATCATGGCCAAATGGTGCCTGGCCCACCACCAGGAGAATTTCCTGTACACCCATTTCGAAGAAATCTGCGAGATCATGAGGGCCTACGATGTCTCGTTTAGCTTAGGCGATGGTCTGCGGCCCGGCAGCGGCTGGGATGCTAACGACGATGCACAGCTAGGCGAACTCAAGACTCTGGGTGAGCTCACACAGGTCGCCTGGAAGCATGATGTCCAGACCATGATCGAGGGCCCCGGCCACGTGCCCATGCAATTGATCAAAGAAAACATGGATAAGCAGCTGCAATGGTGCGATGAAGCGCCCTTCTACACCCTGGGGCCGCTGACCACCGATATCGCCCCGGGCTACGACCACATTACCAGCGCAATTGGTGCCGCCCAAATCGGCTGGTACGGCACGGCGATGCTTTGCTATGTCACGCCCAAGGAGCATCTGGGGTTGCCCAATAAAGATGATGTCAAAGCCGGAATCATCGCCTACAAAATCGCAGCCCATGCGGCCGATCTAGCCAAAGGCCACCCTGGCGCCCAGATTCGCGATAACGCGCTCTCCAAAGCCCGCTTCGAGTTCCGCTGGAATGATCAATTTAATCTTGGGCTCGATCCCGATACCGCCAAGGCCTATCATGATGAGACTCTGCCCAAAGAAAGCATGAAGGTCGCCCACTTCTGCAGCATGTGTGGACCACACTTCTGCAGCATGAAGATCACACAAGATGTCCGCGATTACGCCGCAAAACAAGGTGTCTCTGAGAATGAGGCCCTCGCAAAAGGCATGCAGGAAAAGTCAATCGAGTTCGTTAAATCCGGGGCGAAGGTCTATCACAAGGCTTAGATCCAGACTAGGCAAGATTCATACGACTTGATTTCGTAGTGCCAGCGATGGGCTTAAATATTGGACTCGCAGGAGCCGGCCTACTGGGTAGGCTTACCGCACTTGCGCTGACACGCGCGGGCCATGAGGTGTCGCTTTTTGATATCAGCGCATCGCTTCAGCCCAAGCCCACAGAGCATCGTGCGGCCGCCTGGACATCCGCAGGAATGCTCAGCCCGATTGCTGAAATGGAAACCGGCGGAGAGGAAGTCCGCAGGCTCGGTGATCGATCGCTCCAGCTATGGCAAGACATCGATCGCTATCTTCGATCTCACACTAAAAATCCACTCGATCTTGATGCAGGTCTCGGTCTGCAGCTAGAAGATAGCCTGATGGTCTGTCATGGATCAGACTTAGGCAGCGCCCAGCGTGTGCTACGACTGCTCGACGGCGATGAGTCCCGTGTCATTAAACTAAATTCTGGTCAAGCCGCTGCGCTTGCGCCCGGCCTAAAAACTGGGCTGCACTGCTGGAGACTTACCGGCGAGGGTCATCTCTATCCTGCACGAGCCATGCAGAGCCTTGGTGCCGCGATTCCGCAGACAAGTTGGCATCTCGGTCAGAAGGTGAATGGACTTATGCCCCACCGCCTACTGCTTGATGGATCTGAGAAATCGTTTGATTGGGTGATCGATGTGCGTGGCATAGGCGCGGCCGGCGAGGCCCCTGTACGCGGGGTGCGCGGGGAAGTCATCGTGCTGGCCGCTCCCGGCTTTAAATTGCAACGTGCGGTTCGGCTTTTGCATCCGCGCTGGCGGGTCTACATCGTACCCCGGCCCGATGAGCAACTTGTCATCGGGGCAACCGAGATCGAAAGCGAAGATCGCTCTCCAATTTCAGTACAAAGTACGATGGAGCTCTTATCTGCCGCATTCAGCATCTTTCCCTCGCTTGCGGAGGCTCGGATTCTAGCAACCGATGTCAACCTGCGGCCAGCAACACCGGATAATCTGCCATGGATCAGCATTGAAGAAGGTCTGATCCGAATTAACGGAATGTTTCGGCACGGCTGGCTTTTAGCGCCGGCCGTGATTGAGAAGGCACTTGGTGATGCAAATCTTTGTTAACGGAGAATCAATGGAAATTGAAGACGGCAGCTCCTTAGCTTCCGTGATTGCGCTCTTAAAACTCGCGCCCGAGCAATGCGCAACCGCAGTAAATAGCGAATTTGTTGCCCGAGGAGAGCGGGCCCTGCGGCGGCTGCAGGCAAATGACCAGATCATGACATTTGAGCCGATCACCGGCGGTTAGAACATGCCCGATTCTTTCGATCCAATCCGCCTGGGTGGCATTGAACTCTCTAGTCGTTTCCTGATGGGTACGGCAGGCTATCCATCACCCCAGATACTGGAATCTGCCATACAAGCCGGCGGGGCCGATGTGCTGACTATGGGCATAAAACGGCAGGCAGCCAATGTGAGCGCTGGGGCCGGTAAGGCCTGGTGGGATCTCGTTCGCCAAACCGGAAAACGCATTCTTCCGAATACAGCGGGCTGCAGAACCGCCGCGGAGGCGATAGCTCTTGCCCAGATGGCGCGAGAGATTTTTGAAACCTCCTGGGTAAAACTGGAGGTTGTGGGAGATGATTACACGCTTCAACCCGATACTCTTGAGCTCGTGACCGCAGCAGCTAAGCTTGTTGACCTGGGTTTCGAAGTCTTTCCTTACTGCACCGAAGACATCATTGTGGCCCAACGCCTTATTGATGCGGGTTGCACTATTCTGATGCCGTGGGCAGCACCGATTGGCTCGGGTCAAGGCATCACCAACCGCCAAGCCTTAATCCGGATGCGAGATCGCTTTCCGAGTACCACATTGATTGTTGATGCTGGAATTGGTGCACCATCCCACGCCGCAGAGGCGATGGAGATTGGCTTTGATGGCGTGCTTTTAAATTCTGCCGTTGCGCAGGCCAAAGATCCGGTGCGAATGGCGGCAGCCTTTCGTGATGCGATTTCCGCAGGCCGAACAGGCTACCTTGCCGGGGTGATTCCACCTCAGCCTTTTGCCACACCCTCTACCCCTGTCACTGGCCAGCCTTTCTCGCTATGACAGAAATCGTTGAGCCGATTATTCGCGATCAGCGAATTGGCCTCAGACTTCAGACCGCGCGGCTTCATGCAGAGCTTCTGTCTCGCAAAACAGATGCGGCAATCGATTTGGCCAGCGCAGAGCATCTTGTTTCCGCTATTCGAGGTTGGCAGAAAAAAGGTTATGTGATTGAAGATGCCTGCGTGCTTGCCCTATTTCAGTATGCGGCGACTGACCCAAGTGATGGGACTGCAGATCCAATGAAAGCACCTGGCCTGCATTGGATAACAAAAAGCATCTATTTTCCGCAGCTTATTGACCACTCGGCCGCACCACGGGCCAGTCAGGCTTTTGCAAAAATGTCCAATCCCGAACCGGGCATTTATCCGATCGTCGATCGATTGGATCAGCTTGAGATGATGCTCAAAGCCGGGGCAAAGATTCTTCAGCTAAGAATTAAATCAGATACGCTCACGCCAAAGATACGGTCACAGATCCGCGAGGCCGTCGTGTTGTCGCGTCATTTTCCAGCCTGTCAGCTTTTTATTAATGACCACTGGCAGGCCGCAATCGAAGACGGTGCCTATGGCGTTCATCTGGGCCAGGAAGATCTTTTAATTGCAGATCTCAACGCGATTCAAAAGGCTGGCCTGCGGCTTGGAGTATCAACGCACGCATTTTGGGAAGTCGCCCGGTCGCTCAGTATTCGCCCAAGCTATGTAGCCTGCGGTCCGCTCTTTCCTACGCGCGCGAAAGCGATGCCTTGGATCGCTCAAGGTATCGATAACCTGCGCTACTGGGTGCGTTTGATTCCTTATCCTGTAATCGGAATCGGCGGCGTGAGTGCTCAGAATCTCGAGGCGATTCGCGCAACCGGCTGCGCATCAGCATCGGTGATCCAGGCAATCATGGGCGCAGACAGTCCGATACACGCCTTCCAGGAACTGCAGCGACAATGGGATCGGGCCCTGGACTCTCAGCAGGAGCCTGCCGATCTTGCCCGGCCGACGCTTGCGCCCTCAGCGTGAAGGAGTGGGCCCAAGGCCCGCAGGCAGCTGTACCGGTACCACCGCATTCAGCGCCGGGCCGGTGGCAATTCCGAGGGCGGCGCCACCAACAACCTCGGTCGCAATCTCACCTGCAGACCTCCCCTTGCCACCACAATGAATTTCCATACGGGAGGCATCGATCCGGTCTGCGGTATCCAGGCCGGCATTAGCGGCAATCACAGCGGGCAAAAGCGCCCCCCCGGAGAGGACGAGGGCAACCGGAGAGGCAATCATCCGGGCCAATTTAAGCTCATCGTGAACCCGTGTGTCATCCGCCGCAGTTCGGCACGCATCGGAATGAAAGGCGGGATGGCCTCGATCGAGCCGAGAAAAAGTCTTGGATGATGTGCTGGCACAGCCAGACAGCAGCGCAATACTCAGAAGACCGGTAAGAAAGCGAATCACTACCGGAATCTGACATGCAATTTATTAAAAATCAATAGCTTATCGCCCAGTTTTATACCGATTTTTAAATGCGATCCGAAGCAATAAACCAAACTTAAGCCTAATCCGTAAAACCCGTCATGGACATATCCTGGCACCCTGTGATCGACGCGTCCTACGCCCACCAACTGCCGCGGCAGACCGCCCGGGGCTACGCGAGAGGCTACCGATTCATAGTCGGAGCTACCATCGTGTTGTCCGCTCTTTTGGGTTCGCATGCCTACGCCCGATTTGAAAAACTCGCCGATCTAGACTCAGTATCGGTCTCAACCGAGCCAAACTTTCTTACCAACGAGGGGCCCCAGCTTCTACGGACATGGATTCTGCTGGACTTTAAAGAGGCCCAACAGTTTGAGCCGACGCCCCACGCCATGAATCCCCGAAGCCTACTGAGCTATCGCTCTCGAAAGGATTATGTCCAGGTGGACTGCCGCCGAAATCTCTACACCGAGCTTGCGACTCAGATGTTTCCTGATGCTGAGGGAAAAGGGAAAACAGTGTTTGAGAGCACCTTCCTTCGCTCTGGCCTGCCACGTTTTGTGACCCCGAGCTCCCACGAAGGTGCCGTGCTGGTATTTCTTTGCAAAGGCATTCGACCGCAGGCGAATTAATCGCAGCTATCAGGGCGTCACGATGCCCTGGGTGTCTTATCGTGATGCAATAAGTTTCCAAATACGATCGACGACTTCACGAAACGGCGGTTACCTTTTTAGTTCCAAACCCCACGGTCTGGAAAATAGAATAAAAATTTCTCCTCGAGTTTGACCTGACGGGGAATTAAAAACGGCCACCCGATCAGATAACAAAGAGCTCATCGGTCTGGTGTACTCCTATCTGTTTTATTGGCAATTTAGTCAAGTAACCGAAACGGTGAATATGAAAATCCTAAAATTAAGCGCAAAATAGCACAATCTGAGAAGTTTCTTTGCGAGGATCCAAGTCATGGCCTTAGACAGCGGTGAGTTCTGGTTAGCGCTTCTTGAAATCATCTGGGTCAATGTTCTCCTCTCCGGAGACAATGCAATCGTTATTGCTTTGGCCTGTCGAAATCTCCCCGCCCGTCAAAGAAAGCTGGGTATTTTTTGGGGGGTATTTGCTGCGGTCGCACTGCGAATAGTATTGACGATCTTTGCAGTCAAACTGCTGGAACTTCCCTACCTAAAGTTCTTTGGTGGCCTGCTTCTGGTCTGGATTGGAATACAGCTGATTGCGCCGCAGGCAGAGGAAAACCACGAGGTTGCAGCCAAGGGCAGATTATTTGATGCGATTCGAACAATTCTCATCGCCGACTTAGCGATGTCACTTGATAACGTAATTGCGGTAG
Source organism: Betaproteobacteria bacterium (assembly GCA_009924525.1). Lineage (GTDB taxonomy): Bacteria > Pseudomonadota > Gammaproteobacteria > Burkholderiales > Burkholderiaceae_A > Lacustribacter. The sequence goes on from RFRK01000003.1 coordinate 7,418, forward strand.
CCGGTGCTGCGAAAGGTGAAATTGCGCTGCTCGTAATTGGGCTTGCGATGAGTATTCCACTCGTTGTTTGGGGAAGCAAATTTGTGATGCTATTGCTGGAAAGATTCTCTTGGACAGTGCTCCTTGGGGGCGGTCTTTTGGGCTATTTAGCTGGAGAAATGATCGATACCGATCGCGCCGTTGGACCCTTTTTACATCTTACGCTCCATTTTCCAGATCACTACCTGCCGTACATCTGTATCGTTCTTGTCATGGTGATTGGTAAATGGCTCGGATGGCGAGCACAAAATAAGGGGGCACTCCGGCCCTAAATATCCCTATCCCAAACATGTTGCCGAGCAGAAGTGCTCAAACTGCACCCTTTATCAGTCTAAGTCCGCAGACAGCGGTGGCTGCGCGATCTTTCCCGGCAAGCAGGTGGCCGCAAACGGCTGGTGTAGCGCCTATCAGAAAAAGGCGTAACGGCTTTAAAAGACCCGCCTAGGGAAAACAAAAAAGGCAGGGGTACCCTGCCTTTTTTGTGCCTTGCTTACGCAGGGCCTGTTTACTTCTTCTTTTCATCCTTTTTAGCTTCGGCCTTAGGCGCCGGAGCGGCTTTCTTCTCATCTTTTTTGTCGGCGGCAATAGCGACAAAGGAGGTGGAGGCGATAGCGCCAGCGACCATAGCAGCAACGAGCTTGTTCATAAAAATTCCTTTCGTTTAGGGTTTCTTGATGGGTCGGGTTGCCCCCGACAGGTCGGGCAGATGCCCTCCTACCCCCTTTAACGCACCTTGTTGGAGATCTGTTGACAGGGCTTGGGCCGGAATTTCTCATCTCCCAGGCTGAACTTTCCTTAATTCTGCCATTTCAAGCCAGTGTAGGCTCAGGTATAAAGCATAGAGAAAAACCTATTTTCTGGAGGTCAGCATGATTGATGTCTACCGTTACATAACCATGGCTGAAAAAGCCATCTTGGTTCTAATTGCGATCTTTACGATCTACGGTGTGGGATTGGAGATGAACAAGGTGGTTCAGTCAGGCGATGTTCAGCTCACTGACTTGCTGTTGATGTTTATTTATGCCGAGGTGCTTGGCATGGTGGCGGGATTTTATCGATCACGGAAGATACCAATCACCATTCCAATTTTCATTGCGATTACTGCGCTTTGTCGACTTATCATCCTACAGGGTAAGGGCATCAGTACGATTGATCTTATCTATGAAAGCGCAGCAGTGTTATTACTCGCGTTAGCTGCACTCGTGATTCGGTGGAATTTAATCAAGCTTAAGCGTGACTCGGGTGATTCAATTTACTAAGTCCTTATCGAATACACCTTTTAAAAACGGCACGTGATTCGTGCGAGCTTGTGAACTGTTTGTGCTTAAAAGCTCTACAGTCGTCTTTTAGTCAAAGGAACTTAAAAATGATCCGAAATCTTTGTAATAAAGCACTATACAGAAGCCTTTTGGTCGCAGCTGGTACAGGGCTTGTGTCAGGCTGCTCCATGTACGCTGAGCCTCCAGGCCCGAAAGCCATCGGAGTAATCGCGCCCACCTCAGTTGCTGCCGCTGCGTCTATGAATCCACAAGGAATTGTGCGATTTCAACAGCGTAGCGATGGTGTATTCGTCACCGGGCGCATCTCGGGGCTCCGTCCAAATCAGGAGCATGGGTTTCATGTGCACGAGGGTTCTGATTGCTCTGGCGATGCTTTAGGAACCAAAGGCCATTTCAATCCCGACTCAGCGCCTCACGGCAGACACGGCTCGGCCTCGCACCATGCGGGAGATCTGCCCGCTTTAAAAGCAAACGCCGATGGAATCGCAGAGATCAATGTCCTAGTCAAAAAGCTTACAGTGGCCGCGGGTCCGACGAGCGTAGTTGGAAGAGGGCTCATCGTTCATCGTGATCCTGACGACTACACGACACAACCCACCGGGAATGCAGGACCTCGGCCAGGTTGCGCAGTCATCCGTGAAGACTGAGCACCGTTTGTTGAGGATGCTTGTTTTGCAGTTGCGATTAGGAGTAAGCTGAGCTTGGGCTTGAGCAACCCGATCGCAGTAGCAACTTTCAGCAATGCATTTCTTCATGGCAGAAAAGTCGACGCTGGAGTCTTTGTAGCTTACGAGCAGTTTTTATGTAACGTTCCGATTTCCGTTTCTAACCAAACCATTTTGAATACCGGCCGGATAAGTCTGCCAAAAGACAGAGTACTCGATACGGCCCCGCCACTTTTTTTAAAAACGGCTTAAGAAAATAGCCAGTTCGTATCTCCTGCGGACAGATCTGCCGTCGTTAATTGTATTTATCGTAATCAACCCTTTGTAGCAGGGAGAGACCTGGCTCGGCAGTCTCCGGTTTTTTAATCAATGGTGATATTACGCTCTTTGATTACACGGGCCCATAAATTCACTTGCTCTTGAATAAAACTCTGAGCCTGATTTGGTGAGTTGTGTCGCATATCGCCGCCCAGCTGCGCAATCCGAGCCTTGACATCGTTGTGCTCCAAAGCCATCTGCAACGCTTCAGACAGCTTGCTTACGATTGCATCCGGAGTGCCAGCAGGCACAAAAATAGCATTCCATTCGTAAATTTCAGCGTCTCTGATCCCCGCCTCTGCCAGGGTTGGAACATTGGGAAGAATTGGTGATCGTTTAGCGGAGGTCACCGCCAATGCGCGAAGCTTTCCGCTTTGAATATGCGGCAGTGACGAGGCAAGATTGCCAAAAAATAGGGGCACATGTCCAGCCATCACATCCGCCAGGGCAGGTCCGCCCCCTTTGTAGGGAATGTGAAGGAGCTCTACTTTTGCAGCCGTCTCAAAAAGAGCCCCCGCAAGATGCTGCGCCGAGCCATTGCCGGATGAGGCATAAGCAACCGCATTCGTATGTTTTTTAGAGGCTGAAATTAGGTCTTTCACGCTCTGAGCTGGAAAACCGGAATTCACAAGCACGACATTTGGAAACAGTGCAATCACACCAATTGGTTTGAATGCTTTGAGACTATCGTAAGGAAGCTTTTTAAATAGCGATGGATTCGCAGCAAACGATGACGCATCTAACATGATTGTGTAGCCATCAGGATTGGCCCGCGCGACACTTGCAGCGCCAATTTGACCACTAGCACCAGGTCGGTTTTCGACCACTACGCTCTGCTTAAGTACGTCTGCCATTCTTGGGGCAACGAGTCTCGCCATGGCATCAGCGCCACCACCTGGAGGGTAAGTTACGACAAGAACGATCGGCTTATTCGGGTAGGTGCCAGCGGACTGGGCAGCGACAAAATTGGCAGAAAGTAGCAAAAAAGTTGCTAAAAATATCTTCGTAGTAACTTCATTTAATTGGTTAAAAAACACAACTTGTCTCCTTTTACTTTACGTGTGCGGTATAGGTAAACGAATACGCATCACCGCGGGTAGTTCGTATTTCGATACATTGGTTTGAAAGGTCGTAAGCTTTTCTTTCGACCACAACGCACGGGTGTCCCGAGTTCAACTTCAATCGGCGCGCCTGAATGCTATTTAAGTGAGAGAAACTAAGGCGATCCTGTGCGTGGTTAACAATTACCCCGCATCGATTTCGATACATCGGATATAGCAGAGCATCCCACTCGTGGGGCTCAAGGTCGAGCAGTGGTCCAAATAAGGGTAACGGAAGAATGATGGTTTCCAAAAGGCAAGGCTCATCATTGAGCAGTCGTATCCGTTCAAATTGCAACACTTTTTGTTTCTCAGCCTGTTTAAACAGCAAGCGCTCTTCAGCGGATGCTTCGCGCAGACGTGTTTGCAGTATGTTTGATTGTGGGGTAACGACATCGTCAGCTGGATTAAACCGAAAGAATCTCAGCATGGATGCGCCATTTAAACCGCGTGTGACAAAAGTGCCTTTTCCCTGCAATCGTTGCACTATTCCGTCTTGCACCAGGAGCGACATTGCCTGCCGTATTGTGCCTAGTGCAACCCCGTATTCTTCAGAGAGCGCGGTCTCCGAGGGAAGCATTTGACCCGGCTGCCACTCACCGTGAAGAATGCGATCCTTAATCACAGTCGCTAGCTTTCCGTAGCGACTCTGTCCGAGAAGGGTGCCGGTAATCGTGTGATCCATCGCATAAGTCCTCTAGAGGACTAGAATATAAACCATGGCTAAAGCCCCGCCAACCCCCCTCGTCGATGCCCACTTCCATGTCTTTCCGCTCTTAGCGGGTATTACCGGCGCGCGCTATGTGCCGACCTATAGCGCGTCACTTGAGCAATGGAGGGGCGTTGCCCAATCCTGCGGGATCACCCATGGCGTACTCGTTCAGCCGAGTTTTTTGGGGACGGATAACAGCCTGCTTCTGAAGGCGCTCCGGTCCCTCCCAAATTGCCTGCGAGGAGTTGCGGTGGTTGCTCCGCACGCCAACAAAAGAGAGTTAGAGGCAATGCATCAGGCGGGAGTGCGCGGTATTCGTCTGAATTTGTCCGGTAGGTCACACGACTATGCCACTTGGGCACTTCATCCAGAGACTTGGGATGCCGTGATGTCCCTTGGATGGCATCTCGAGCTCCATACCGATACCAATGGCTTGCCGGGTGTACTAAAACATGTGCCTTCAGAAATCCGGGTGGTGATTGATCACATGGCAAGGCCTGCCTCTGCCTCGTTGGGCGACGAGACCATCAAGTCGTTACGTATGCGGCGAAAAAGGGCAGTCTTTGTAAAGCTAAGCGCACCTTACCGGCTAGAGGGAATATCGGCCAGTGAGTTAGCAAAGGTTTTACTGCATGAGCTCGGACCTAGTGCCCTACTTTGGGGAAGCGACTGGCCTTTCACCAACCATGAGTCACAGGTCAATTATCAGATGTTATTTTCTGCACTCGATAAATGGCTTGAAGGCATATATCTTGACAATATACTGAGCGCGAATCCGCAGAAACTCTATTTTTGCTGAGGCGGGGGTCCGTGTGACCTTTACCGCATTGTTAGGAACTAATATAGCGGCTTGAACTTAGTTTTAGGAATTTCTATAGGAGTTGCTCTTGAGTCAGCGGATTACAACCAAGGCTTCAACGCTCGATCGTAGACCGTTTTTGTTATCGATCGCAGCGATGCTTCTGCTCGGCATAGCAGTTCCATACGGCTCGGTAGCTGCCCAACAAGGTTTTCCGTCGCAGACGGTGCGGATTGTAGTGCCTACCCCTCCCGGCAGCTCTGTAGATGTGGCAGCCCGCCTCATTTCTGAGCGACTACGCGAGCGTTTGGGGCAGCCGGTCATCATCGAGAATCGACCCGGTGCTGGCGGCACCATCGCGGGGGGCGAGGTCGCCCGGGCAGCCGCAGACGGTCACACTTTGTTCGCTGGTTTCAATGGCCCACTGGCAAGCGCGCCCCTGCTTTTTTCGAAAATGACCTATCGCCCTCTAGAGAGCTTTGTTCCGATCATCACGACGGTCTCTCAGCCTCATGTGTTGGTTGTAAACGCCCAGCATCCAGCAAAGAACCTGAGTGAGTTTGTCGCTTCGGTGCGCCAAGCACCAGGTCGCTATAACTATGCGTCAGTGGGTAACGGTAGCGCATCGCATCTCACGATGGAGCTCTTGAAATCCAGAGCTAATCTTGCCATCGTGCACATTCCATACACCGGAGGCCCCGGCGCAACGCAGGCGCTGGTCGCGGGCGATGTCCATGCGCTGTTTACTGCCTACGTAAACGTCAGGCCGATGGTTAGCGCTGGACGCCTGAGGGTCATCGGCATTGCGGAGTCAAAACGTTCTCCAGCGCTTCCAGAGGTGCCCACATTCGCTGAGCAGGGCTTTGCTGGCATTGATGCCCCACTGTTTAATGCCATCGTGGCACCAGCTGGGACTCCAGCCCCGATTGTGGCCCGTCTCAATAAAGAGATCGGCGAGATCTTGGCGCTTGAAGATACGCGAAATAAGCTTGCGGCCGGCGGCATGGATGTGATTGGTGGATCACCTGAGCAACTCGCTGCCCTCATGCGGGCCGAGGCGCAGCGCTGGCAGCCGGTTGTGGAACGTCTTGGTTTGCGGCCAGACTAAACTGGGCTCACTTGATCCAATAGAGGACGAAGTTAGCCCCCAGGTCAGAGTTGTCGCTTTTTCTAACCGATTGATTTACTGAATTCTTGGAGGCGGGGGTCGGAATCGAACCGGCGTCCACGGCTTTGCAGGCCGCTGCATAACCACTCTGCCACCCCGCCGGTGGGCTTGTAATTGGAGCGGGAGACGAGTCTCGAACTCGCGACCTCAACCTTGGCAAGGTTGCGCTCTACCAACTGAGCTACTCCCGCACTGCACGAAGCCTGCAATTCTAGCTTTTTTAGGCTTTTTTCTGCAACTCAGGCCAAGCGGCCCGCAGGTAATAGACCATGGACACCACGGTCAATACGGCCGCACCCCAGATCAGGACCAGGCCCCAGGCCCGGGTATCAACCAGGCCCCAAAAAATGCTGCCATGGAAGAGCAGAAACGGGATCGCCACCATCTGCGCAATCGTCTTGGCCTTGCCCATCCAGTTGACCGCTACGCTAGCCCGCGCGCCAACCGATGCCATCCACTCTCGCAAGGCCGAAATCGTGATTTCTCGGCCCACGATGATCAATCCGATGATGGGATTAAGCCTGTCCAACTCAATGAGCGCCACGAGGGCCGTGCAGACCATCAGCTTATCGGCTACCGGATCAAGAAAGGCGCCAAACGGCGAAGTCTGATTCCATTTGCGTGCAAGCCAGCCATCGATCCAATCGGTGACAGCAGCCACCACAAATATCACGGTAGACCACAGATTACGCTCAGGCTCACTTAACCCCATCGGCAGATAAAAAACCGCCACGAGTAGTGGGATGGCCATAATGCGGGCCCATGTCAGCAGATTCGGCAGATTCCAGACCATCAGGGAATTATGAACTACGCAATCGTCGATACAGATCCTGCGCAGTCTGCCGTGAAATCCCCTCGACGCTGGCAAGATCTTCGACACTTGCAGCCTTTAAGCCTGACAGACCGCCAAATCGGGCCAAGAGCCGCTGCCGCCGTTTTGGGCCAATACCCTCGACATCATCCAACACCGACCCGATTTGTGCTTTTGCCCGCCGGGCCCGCATACCGGTGATGGCGAACCGATGGGCCTCATCGCGTATTTTCGCAATCAGCATCAGCGCGGGATGGTCAGGCCCAAGCGCGATCTCACGGCCATCGGGAAAGACAAGGGTCTCAAGCCCCACCTTTCGACCCTCGCCCTTTGCTACACCCACTAAGAGTGAGGCATCAAGCCCCAGACCTTCAAACACTTCCATCGCAACACCGAGCTGACCCTTACCGCCATCAATGAGGACCAAATCCGGAAAGGTCTCACACTGCTCGTATCGCCTGGCAAGCGCTTGGCGCATTGCGGCGTAATCATCACCCGGCGTGACATCACGAATATTGAACCGTCGATACTCGGCGGGCCGCATTTCGTGATGCTGATAGACCACGCAAGAAGCCTGGGTAGCCTCACCCGCAGTATGACTAATATCAAAACATTCGATGCGCAGATCCGAGGGATCCTCGCCCTCGGATGCGAGTCCAAGCGTCTGAGCCAAGATCTGTGTCTTGGATTGCTGTGAGCCCATTTCCTGGGCCCGTCTTGCCAGACCAAGGCGGGCGTTGGACTCCGCCAAGCTCAGCCACTCACGCCGCTTCGCCTGCGGCTGATGCAGCACCCTAATCTCTTTTCCTGCCTGAGCCGAAAGCCACTCCGATATCGCTGCCACGCACTCAGCACGATTAACCACAATCGCCTGAGGCATCTCATGCGACCCATAGTGCTGGGACACAAACGCTAGCAGGGCCTCGTCTTGTAGCTCATCCAGATCGGCCTCCTGCAGCTCTACTGCCGCTGCAGAAAAATGTACTCGATCACCGAGATGCCGGCCCCCGCGAACCATCGCGAGATTCACGGCAATATTCTTCCCGTCGGTAGCGACTGCCAGCAGATCGCAGTCCAAATCCGGATGGGTCTCCATATTGTGCTGCTCCAGCACCTTGGAAAGCGACGCAATCTGATCGCGAAATAAGGCGGCCTGCTCGTAGTGAAATTCAGCAGCAGCCGCATTCATTTTCTCTTCTAGCTCGTGCAGCAGTTCCGCCGATTCACCTTTTAAAAAACGAACGGCACGGCCGACATCATCGGCATAATCCTGCGCTGAGATCTTCTGTACACAAGGGGCGCTGCAGCGATGAATCTGGTGCAACAGGCAAGGCCGAGTCCGATTCGAGTAGACTGAATCGGTACAGCTACGCAATTGAAATACCTTTTGCAGAATATGAATACTTTCCTTGACCGCCCAGGCGTTGGGAAAAGGGCCGAAGAACTGTGACTGTCGATCCAAGGCGCCCCGATAATAGGAAATTCGCGCAAATTCATGGCCACTGAGCTTTAGAAACGGATAGGATTTGTCATCGCGAAAAAGAATGTTGAATTTTGGTGCGAGTGTCTTGATTAAATTATTTTCCAAGAGCAGGGCCTCAGCCTCGCTTCGCACGACCGTGATTTCGATATCTCGGATTAGGCTCACCATCTTTGCGATTCGAGGTGATAAGCCGGTGCCGCGGAAATATGAACCCACTCGCTTCTTTAGATCTTTGGCCTTACCCACATAAAGCACCCTGCCCTCGTCACCCACCATGCGATACACGCCGGGATGATTCGGCATCGACATCAGCCGTGATTTAATGATCTGATCAGACATAGCGCCGAACAAGCGCGAAAACAGCCGAAAACATCTCCGGGGTAAGTCTTCCGGTATTGGTGTTATAGCGGCTTGGATGGTAGCTATCAATCAAGCGAATGCCGGCTACGTCGTGCACTGCTGCGTGGGAAAATCGATAAGCACTGCGCTTAATTGACCGATCAATCCCCACCAAACACGACAGCACCGCATCATGAGCAACAGCGCCTAGACAAACAATCACCTTGGGCTGAATCGAGTTAATTTCCTGTGCAAGATATTTTGAGCAAGTCTTAATTTCGGCAGGCGTTGGCTTGTTCTGTGGAGGCAGGCACTTGACTGCATTGGTCAGCCGGCAGTCAATTAGTGCTTGATCGTCATCCCTGGATAACGATCGCGGATTTTTCGCAAAACCATAGGTGTAGAGCGTGCCGTAAAGCAAATCACTACACCAATCACCAGTGAAGGGCCGGCCGCTTGCGTTTGCACCATGCATACCGGGTGCCAGACCGACCACCAAAAGCGTGGCGCGCTCAGGGCCGAAGGGGGGTACGGGTTTGCAGAAATACGCGGGATACTGATGCCTGACCTGGTCCAGAAATTCGGCAAGCCGGCTGCAGTCGCGGCAATTAGGGTCGTAAGCCGAGCAATCCAATTGCATCTCCCCGCCTATTGCAAGGGCCGCAATCGCTCCAGCCCCCTGCGACGCGGGTCATTCAGAAACTCAGGTATGCGCTGCGGGACTTCATCCAGCGCCTGCTCCACCAGATCCTGGCGATTACAAATGAGTGTTGCATCACAGCCGGCCTCGAAGGCTGCACACGCGCGATCCGCAACATGCTCCAGCACTGCGGCGCCTGCCATCGCTAAATCGTCCGAAATGATCACACCATCAAAGCCCAGTTGCTGTCGCAAAATATTTTGCAGCCATATTTTTGAAAACCCAGCAGGCTGGCTATCAATCTGGGCATAACGAATGTGGGCAGGCATCACCGCCGTGAGTGCGGGCGACCCGATTCGGGCATAGGGCAGCGCATCTTGCGACAGGATCTCTTCAAGCGGCCGCTCATCAATGGGCAAGTCCAGGTGGGAGTCGGCCTGCGGCCAGCCATGGCCAGGAAAGTGTTTGCCGCAATTTTTCATGCCTGCGAGTAGCAGGCCATGCATCAGGGCCGCAGCTAATTCAGTAACAAGCAGCGGGTCGCGATGAAAGGCCCGCTCGCCGATGATGCTGCTTTTTCCCCAATCAAGATCCAGTACCGGAGTAAAACTAAAATCAACGCCCACCTCACGCAGTTCGCTGGCTAAGACATAGCCTAGCTGGCGTGCACGGGCGAGTGCGGCCAATCGGCTTGGGCCCTGTTTTTCCGTCACCATTGCTCCAATGCTGGACATCGCTGGGATCTCTGTGAAGCCCTCGCGAAACCGCTGCACTCTGCCGCCCTCATGATCCACACAAATCAAAAGCCGTCCGCAGCCCTTGGGCCGAGCAACCGCATGGATCTCCTGCGTCAGGGCTGAGATCTGCGCTTTATTCTCAAAGTTTCGGGTGAAATAAATCACACCCCCCACCCAGGGATGACCGAGGAGCTCCCGATCGCGGGCAGTCAGCCGTGTGCCCTCGACATCGATGATAAATGGGCCAAGCCGGCTCATCGGTCTGTGGTCTGCACAATAGCAAGCGCCTGAGCATGCTCAATCTCATCAGAAATTGACACATGAATCTGATATTGGCGCTCTTGAAGATAGCCCTGCAGCGCTTTTCGGGCAACTGCCTTCGGCGCGCCACGCGCGTCATTGAGAATCTCAATTGAGTGCAACGACATCGGATGGTGTAGACCCACCCCTAAGGCTTTACCGATCGCCTCTTTGGCAGCAAATCGTTTCGCAACATAGCGTACTGCGCGGTCAGTGCCAGCCACACCCCGCGATTTTCTACGCTGATATTCCTGGAATTCGGCAGGGCCGAGCACCCGCTGCGCAAAACGCTCGCCCCAGCGCTCCATCATTTGTCCCACGCGACGAATCACTACCGTATCGGTACCAATACCCACGACCATTTAGACAACTCCGCGGGCCTGATTGGCCTCTCGCATCAAGCGCTTCATCTCCCGTACCGCCTCTCGCATTCCGACCAATACTGATCGGGACACAATGGCATGGCCAATATGAAGCTCTCGCACTCCGGGTAGGGCAGCAATCGGCTGGACATTGAAATAATTTAAAGCATGGCCAGCGTTAAACCGCATGCCTAGGCTAACGATTTTTTCTCCAGCGCGGCCAATTTTTTTTATCTCGGCAAGAACAGCGGCTGCCTGGGCATCGCGGCCCTGAGAATGGAAAACGGCTGCGTAAGGTCCAGTATGGATTTCACAGACCTGAACACCAAGATCGGCTGCTGCCTTGATCTGAGCGATTTCTGCATCAACAAACGCACTCACCGTAATTCCCGCGTCTCGCAGCCGCCGAATCGACCCCGCAAGGGATTTGCGTTGGCCCACGATATCCAATCCACCTTCGGTGGTGATTTCCTGTCTGCCCTCGGGTACGAGCATGGCCATCTCGGGCTTAATCTCGCAGGCAATTGCCACCATCTCTTTCGTGGCCGCCATCTCCAGGTTCAGCTTGATCTGTGTGTGTGTGCGTAGCCGGCGGACATCAGCGTCTTGTATATGACGACGATCCTCGCGCAGATGCACAGTGATGCCATCTGCACCGCCGAGATGGGCCTCCACGGCAGCCCAGATCGGATCCGGATCAATGCCGCGCCGGGCCTGCCGAAGCGTGGCCACATGGTCAATATTTACGCCAAGTTCAATCATGATGCTGATCCTGTGTCGGGGTGCGCTATCTTAAATCCGAACCAGATCCCGCATCACCTGCCGCGAATGAAGCTCGTCTTCGCCTAAGTGCTGACCCAGCAGCGCCCGCAGCAGCCGCTTGGATTCGGCCGCGATCTCGGGGTCCTCGAACGCGTGGACGGCTTCCTCAACAGACTGCTGACTGCGGGCCAAGGCCAGAAGGGTTCGACCATGGATCAGATCAACAGCCTGAGAAGACGCCTGCGCGGATTCCATTGCCCTCGGCCCGAGCCGTACCACCCCGGATTGGGGACTGACTTGATAAAAATCCGCCCCAGTAACCGGCGCTCCGCTTGCAGTCTCACGTTCGAAATTCGGGGCGACGCCTAATTCACGCAATAAGTTGCACTCAAAGCGTCGAAGAATCGGTTCGGTCATCTCGCGGCCGCGGCCCTCAGCCTCTTGCCGTGCCAACAGACCCAGCGTCGCGAGAACATCATCAAAGACCGCCGGATGGGGATCCTCGCGAGGCAGCAAGCGCACCATCAACTCATTGAGATAAAAACCCGGCATGATCGCGGCCCCAGAAAGCATGGCAAGTCCGCCGACCCACTCGGCAGCAATCAGTGTGCGCAGCTCAGACTTTCCGCTCCAGCGAAGGTCCAGCAGCTGAAAAGGCTGAAGCAGGCCACGCAGCGCTGAGCGGGGCCGTCTTGCACCCTTGGCAATCATGCCGAGTCGGCCATGTTCGCGGGTGAAAGCCTCGACAATTAGACTGGTCTCTCGCCACGGCATGACATGCAGCACCAGTCCGCGATCAGCAGCCGCGTTCATTCGACACCAAATGCACGAATAGCCGCGGCATCATCAGCCCAGCCGCTTTTGACTTTGACCCAGAGCTCTAGTCTTACAGTGCCGTCAATTAAGCGGGCAATATCCGCCCGAGCCTCGGTGCCGATGCGACGAATGCGGCTGCCCTGCTCACCGATCACCACCGCCTTCTGCGATGCTTTGGCCACGACGATACTTGCACTGATATCGGCATGCAGTTTTCCGGGGGCGCTCACCGAGGCCTGCTCTTCGAATCGATCGATCACCACCGTGGTCTCATAAGGAAGCTCATCACCTAAAAGCCGAAACAGTTTTTCGCGAATTAGTTCGCCAGCTAGAAACCGCACACTGCGATCAGAGATTTCATCTTCTGCAAATCGCGGCTCACCCTCAGGTGCTAATTGAGCAATCTCGTGAATGACCGCATCGCATTGACTGCCACGCTCGGCCGACACGGGCACCAGGGCATGAAAGCGGTGCATGGCAGCGAGCCGATCCCCCAGGGCATAAGCGGCCTTGCGATCCTGGGCAGTGCGAATGCGATCCGACTTATTCAATACCGCGATAACGGGCAGCGATTTTGGAATCAGTCCCAGAATGGCTTCATCCTCAGCGCTAAGACCCGTCGCCTCGATCACCCAGAGTGCCAGATCCACATCGCTGAGGGCTTGCACCGCAGTTTTATTGAGCTGGCGATTTAAGGCGTTATTGTGCCGTCGCTGAATACCGGGAGTATCCACAAACACAATCTGAAGCCCCGGCCGTGTCAATACGCCGGTAACGCGATGCCGGGTCGTCTGTGCCTTACGAGAGGTAATACTGACTTTCTGGCCGACCCAGTAATTCAACAATGTTGATTTGCCCACATTGGGCCTTCCCACGATGGCCACCACAGCACAGCGGTGTGTCATGACCGTATCCCGTCAGGCCTTACGCTCTTTATCTTCAAAGACCAGCGCCGCCTGGGGCGGTGGCGATGACTTCCTGGCGCGTCGGGTTTTCTTTGGCACACTCGCAGTCGCTTCACGCACCGCCGAAAGCGCCTGCGTGGCAGCCATCTGCTCAGCGGCGCGGCGGCTGGATCCTGAGCCCAGGACGGTGATGGCGAGTTTGGCAATCACACACTCGACTTCAAAAACCTGGCTGTGGGCTGCGCCATGCGTGGCAACGACCGAATACACCGGCAACGGCAACCCCAGTCCCTGCAAGAATTCCTGCAGTAGCGTTTTGGCATCCTTACCCAGTGTTTTCGGATCAACCTGTTTAAGAATTGGCGTATACAGGCTATCAATAACTCGGGCCGCCTCGGCAAAACCGCCATCCAAAAAAATTGCGCCCAATAGGGCCTCCAGTGCATCGGCCAGTATTGAGGGCCGCCGCAGCCCGCCGCTTTTTAATTCGCCTTCGCCAAGGTGCAAAAACTGATGCAGCGATAGGGTCTGGGCAATATCGTGTAGGGCCTGCTGGCGCACAAGATTGGACCGAACACGGGAGAGATCGCCCTCATCGAACTGCTTGAGCTGCCGATACAGCAGATGGCCCACAGCGCAATTCAGCACGCTGTCGCCTAAAAACTCAAGCCGCTCATTGTGGGCGGCACTATGGCTACGATGCGTTAACGCAAGCTTTAACAACGCGGGGTCTTTGAAGCTATAGCCCAGCCGTTTTTCTAGATCTGAAGTCGCGTTACTCAAAGCTGCCCAATCGTTCGAACTTGCCGCTCATGACCTCGCCGGCATTAAACCAAATGAAAAACGCCCGGCCCACCAAGAGCCGCTCATGAACAAAACCAAATACACGACTGTCACTGCTGTTATCACGGTTATCGCCCATCATGAAATAGTGGCCGGCGGGCACCTCGCAGCGCAGGCCTCGGTCGGTAACCTGGCAGCCCCTGCCGCCGGATGGAGGCAGAAAACCCAATGGCAGTCGGTCATCATCATTAAGCGTGCGGTAGCGCTTTCCGCCATACTGCTCTTCGAACTGCAGAGAAATACGTCCAGCGTCAAAATACGGATCTAGGGGCTTGGCTGCCACCGGCTGATCATTGACAAAGAGCCGCTTATTTTCGTATCGAATCACATCACCAGGCAGGCCAATGACCCGCTTGATGTAATCCACCGTCTCATCTTCGGGATAACGAAAAACGGCAACGTCACCCCGCTCCGGTGCGCCCGTATCGAGCACCTTGGTGTGCACGATGGGCAAGCGAATGCCATACGAAAACTTATTCACCAGAATCAGATCGCCGATCCGCAGAGTCGGAATCATGGAGCCCGACGGAATACTAAAAGGCTCCACCACGAAGCTGCGCAGCATGAACACCACGAAGATCACCGGAAAAAAGCCTGCGGTATATTCCAGCCAAAGCGGCCGCGGTGCTCCCTCGGGCCGACGCTTTCTCCACGCCCAACGGTCTGCGGCCCAGAGGGCGCCAGTGAACACACAGAGCAGAAAAATAATCAGAGCAAAATTCACGATCAGTCCTCGACCTGTAACACTGCAAGGAAAGCCTCCTGCGGAATCTCGACAGTGCCAACCTGCTTCATGCGTTTTTTACCCGCCTTTTGTTTTTCCAAAAGCTTACGCTTGCGGGTGATATCACCGCCATAACACTTAGCAAGCACGTTTTTGCGCAGGGCCTTGATATTTTCTCGGGCGATGATGTTCGACCCAATGGCTGCCTGAATCGCTACATCGTACATTTGCCGGGGAATGAGCTCACGCAACTTAGAGGCGAGCTCCCGGCCTTTACTCTGCGAATTAGCCCGATGCACGATTACCGACAGCGTATCCACACGGTCCCCGTTGATCAGCACATCAAGTTTCACAACATCCGAGGCCCGGTATTCTTTAAATTCGTAATCCATCGAGGCATAGCCACGCGAAACTGACTTTAGCTTGTCAAAAAAATCAAGCACGATTTCATTCATGGGCAGCTCGTAGGTCAGATTGACCTGCCGGCCGTGATAATTCATCGCAGTCTGCACGCCGCGCTTGCCGGTGCACAGCGTAATTACCGCACCGACATACTCCTGGGGCATAAATAGTGTCACCGTGACAATCGGCTCGCGAATTTCTTCGATGCGTGATGGATCGGGCATCTTTGACGGGTTATCAACATCAATCAGCGTGCCATCACGCATGAGCACCTGATAGACGACTGTGGGTGCAGTGGTGATGAGGTCCATGTCATATTCACGCTCGAGCCGCTCCTGCACAATATCCATATGCAGCAGGCCAAGGAATCCGCAGCGAAAACCGAAGCCTAGGGCCTGCGAGACCTCGGGCTCATATTGCAGCGAGGAATCATTGAGCTTTAACTTATCTAAGGCATCGCGCAAGGCCTCGTATTGATTGGATTCCACTGGATAAAGGCCCGCAAAAACCTGTGGCTTGATTTCTTTAAAGCCTGGCAGTGGCTGGGGGGCCGCATGGCTTCCCGCATGGGTCACGGTGTCACCAACTTTGGCGGCCTTTAGTTCTTTAATGCCGGCGATGACAAACCCCACCTCGCCCGCCGCAAGGCTCTCCAGGTGTTTTGACTTGGGAGTGAAGATGCCCACCTGCTCCACCGGGTATGTGGCACCGGTGGACATCAAAAGGATTTTGTCTTTGGGTTTTAGGCTGCCGTTAACCACACGCACCAGCATCACCACGCCGACATAGTTGTCAAACCATGAGTCGATGATGAGCGCCTGAAGCGGTGCAGTGGGATCCCCTTTGGGGGGAGGAACACGGGCAATCAGCATCTCAAGAATATCGGGTACGCCCTCGCCGGTCTTGGCACTCGCGCGTACGGCATCCTGGGCATCAATACCGATGACATCTTCAATCTCTTGAATCGCCTGCTCTGGATTGGCGGCCGGTAGATCAATTTTATTGAGCACGGGCACGACCTCGACGCCAAGCTCAATTGCGGTGTAACAGTTAGCCACGGTCTGGGCCTCTACCCCTTGGGAGGCGTCAACCACCAACAGCGCACCCTCACAGGCTGACAATGAACGGCTGACCTCGTAGGAAAAATCCACGTGGCCCGGCGTGTCAATTAAGTTCAGCGCATAGGTTTTTCCATCCCGCGCTTTATAGGTCAGTGCTGCAGTCTGCGCCTTGATGGTGATGCCACGCTCGCGCTCCAGTGCCATGGAGTCCAGGACCTGTGCCTCCATCTCGCGATCCGAGAGTCCGCCACACAGCTGAATGATGCGATCGGCGAGTGTGCTTTTGCCATGGTCGATGTGGGCAATTATCGAAAAATTACGGATGTGCTCCAAGACTCACCATCGATCGTTGTTCTTGTTGTGATGTTCTCATTTCGCCGTGGTGGGCCGAACCGGGATGAACAAGGCGCCGTCGCCGCGTCGGACAAGCGCCACAAGGGGTTTGTTTTTATCCAGCTTGTTAACAAATTCGCCAAACTGCTTCGCCGAGGTGATGTCGGTGTTATTCACGCTAATAAGAACATCGCCCTGACGAATTCCTGCGCGGGCTGCGGCGCCCTCGGCCGCCTCAATCAAAACACCCGATTTAATTTTTAACTCTCCGCGACGGGCCTCGGTCAGATCCGCCACCGACAGCCCCAGCCAATTGGCTGCCACAGTTGCAGAAGGCTGGCCCGGCTTAGCGGCTGCCTTGGCCACACGGTCCGGCTCCATCTCGCCTACCGTGACACTGATTTCTTTCATGCCTCCCTTGCGCCAGAGCTGCGCGGTGACGCGGGCACCCGGCTTGGTATTGCCCACAATACGCGGCAGATCTGTGGATTTTTCAATCGGCTTGCCATCAAAGCGCAAGAGAATATCGCCAGGCTCAAGGCCCGCCTTTTCAGCGGGGCCGCCCGACTCTACGCTGCGCACGAGCGCGCCTGAAGTTTTGGATAGGCCCAGAGCATCGGCAACTTCTTTAGTGACCTCGCCAATTCCCACTCCAATGCGACCGCGGGTGACACGGCCTTGCGCGCGGAGTTGTTCGGCTACACGATTCGCCTCGTCGATGGGAATCGCGAAAGAAATTCCCATAAAACCACCAGTGCGGCTATAGATCTGGGAATTAATTCCAACCACTTCACCTCGCATATTCAGAAGCGGTCCACCCGAATTGCCGGGATTCACGGCCACATCGGTCTGAATAAACGGGAGGTAATCACCGGTATCGCGGCCCTTAGCACTCACGATACCTGCAGTCACGGTGTTTTCTAAACCAAAAGGCGAACCAATCGCCAGAACCCATTCGCCGACCCGCAAGCGATTCGGATCTCCGAAGCGCAATAAGGGCAGCCCCGTGGTGTTGATTTTTACGAGCGCTACATCAGTGCGACGATCCGAGCCGATCAATCGGGCTTTAAATTCCCGCTTATCCGCCAACGTCACCAGAATTTCGTCTGCGCCGTCAACCACATGATGATTGGTAAGAATAAAGCCGTCGGCTGAAATGATGAATCCACTGCCAACACCCCGGGGCACCTCCTCGGGCTGTGGCGCACCACGTGGATTGCGTGGTGCATTCGGCCGTGGCGGAAAAAAGCGGCGGAAAAATTCATAAAAGGGATCATTTTCATCAAGCTCAGGCATCTGCTGACCTGGGGCTGACTGCTGAACACGTACCTTTTCGATGGTGCGAATATTCACCACTGCAGGCCCAGCGCTCTCGACCAAATCAGCAAAGTCGGGCAGTCCACGCACCGACTGGGGCTGGGTCTGTGACTGACCATAAGCAACTGGGATCACCGAGATTGAAACACCCAGTAATGCAATCAACATGGCTGCAGCGCGCATGAGCATCGCCTGATGCCAAACCGGCCGACCCATTACTGGACCAAGCGCGGCAACTTCCTGATTCATAGATTAGTTTTCCATTCAATACTTTGCACAAACTGCCGAAGGGCCTCGGGCGGCACATCGCCAAAGACGGTCAAGCGAACATCCTGAAACTCTTTCGAGGCCATACTCACCGCGCCGGTGCGATGGGCCTTATCACCCAGCGGACTCTCCTTAGTTTTCGGACCTACAAACACAGTGACCGCTGCAACCCCATCCGAGAACACATAACGCCGCATTTCCAGCCCGGCCGGTCCATGGCGCTCGTAAGACCCCACCAGTTCGAAGCCCCGCAGGGCCTCAGCCCTGAATTTTAAGGGTGGGGCCGTGGTAGTGGGCTGGAAAGAGGCGTTATACACCGTCCAGTCCTTCACCCCGGCAAACGAGGGCTGGCTTGAGGCTGGGCCTGGCTTTGGAGAGAAATTCAGGGCCGTAAAGGCGGCCTGCTCCACGGTGCGGCCCTCCCGGTCAAGCTTCTGGCACTTCACAATCAGCCCGGTCCGCTTATCCATCCAGACCCGAACGGGCCAGCGGGCCTCATGGCGCGGCTTAAGCAGCACCTCCTGGGCATCGACATCGGCCACCCGCATCGATCCGCCGGTGACAACCTCGTAGTTGGCCAGTACGGCGGCCGGACTGCCGACAATCACGGCCGGGAAGGCCGAACGCGGCTGGCCGGTCTGATCGATCTTCACCCGCTGCTGATCCGGCATGTAGATACGAATCTCGCCTGAGAGTTTGATGACCTCTTGGCGGTTGCCCTCCAGGGTCTGCAGTTTGGTCACCGGCTGCTGGGCATCCCGGGTCTGAATGATCCGCGAGGACTGCAGCACCGCATCCTGCTGATGCACGAATATCCCCGAAAAGCTCAAGCTCTGGGCAGCAGTTCGCATACGCTCCAGCAACCCAGCCAGCGACGACTCGGACTGGGCGTAGGCCGGATACGCTGCCGAGGCGCTAAGCAACGCCAACAACATCAGAGACCGTGTGGCCTGGTTACGCATCAGCGCACCTCGGTAGACACGGGACGAATCGACATGGACCCGTGCGCATCAAAGAGTTCGCGCAGACGGGCGTCCTGGAGTACGGCAGTGGTCACTGCGGCTGGGCTGTCGGCACCCTTTGATGCCGAACCAGCTGCGGCCAGTTGCTCCGGGCTGGCGGATTCTTGCATCTGCGGCGCGACGGCGACGAACACGACAAATGCAAGGCCTGCCGCAATCGCCAATCCGGAAACCGCACGCGAAATTTTTCGACGGGCGAGAGCAGGCCGCGCTGCGGAATTCATCGCAGATTGGCCAATGTGATGCGGTTCGTTTTCGAGAGCCTGCGCGACGGTGTTCGCCACATTGCTTCTGCGGGCAAGGGCCGCGCTGCGCATGGCATCACCAATCAAGTGATAGTCATTCCAGCGGGCACGACTTTCTGGATCCTGCAAGATTTTTTTTGCCATCAGTTCGGCGCGGCCCTCGCCAGCCTGTCCATCCATCCACTCTGATAATTCTTCGTGTGCGTTCATCACGCGCTCCCCCCGTTGCGATTACTCTCTTTTTTATTGTGGTGTGACATCATCATTCGATTCATTCCTACCAGCGTTTGCCATCAGCGGTGCCGAGCAGCGGCCTAAGACGTTCCGCAATGGCCTCACGGGCCCGGAATATCCGTGATCGGACCGTGCCTATCGGGCAGTCCATCGCCTCAGCAATTTCTTCATAGCTCAATCCTTCGATCTCCCGCAGCGTCAGCGCCGTGCGCAAGTCCGGAGGCAGTGCCTCGATGGCGGCATTGACCGTCTCGGCCACCTGACGGCCGTGCAGCACCGCATCCGGGGTATTGATGTCCTCTACGACATCGGCAGCATCAAAAGATTCCCCATCCTCCTCGGCAGGCGCATCCGCCATGGGCCTGGGCCGGCGGCCCTGACTGACCAGAAAGTTTTTAGCTGTATTGACAGCGATTCGATACAGCCAGGTGTAGAAGGCGCTCTCCCCCCTGAACTGCGGAAGTGCCCGGTAGGCCTTGATGAAGGCCTCCTGGGCGACATCCTCGATCTCAGCCGGATCGCGAATCAACCGAGAGATCAGCCGTTCAACACGACGCTGATACTTGGCAACCAGTAATTCAAAGGCTCGTTTATCGCCCTGCTGAACCCGCTGTACGAGTTCAGCGTCGGTCTCACGCTGATCGCTCATATCGAGCCCGCATCGTCGCGCACTTAGACTGCGCGAAAAACGAGCGTGCCGTTGGTGCCGCCAAATCCGAAGTTGTTTTTCAGGGCTACCCGAATCGGGAGATCACGGGCCGTATTGGCACAATAATCAAGGTCACACTCTGGGTCTTGATTGAAAATGTTGATCGTCGGTGGGCTCACCTGATGATGCAAGGCGAGCACCGTAAATACCGACTCAAGGCCGCCTGCGCCGCCTAAGAGATGGCCGGTCATGGACTTGGTGGACCCAACAACAACACGACGCGCAGCATCGCCGAGGGCCGACTTGATTGCATCAGACTCGTTTTTGTCGCCAAGCGGCGTTGAAGTGCCATGTGCATTGACATAATTCACTTGATCGACAGGTATTGCAGCATCCTTTAAGGCATTCAACATGCACCGACGCGGGCCATCCATATTCGGCGCGGTCATATGAAATGCATCTCCCGACATTCCAAACCCTGCAAGCTCACAATAAATCTTCGCGCCGCGGGCCCGAGCATGCTCGTACTCTTCGAGCATCAACACACCAGCGCCCTCGCCTAGAACAAATCCATCCCGATCTTTATCCCACGGCCGCGACGCTGCCGCAGGATCATCATTGCGCGTGGACAGCGCACGCGCTGCCGCAAAGCCGCCAATGCCTAACGGCGAAATCGTAGACTCGGCACCGCCCGCCAGCATGGCATCCGCATCGCCATATTGAATCAATCGCATGGCAAGCCCAATGCTGTGCAGCCCAGTGGTGCAGGCCGTGACCGCAGCCACATTGGGTCCTTTCAGGTTGTGCAGAATGCTGAGGTGGCCGGAGATCATGTTGATAATCGATCCCGGCACAAAAAACGGCGATATGCGGCGCGCACCGCGATTGGTGTACTCCGCGTGAGTCTCTTCAATCAGCGGCAGCCCGCCGATGCCGGAGCCGACGAAGGCCCCGATGCGCTCGGCGTTTGCTTCGGTGACCTGGATGCCGGAGTCCTTGAGCGCCTGAACACCCGCCGCGATTCCGTAATGGATGAAGGTGTCCATGTGCCGGGCCTCTTTAGCGGGAAGATAGTCTTCGACGGCAAAGCCCTTCACTTCGCCTGCGAAGTGCACAGGAAGGCCGCTGTGGTCAAACTTGGTGACAGTGGCGATGCCGGATTTGCCGGCAGTCAGCGCCGCCCAAGACGAGGCGACTTCGTTTCCCAGGGGGGAAACGCAGCCTAATCCGGTAACGACAACGCGACGCCGACCCGCGGCACCCGATGGTGAAGGACCGCTCATCGGCAGAAAATCCGCTTACTTCTTCAGGTGGGACGTGACGTAGTCGATCGCCTGCTGAACCGTCGTGATCTTTTCAGCTTCCTCGTCGGGGATCTCGCAGCCAAATGCGTCTTCCAGGGCCATCACGAGTTCGACGGTATCCAGGGAGTCAGCGCCGAGGTCATCGACAAATTTGGACTCTTTTTTGACGTCTTCAATCTTGACGCCAAGCTGCTCAGAGACGATGCCAATCACGCGCTTTTCAATGTCTTCCATGAAGCTTTTTCCTTAGGGGTAAACCGCGGGGGATTGTATCAGGACATCACCATGCCGCCGTTCACGGACAGGGTAACCCCGGTGATGTAGCCGGCACCTTCTGAGGCCAAAAAGACGACAGATGAGGCCACATCTGACGGAGTTCCGAGACGTTGGGCGGGAATCTGGCTGGTCAGGGTCTTGATCTGATCCTCGGATAGGGACTTGGTCATATCGGTGTCAATGAAGCCCGGGGCCACGCAGTTCACGGTTATTCCGCGACTCGCTACCTCGCGGGCCAGGGCCCGAGACATACCCGCGACGCCGGCCTTGGCGGCGGCGTAATTTATCTGGCCGGGATTTCCTGAAATTCCAACCACCGAGGTGATATTGATGATCCGTCCCCAGCGGGCCTTCATCATGGCCCGCAGTACACCACGCGAGAGCCGAAAGACCGCCGTGAGATTCGTCTGAATCACGGCATCCCATTCTTCGTCTTTCATGCGCATCGAGAGGTTGTCTCGGGTAATGCCAGCGTTATTGACCAGGATGCCAATCGGGCCAAACTGCTGTCCGATGTGATCAATAAGACCATCGCAGGCGGCAGCATCGTTGACCTGCAGCACCATGCCGCAGCCTTTAAAACCTCGGGCGGCAATTGCCTGCGAAATGCTTTGTGCACCCTCTTCGGTGGTCGCAGTGCCAATGACGGTGTGGCCGGCCTGGCCCAAGGCCAGCGCAATCGCCTGCCCAATGCCCCGAGTGGCGCCTGTCACTAAAGCTACCTTGGAAGTCTCGCTCATTAACTCAGCGCTCCTTTTACGCAGATACCGCAATTAATGCGGCTTCAAGACTGGCCTGATCGTTGATCGCAAATGTCGCCATCTGTGGGGCAATCCGTTTCACCAGGCCTGTCAGTACCTTACCGGGTCCACACTCAATCATGGTGGCGACCCCATTGGCAGAGAGCTTCTCGATAACTTCGACCCAGCGGACCGGGCGCATCGCCTGTCGCGATAAGGCATCACGAATACGATCAGCATCGCGCTCAATTGCCACATCCACGTTATTCACCACCTGAATCGATGGAAGGTTCAGGGCAGTCTGCGCCAGTCTTTCTCGCAGCGCGTCGGCAGCGGGCGCAAGTAAGCTTGAATGAAACGGTGCGGAGACTGCCAGCGGCAACGCACGTTTCGCGCCGCGCTCTTTCACCAAGGCGCAGGCCCGATCGACCGCATCCTTGTGGCCTGCAATCACCGTCTGATCCGGTGCATTGAAGTTGACGGCCTCGACCACCTGGCCTTGGGCCGCATCCGCACAGGCGGCAATCACTGCCTGCGATTCCATGCCCAGCACCGCGGCCATACTGCCCATGCCCACCGGCACCGCAGACTGCATTTGTTCGGCGCGAAAACGCACAAGCCGAGTCGCATCGGCGAGGCTAAAGACACCGGCTGCGGTGAGCGCGGAATACTCTCCGAGGCTATGGCCTGCGGCCCAGCCGGGCTGCGGACCGCCGGCTGCAGACCATGCACGATAAAACGCGATTGAGGCTGCCAACATGACGGGCTGCGTATTCACTGTAAGGCTCAAAGCCTCGGCAGGCCCCTGTGCAATTAACTGCCCGAGATCCTGGCCGAGGGCCTCGGAGGCCTCAGCAATTGCGCCGCTCACCGCAGCATTTGCAGAGAAACCCTCCAACATGCCAACCGTCTGCGATCCCTGCCCGGGAAAAATAAAAGCAATTGAATTCATATCAGTACCGAAGATACACGGCGCCCCAAGTAAAGCCACCGCCCACACCCTGCAACATCAGCCGCTGCCCCGGCTGAATTCGGCCATCGCGGACTGCTACGTCCAGCGCAAGCGGCACCGAGGCGGCCGAAGTATTGGCATGCTGATCCACCGTAACAATTACCTTAGATTCATCGATGCCAAGCCGCTTTGCAGTGGCCGATAGGATTCGGACATTCGCCTGGTGCGGAATCAGCCAATCGATGTCGCTGACTTGATCACCGACATCGGCAAGAACCTCGCGGGCAACACTATCAAGGACTTGGACTGCGAGCTTAAATACCGACTGGCCATCCATGGTAAGAAACGGATGGCCTGTGGCCTTGCCGTGACTCACCGAGCCGGGGGTGCGGAGAATATTTTCAAATTCGCCTCGGGCATGCAGCCGATGGCCCAGCACGCCAGGCTGCTGATCCGCAGTCAGCACCACAGCACCCGCGCCATCACCAAACAATACGCAAGTGCCGCGGTCGGTCCAATCCAAAATACCCGAGAACACCTCGGCACCAACGACCAAGGCATTGCGGACCTTGCCCGACTTGATAAACAGATCTGCAGTTGCCATCGCATAAGCAAAGCCACTGCAGACCGCCTGCACATCAAACGCTGGGCCGCCGGAGGCGCCAATCTTCTTCTGCACCAGGCAAGCCGTGGAAGGGAAAATCATATCGGGCGTTGATGTCGCCACGATGATCATCTCGAGTTGCGCAGCCGATAAGCCGGCGGCATGCAGCGCATGCTGTGCGGCTTCGGCCGCCAGATCACTGCTGCTTACACCCTCTGCGGCGATGTAGCGCTGGGAAATACCGGTGCGCTCACGGATCCAGGCATCTGAGGTTTCAATGCCAGACTTCGCAAGACGGTCCACCAGGGCTGCGTTACTCACAGGCTGCCCGGGAAGGGCCCGACCCGTGCCCACCACGCGCGAGTACATCTCCATTACGCCAGATCCTCGGATGCTTCTGTGGACTGCGATTTTAGGTCAGGATGGGGGATCGACTCGGGCCGATCAAGGGCAATGGCCTGCGCGATCTTTTCATTGAGCCCATATGCAGCCGCATCGGCGGCGCGGCCCAATGCATGGCCAAAGGCCAGCGTATCAGCAGAGCCGTGGCTTTTAAATACGATGCCCCGCAGGCCCAACAAGGCAGCGCCGTTATAGCGACGATGATCGACACGCTGCGAGAAACGCTTTAGCACCGGCATTGCAATCAAGCCCAGCAGTTTGCTGATGCCGCTTCGGGTGAATTCCTGCTTAATGAAACTGCGCAGCATCTGAGCAAGACCTTCAGCAGTTTTCAAAGCCACATTGCCCACAAAACCGTCGCAGACCACCACATCCGTGGTGCCTTTGAAAATATCGTCGCCTTCCACATTGCCAAAGAAATTCAAGTGACTGGCCCGCAGCAGCTCACCAGCAAGCTTCACGGTGTCATTGCCCTTAATGACTTCCTCGCCAATGTTGAGTAAGCCTACGGTCGGATTTTGCTTGCCGTGCATGACCGATACTAAGGCCGCACCCATCGAGGCGAACTGCAACAGATGATCCGCATTGCAATCAACATTGGCGCCCAGATCGAGCATGGTGGTCACGCCACCTTTTTGATTGGGCATGGCCGTTGCAATCGCTGGCCGATCAATGCCCTCCATGGTTTTGAGCACATAGCGGGCAATCGCCATCAGTGCGCCCGTGTTGCCTGCACTGACTGCCGCATGGGCTCGGCCTTCTTTCACCGCTTCGATGGCAAGCCGCATCGAAGAGCGGCGCTTATTGCGCAACGCAACTGCAGGCGGGTCATCCATAAGCACCACCTCATCGGTGGCGATGATCTCCAATCGACTGCGGACCTCAGTGCTTACACCCTCGGCCTGCAGGGCCGCTGAGAGCTCAGGCTCTCGGCCGACGAGCAACGCCCGTCGGCCTGAACTCGCGCTCAGGAAGCTGACTGCTGCGGGAATGGTGACGGAGAGTCCATGATCGCCACCCATGCAATCAATGGCGACACAGACAGACTGCGACGAAGTCACAGCGCGAGAAAAAAGACTTAGGCGGCCTTGGTCTTTACGACTTTCTTGCCGCGGTAGTAGCCCGAGGGGCTGATGTGGTGGCGCAGATGAATCTCGCCCGTGGTCGGCTCAACGGCCGTGGGCGGATTGGTCAGAAAATCGTGCGAACGATGCATGCCGCGCTTTGACGGCGACTTCTTATTCTGTTGGACAGCCATGGTTAAGCTCCGGAAAACCTTGAATTATAAGGCATTTTTCCCTTTCGAAGGCTTATGGAGCAGGTCGGCAAGGCCTGCAAAGGGTCGGGTTCGATCTGAACTATTCGATTGGACTGTCAGGGGTGCCTGACAGTCGGCATGCTTGGGCGCCATCGGCAATTCCAAAAGCAGTTCGTCCTCGATGAGTCCGCGCAGGCTCGCGGAGTCCTCGGGTGCCAAAAAATCAACGGCCGGAAGGTCTGGGTCGCGGGCCTCATCCTCGGCCGTCATCTGTTCGGTACGGGCGTCGGCGAGGGCTGCAGACTCAAAAAATTCAAAGCCGCGGCGCGATTCGAGCGCAAGCGCGACGGGCTCAAGACAGCGCTCGCAGACGCACTCGAGCCTGACACGGGCGGAAAGCCACCAGCGCCGTCGCGGATGCCCCGGGCCTGGTCCTAAGGCATCCGGGCCGAAGGCCCAATGCACCGGATCCTGCACGCGATGACAGGATGCAATCAAACGTGTGAACTCGAGCGCGGGGATTTCGCCCGATGCAGGAAGCTGGCCAGCTGAGAGTCCACGCTCAAGCACGGATGCAGTCAGCACGCTATCGAGATCGAATTTCGCCGCCATAATGCGCGAACCTTATCCGCCTTCAGAACACCTTTCAAGCCAGTATGCGCACGCCATTGATTCTTGCTTCGAGCAGCCCTTATCGCAGGGAGCTGCTATCGCGGCTGCGGCTGCAGTTTGAGGTGCTGTCTCCTCAGGTCGATGAGACGCCGCATCACGGCGAATCGTTTTTGCAGACTGCAGTGCGACTTGCTCGAGAAAAAGCAGTTGCGATTGCGCAATCCCATCCCAATGCGATTGTCATTGGTGCAGATCAGGTCGCCAGCTGTGAGGGTGAGCGCTTAGATAAGCCCGGCACGGCCGAGCGTGCGTTGGAGCAGCTGCGGCTGCAGCGCGGCAAGACCTCGGAATTTATTACCGCGGTATGTGTAGCCGCTAAAGCCGGCCACACGGTGAAAGAGGCCGTTGTGGTCACGCGTGTGCGGTTTAAAAATGCCGCTGCGCTGCCCGATGGGCTGCTTGCCCACTACATCGCACTCGAAAACCCGCTGGACTGCGCGGGTGCCGCAAAATCGGAAGGGCTTGGCATTGCGCTGATCGAATCGATAGAGGGCCCAGACCCGACCGCGCTGGTGGGTCTGCCCTTAATTGCGCTGACCAATCTACTTAAAGCGTTTGGACTCTCGGCCCTCTCGCAAGACGAAAATCAGTAAATCGACCAACGCATCATGGCACTGAAAATGGCATCGCCGGCAGCCGCACCAAAGCGCTTGGCGAGCCGCTCGGCAAAATTCGGCTGCAGCGTGTAGTCGATTACATCCTCGGCCTTAATCACATCGCGCGCCACCGAATCGACGGTGCCCAGGCCATCCGCGAGGCCCAGCTCGACGCTCTTCGCACCCGTCCAGACCATGCCAGTGAATAACTCAGGGCCTGATTTGAGCCGATCGCCCCGGCCCTGCTTGACTGCGGAGATGAATTGGCCGTGGACTTCATTGATCATGCTCTGCACTGCGGCGCGCTGCTTCGGATCAATTGGAAGAAATGGATCGAGTAAGGCTTTATTCTCGCCTGCAGTCAATACTCGGCGCTCCACGCCGAGTTTTTTCATCGCCTCGGTAAATCCAAAGCCATCCATCCGCACACCGATCGAACCCACCAGGCTTGACTGATTCACATAAATGGAGTCGGCAGCAGCGGCAATGTAATAGCCCCCCGAGGCGGCCACGTCTTCCACCACTGCAATCACCGGCTTGTCTTTGTGTGCAGCCTTCAGCCTCCGAATCTCATCAAAGACGATGCCCGACTGCACCGGGCTTCCGCCAGGGCTGTTGATGCGCAGAATGATTCCTGCTGCATGAGAATTTTTAAAAGCTTCGCGCAGCGATTCATTAATCAAGTCAGCACTCGAGGTGGTGCCGTGCTCAATAATGCCCTGCAGATCGATCATGGCGGTATGGCGGGCAGTGGGGTTAGCGGTGAGCTGCCCACCGCTTCCAAACGAGGAGATCCAAATGGCAACGATCACGAGGCATAGAGTCGTGAGCCGCCAAAAATTTGCCCAACGGCGGGCGCGACGCTGCTCCTGAACATGCGCGAGTAGGACTTTCTCGATTACTTGCTGATCCATTGTGTGATCCAGTTCTCTAATTCGTTGACGCTGAGCATACAGCCCAACGGTTCTGCAGCGAGCAGTTCCTCGGCGGCGTGCGCGCCATAACCGACCGCCAGCGCGCTGGCACCAGCTGCACGCGCCATGAAAATATCATGGGTTGTATCGCCAATCACCAGCGTTGAGCTTGGAGAAACGCCAAGCTCAGCACAGATCTCCAACACCATCTTCGGGGCGGGCTTGGGCTCGGATTCATCGGCACAGCGCGATGTCGCAAACAAATGACGAGTCCGAGTCAGCTCAAAAGAACGATCCAGTCCCACCCTTGTCTTCCCGGTTGCGACGGCAAGTGGCATGCCCGAAGACTGCAGGCCGTGCAACAACTCCCACATGCCGGGAAACATCTGCAGCTGCTCATAACGGGAGAGGTAATGGTGACGAAACCGCTCGGTCAGCTGATGCTGCTGATCCGCACTCAGGTTGGGTGCCACCCGCGACAGCGCATCCTGCAGGCCCAGGCCGATCACCCAGCGGGCATCCTCGGCCGCAGGAACCGCAACCCCGATATCACCGCAGGCCTGCTGAATTGCCAGCGTAATGCTCGGGGTGGAATCCACCACCGTTCCATCCCAGTCAAAGACCACTAATTCAACATTCATCATCGCAAGGGTTTCGCTCCCAATGTATTCAGCAAATTCTGAAACTCCTGGCCAACAGGAGCGGTGAGTATCAGGGCCTCGCCCGTGTTCGGGTGCGTCAGCCGCAACGACCAGGCATGCAAGGCCATACGGGTAATCAGCCCTGGCCCCTTCGGGCCGACCGCATCATCACGCTCATGCACTCCATATTTAGGATCACCAAGAATCGGATGGCCCTGGCCCGCAAGATGCACTCGCAGCTGATGCGTCCTTCCCGTGAGCGGCTCGCACTGCAGAACCGATACGGCGCCGAGCAGGGGGTGGTCGAGCTGCTGAAGCACCCGGACTTTAGTGATGGCCGCCTGGCCACCCTCCTGAATTCGCACCCAGCGTTCGCCACGGGCATTGACCCATTTATGAAGCGGCGCATCGATTCGATCGCAGGCCTGCGGCCAGCTTCCCCAAACAACTGCGAGATAACGCTTGCGCATCTGGCCCTCGCGTAGCTGGCGATGAAACTCAGTCAGGCTAGACCGGCGCTTTGCCAAAAGCATCAGTCCCGACGTTTCCCGATCCAATCGGTGCACCAATTCCAGAAAAAGCTCGCGGCCCGCTTCAGGCTGACGGACCTGACGCAAGGCCTCGATCACGCCAAGTTTCACCCCGCTGCCGCCATGAACCGCAAGGCCGGCGGGCTTATCAATTGCAATGAAAAACTCGTCTTCAAAAATTACGTTGATGCGGGCGGCAACTGATTTGGCAAGCCCCGGCTGGATCGCACCGCGGGACTGACTGCCATCGCTGCCGTCCATCGAAGCCGGCAGCCGAAGCGGCGGGATGCGCAGCACATCTCCCTCCTCGATTCGATAATCACTGCCGATTCGGCCACCATTGACCCGGACTTCGCCGGTGCGCAGCATGCGATAGATCCGCGTCTTGGGAACACCCTTCAGGCGGGTCAGCAGGAAGTTATCAATCCGCTGGCCGGCCTGCTCTGGCCCGACTGTCCACTGCTGAACGCCCGGGCTGCTGCCGCGGCTCTCCGGTCCTCCCGCAGGCGAACCCCGGGCCGAGCCGGACAGCGGCAGTTTTGACGCCGAATCAAAGGGATTTGCTGTCATCTTGAAGTTCAAGGTTATACTCGGCCGGTCGGAGATGATTTACCGACCGGTTGTTGCGTCCCTCTGGGTCAGTCCCCAAGCAGACCATTTTCAGCCCCGGGCTGGATCCTGTAGGAAGAAACGCGAAGCCGGCCGATGCCTCCGTCCCGGGTGCAGTGAGCACCGGA
>RFRK01000021.1 GCA_009924525.1 Betaproteobacteria bacterium
CCTGTCGGTGCAACTGGTGCAACTGGTGCAACTGGTGCACAAGGTATTCAGGGCATTCAAGGTATTCAAGGAGTTGTTGGAGCAACTGGTTCTACAGGTCCACAAGGAAATGTCGGTGCCACAGGTCCTGCTGGTGCCACAGGTCCAGTAGGAGCAACTGGTGCAATAGGTCCTAGCGGTGCAACTGGTCCAACTGGTGCTACTGGTCCACAAGGTACAGGAATTCAAATTCTTGGTTCTTATCCAACTTATGCTGCATTGATTGCTGCACATCCAACTGGCAACGCTGGCGATGCTTACATTGTTGGTCCAGATTTATATGTTTGGTCAACCACATCTTCTTCGTGGCTTAATGCTGGAGCGATTCAAGGATTTCAAACACGACTGGGAACGTGAGCACCTCGAGAAGAGTCGTAATCTGATTTTCAAAAATACGTTTCAGGATATCGAAACAATTCTGCGCCGAGGTACAGACAACGGCACTCGGTTTGAATTTGAGTGTTATGACATCAGCCACCTTTACAATCTTGCACACTTTTTAGACCGAAAGCTGGCGACACCGCCACTATTTGTGCAGTCGGTGTTTGGCATTCTTGGCGGCATTGGTCCGCACGCCGAGGATCTCATGCATATGCGGCGAACAGCAGATCGATTATTCGGAGACGACTATCAATGGTCGATCTTAGGCGCCGGGAAGAACCAGTTACCCCTTGCTACCATTGGTGCTGCCATGGGTTCCCATGTTCGGATGGGGCTTGAGGATTCTCTTTGGATCGGCCCAGGTAAGCTTGCGCAGTCAAGCGCCGAGCAGGTAGCGCGGATACGCACAATCCTAGAGGCGCTGAATCTTGAGATCGCAAGTCCACAAGATGCCCGCCAGATCCTTCAACTGAAGGGAAAAGCCGGCCTTCAACTCTGAGCAGAGTTTTGATGAGATGAAGTTTAACCTTCCTTCGATACGAAGGCCGGTGGTTTGAGTTCCGCCGAGGGCCGAGGCGCGCGGATCGCCAATCTCCTGGTGCAGATCGCCTTCGGCCTGATGGCCATGACGATTTGTCTGCCCTCGATGCAAGACTGGGGTGAGATTTTTGGCGCAAGTCAGCCCGCGGTTCAGCTGACCTTTAGCGTTTATGTGCTGACTTATGGCGGACTGCAGCTTTTGTATGGACCACTGTCGGATCGCTTTGGCCGTCGCCCGGTGCTGCTCACCGGCCTTTGTTGCGCCGGACTCGGTGCTTTGCTTGCGGCTTTTGCGAATGACATCGTCACACTTACTGTGGCTAGGGCGATTCAGGGCGCAGGTAGTGCTGCGGGAATCGCGATTGGCCGTGCGCTTGTGCAGGATCTCTTCAGCGGCTCTGACCGCACGCGTGTCATGGCGTTTGTGGGCATGGCGCTTGGCGTTACGCCACCATTGGGAACGGTGATCGGGGGCGCGATCCATGAGTGGATGGGATGGCGGGCGAACTTTGTGCTGATGGCCCTGCTTTCAGTGGCACTCTTTTTTACCGCCCTGAGATTACTTGCTGTGAATCAGAAGGCTTCCACATTAGATCGTCGACACTGGGTTATTGAGATGTTGACTGCGTATGCAACACTGCTGCGCCAGCCCGGATTTATTGCGTATGTCGCACTCTTAGGGTCGACCACCGCCGTCTTTTATGTTTTTCTCAGTGGTGCTCCGAGTGTTTTGAAAAGTTACGACGTCGGCCCCGCTGGTGTGGGCTGGTACATCATGGCGGGACCCATTTTCTATATCTTGGGCAATTTTTTAACGAGCCGATTGGTGCGTTTCTTGGGCGAGCCCAGCATCATGATGATTGGCCAAGGCTTATCGATTGTTGGGGTGGTTCTGATGTGGGCCTTGAGCGCACTCGGGTGGGATTCCGCATTGGCTTTTGCTTTGCCGATGATGCTTGTTGGCCTAGGTCACGGCCTAATGGTGCCGCCGACTCTGACTGCAACGGTAGGCCTGAACCCAGCGCTTGCGGGGGCGGCTGCTGGTATGGCGGGCCTGATGCAGCAGTGGGTGGGTGCTCTAGGGGGTTTTTCGGTGGGACTGGTGTCCCATCAGGGCGCGATGAATGCCAGCCAGCTGATGCTGTTTTTTACAGCGATCGGTGTTGCGCTGCACATCTGGATTTTGAAAGTCGAGCGGCGGGCCGTTTCTTCTGACGCGCTGCGATAGATTAGGTTTACATTTAGTTTGTAACTTTAGATTGACAATTGGAGAGGGCCCCCGCTTAATAAGAGGGCTGCCACCCAGCTAGGCCGTGGTTGTAGCCCCTAATCACTCTCAAGCCGGAGATCCCTCATGATTCAACCCCAAGCCCCATGGTCCGCACCACGAAATCGCACTCTCGAGGATGTTGCAGTCCGATTTTTAAACGAAAACGCCGGAAAAATTTATCTCGGGCTGTCGATTCTCACGCTGATGGTGGTAGCGGTGAAGGAGCAGTGGCTTATAGCCCTTTAAATGTGACGCCTGCCGTGAGGTAGTGAAATCGCGCGAAGTTATAGATAGAGCCGTTGTCCGCGCCTCCATCCAATAGCCGAACGCCGACAAAGCCGGAGAGACCGGACCGGAAATCATAGGCAGCGCGTAATGAGAGATCGAAGGCGCGCCCACGGCCGCTGGCCAGTCCATCGACATCAAAAATCAGTCGGGAACGCTCTGAGAGATTTTTCTGGGCATAAAAATGCAATAAGGGCACAAAACCCGTATCGGATCGTGAGGCGGTGCTGGTGCTCTGCCGCAAGGTAATTTCTGCGTCCCTGACCTTGGCTGTGAGGCCAGCCTTCAGAACCCAGTCGGCGCTATCGTTGATTGTTCGTCGCCAAGTGGCGCGATAGGAGTCAAAGCGATAGGTCGCAGAAGCGGTACCTGCAGTGAAGTTGGTACCCTGAAAATTTACTACACCAGTAAGCGGCCCGCGCTCATCGATCCTGAGCGGTGCTGCAACTAGCCGAAGGTCATCACGGTGATTCAGCGGTAAGGTAAATTGCAACCGTGGTGCTGAGTAAGGGCCATCACCGGTTAGCCCGCTGAGCGAAAAGCGCGTCCCAGAGGCCGTATTGGGAGATTGAACATCATTTTTCTCTTGCCATGCGGTACCCCATTCCATGTCTACCGAGTAGCGCTCTTTCGATGGGCCTGCATGCGCGGTGGAAATAAGGAGCAGCGACGCAAAAATAACCAGACCAGGCCGGGTTGCGGGGATTATCTTTTGGCCCATGATGGGTGTTAAGTTAAGCAATTCAGAGTTTTATTGAGAGAACGCTTTGGGCTGGTTTTTTCACTCCAAGTTTCAGCAGTCAAGCCGATTCCCGGGCGTCGCCGGGGGTCTTTTATCGCGCACAGAAGCCGCTTTATTTCTTGCCTTGAGCCTATTCATTGGCTGTACCTCGAAAGCACCTTTCTGAGATCTATATGATCGCCATACCCCGCGGCCCACAACGTATCGTCTGCCTGACGGAGGAGACTACCGAGACGCTTTATCTCTTGGGGGAGCAGGATCGCATTGTGGGGTGGGGATTTCCGGATTTACAGTCAGGCCTGCGCAGGCTCGGCGCGAAAAGCCAAAGGTCAGCGCGTTTACCTCAGCCAAGATTGATCGAATTTTGGAGCTAAAACCCGATCTGGTATTTGCGTTTTCAGATCTGCAAGCGGAGATCGCCGCTGAGCTTGCCCGTCGTGGTGTTACGGTTCACATCCTGAATCACCGCAGTGTTCAAGAGATTCTTGAGATGATTGCAATGGTGGGCCGTATCGTCGGGGCGGCGGATAAAGCGGATGCGCTTGTCAGTCGGTTAATGGATCGGCTGGCCCGCGCAGAGCAGTCAGCCGCCGAGGGGCCAAAACCCAAGATTTACTTCGAGGAATGGGATAGCCCCATGATCTCTGCGATTCGTTGGGTGTCCGAGTTGATTAAATTTGCTGGTGGTCAGGATTGTTTTCCCGAGCTCTCGGTCTGCAGTCTCGGAAAGGATCGAATTATTCAGGATTCTCGTGCTGTGATCGCGCGGGCGCCCGATGTAATTGTAGGCTCGTGGTGTGGGAAGAAATTTCGGCCCGAGCAGGTGGCGCAGCGGCCCGGCTGGCAGGCTATTCCGGCGGTCGCCAATGCAATGCTCTTTGAAATTAAAAGCCCGCTGATTCTGCAGCCTGGTCCTGCGGCGCTGACAGATGGGCTTGATGGACTCTGCGCGATTGTGCAGAAATGGCGTCGCGCCCAGCAAGGTAATGTCTAAAGCCTAGCGCTGACAGACTTGCTGACGGGCGGCCTGAAGCGGTAATGATGCAGACAAGGGCGCATTCAAACCGGAGGCAGGATTTGTGCGTTGCTGAGTGTGTGGGGTGCGAATCCACCGAGCGATGTCCTGGATGACTTCGGCTGCACGCAGCTGTCGGGTGAGCAGGTGCCAGCCCTCTGGATAGATGAGAAACCGAACATGCTCAGGAAGGCTGGAGCTTTCCCCTTCCAATCGTGTTAGCCAGCTACAAATCGGCGCCGGTGGAATGATGCGATCGTTCAGGCCGTACAACACTAATGTGGGCATAGGAAAAGATATCGGATGATGGAGGGCTTGACCCATAAGATCGGTGACCCCGACGAGACTGCTAACCCGGGTCTCCTTTATAAAGAGCGGATCGCGGCTAAGATCTCGTGATACCTCAGGATCATCAGTCGGCTTGATGCCAAGCGTACGCAGGCCTCGGCCCGATAAAGTGAGATCAGGCATTACTGTATTGAGCATCTTTAGGCTGGCCCGCTGAAACCAGGGCATGGTTTCTGCCCCCCACAGCGCGGGCGCCTTCAGAATCAATTGACTTGCCGAGAGCCCGGGCGGTTCGGTACTTGCCCGAAGCGCCACTGCCCCACCCATGCTCTCACCAATCACGGTGATTGGCAGCCCGGGGTGTCGATCGCGAAGTTTGCTCACCACTTCTCGTAGATCTTCAATCAAGCGATCCGCGCCGGGCCAGACACCCGGAGCGGGATTTGCGCCAAAGCCGCGCTGATCGTAGGCGTAGACCGTCGCCTGCAATTCAGCGACCAGGCTGCGGGCGAGGGGATCAAAGGCTTTGCTGTAGTCGTTAAACCCGTGAACGCCAATCACAATGCGCTGCGGTGTTTTAGCTGGCCAGACTCTGACTTGCAACTGCGTCGAGTCCTCCAGTGTAATTGCGCTGCGCTCGGGCATGGCCACAGCAGACCCCGCGCAGTGAACTGAAACTGAAAAGATGGCTGCCGTCAGTGCGAATTTCATCCGCTGGACGGTTGCCGTGGGGAATTCGCTCTTACTCAAGAAGGGCAACTGACTTGATTTGACACCAGATGGGCTGATTGACCTTAAGCCCAAGGGTGCTCAGTGCGCGTCGTGTGACTCGGGCCAGCAATACAGTCTGGCCGCAGCGCACGCTGACCAGGCATTGGCCGGGGTGGCGATCTTCATCCATGGACTGAATCACACCCCGAATTCGATTTTGGATGGTGCTCTGATCATGATCAGCAACGGAGAGGCTGACATCGCGGGCAAGAATACGAATCCGGACCTGCTGCCCAAGCGGCTGGCCTTCATCCCGCACCCAGAGTTCACCATGATCAAAACGAATTCGGACAAGATGATCTGTTGAACTGCGATCGACGATCATGCCCTCGGTCATGATGCCCGCATCATCACCAATCATCTGGGCGATACGTGCATCACTGAGGGTCTGAGAAATACCGCCGCTTGCCTTGACCTGGCCTTGCTCCAGCATCACGACATGGTCGGCGAGTCTTGCGAGCTCATCGAGCGAGTGGGTGACATAAAGCGCTGGAATTTTGAGTTCGCGATGCAGCCGCTCAAGCCACGGAATGATGTCTTTCTTTTTAGCAATATCCAGAGATGCGAGCGGCTCATCAAGGAGCAGCAACTCTGGCTCGGTGGCCAGGGCCCGGGCTATGGCGACACGCTGCCGCTCGCCGCCAGAGAGGCCCTGAGGGCCGCGGGAAAGCAGATGCTCAATTCCAAGCAATTCAATCGCAGTATTGAGCGCGCTCCTGCCGGCCGGGCTCTTTACTCGCGATAAACCAAATTCAAGGTTCTGCTTCACTGAGAGATGCTCAAAGAGGCTGGCTTCTTGAAAGACATAGCCTAGCGCCCGCTGCCAGGTGGGGATGAAAACCCCTGCTACGCTGTCTTGCCAGAGCCGATCCGAGATCCGAAGGATGCCCTCGGGCCGCTCTAATCCCGCCACGCAGCGCAAAAGTGTCGTTTTGCCACAGCCCGACGGGCCGAAAATTACCGTGATGCCGGCGGCAGGAAGTGAGAGATTCACATTGAGCGTAAAGTCTGCTCTCCGCAAATTGAATTTCAGTTCGAGTGCCGGGATATTGCTCATGGCAAGATCCGATCGGCACGTTTTTTAAGCCGTGCCAACATGATCAGTACGACAAAAGAAAATAGCACCATGCCCGCAGCAAGGCCGTGGGCCTGGCGATATTCCATCGCCTCGACATGGCCGTAGATCTGTGTCGAGACGACTCGGGTCTCGCCCGGAATGTTGCCGCCAATCATCAGCACCACGCCGAATTCACCGACTGTATGGGCGAAGGTAAGCACCGTGGCGGTGAGCAGTCCTGGCCGAGCCAGCGGTAATGCTACAGAGAAAAAAGCATCGATCGGTCGAGCACGAAGCGTTGCGGCGACCTCCATGGGCCGTCGGCCAATCGCCTCAAAGGCGTATTGAATCGGCTGCACAGCAAATGGCAGGGAAAAAATCACTGAGCCGATCAAAAGCCCACTAAATGAAAAGGACAGTAGCCCCAGGCCAAGAGCCTGTGTGATTTCACCGACCAGGCCTTCGGGGCCGAGCAGTACGAGAATATAAAAGCCGAGCACGGTCGGTGGCAGCACGAGCGGAAGAGTAACGAGCGCACCAATCGGAGCCCGAAGAGAAGACTCGGTTTGAGAAAGCCACCAGGCCAGTGGCGTTGCAATAAGTAGCAGAACGATCGTCGTGGCGGTGGCGAGCTGCAGTGTCAAGCCAATGGCCTGCCAGGCCTCGGGGGAGATGTTCATGGCACGGTATATCCATAAGATCGAATCACTGACTTTGCTGCATCACTGCGCAAAAATTCGATCAGCTGTCGGGCGGCCGGATGTTCCTTGCTACGCGCAAGCAAGATCAGATCCTGCTGAATTGGGGAATGAAACGACTCCGGTACGATCCAGCCAGAGCCTTCTTTAATCGCTCCGCCTTCCGCGACCTGGGCCAGGGCTACAAAGCCAATGGCTGCATTACCCGAGGCAACAAACTGATGAGCCTGAGTGATATTCGTGGCCTCCACGATCTTTGGTCTGATGGCCTGAGTTAGCCCGAGTCTGTCAATAACTTCGACGGCGGCCGCACCATAGGGTGCGAGTTTGGGGTTGGCGATTGCGATCCGATCGAAGCGGTCTGTTTTCAGGATTTCACCTTTTGCGTCAATCAGACCCTCGCGTTTACTCCATAACACCAGCCGGCCGATGGCATAGGTGGCGCGTGATCCCGGCACGCCCAGGCCCTCGGCCTCAAGTTTTTTGGGTGTCTCATCATCTGCAGCGAGCATGACATCAAAGGGCGCGCCATTTTTAATCTGGGCATACAGCTGCCCTGTGGCGCCGAGCGCGACGATAACTTTGTGTCCCGTGTTTCTTTCAAAAGCTTGAGCCAGAGTGCGCATGGGAGCGGAGAAGTTGGCGGCAACCGCTAGCCGAATCTCAGCGGCCCAGAGGCTGGGTGATGAGATCAGTAGCGCAAAAAGAGCGAGTGCTCTGCAGCAGAGCGGCATCGTGGGATTAGTTATCGAACAAAAATTAACGAACGCCTGGCCAGACTTATCCGTGGATATAGGCCTCAAGCTGCGAGATTAACTGTTTTTGCTCTTCAATCATTTCCCGGACTACATCTCCAATCGAAATCATGCCGATAACATGCTCGTCTTGAACGACGGGCAGATGCCGGATGCGCTTATCGGTCATGATCTGCATGCAGGCATCGATTTGGGTCTCGGGGCTAATCGAGATCACGGGCGAGGTCATGATCTGCCGCACGCGGGTGTCATCGCAGCTGCGGCCCCTCAGTTCGCCCTGGCGGGCGTAATCCCGCTCTGAGAAGATCCCCACTAGCCGGCCTTCGTCGATGACAGGCACGGCCCCAATATGGTGGCTGGCCATGATTTCGAGTGCATGCCGGACTGTGGCATCGGTGGTGACCGAAATAATGGGCCGGTTCTGAAGCGCAAGCACCTGCGCGATTGTTTTTGCCATGGTGTACCCCCCTGTGCCCAGGCCCGCGCGGTTTTGCGGGCCAAGTGCCGCCAATCTATGGTCAGACTGGATTGGGCCGCAAGAGGGGATATCCATCCTATGATCTGACCCAATATTTCATAATATGAAAATATGATGCATTGCGATAGAAAACTCTGCATAGGGGGTTGCAGTGCACCAATTGATAGGTTCAAATCCAATTTGTGCGCCGCATCAAGATGAATCTGCAGGCGGCCAAACCAGTTTTTAAAGCAGTCAAGCCCTTAACACTTTGGAGAATTCAAGATGAAAAATGTCAATGAGCAGTTTGTAGAAATCGCTAAGACCAACGTCGAGACGATGGTCGACTTGTCCAACGCTTCTTTCAGCGGCGTTGAGAAATTTATTGAGCTTCAGCTCAAAGTCGCCAAGGGCGCAATGGGCCAGAGCGCAGACAACCTGAAGGCACTTGTGTCAGTGAAAGATGTTCAGGACTTCGTGAAGGTGCAGTCCTCTTTCGCGCTGCCGACGATGGAAAGCGCAGTGGGCTACGCCAATGCTGTCTACGGCATTGTGTCCGAGACCGTGAACACTTACGCCAAGATGGCCGAGGCACAAATCTCTGCGGGCAATGAGAAGATCACTACCGCAGTTGAGGAGTTCTCGAAGAGCGCTCCCGCCGGTTCCGAGAGCGGTGTCGCGCTGGTCAAGTCTGCCCTGACCGCCGCAAACGCTGCTTACGAGACCGCCTCGAAGGCTGCCAAGCAGGCTGTTGCTGCTGTTGAGCAAAACGTTCAGTCAGCTACCAAGGCAAGCCTGAAGGCTGCTTCAACCGCCCTTAAGGCCGCCTAAGACAGACGCTGGTTTGAAGCAAAAGGCCCGCATTCGCGGGCCTTTTTTTTCGCTTAGGCATTGCGCGTCAGCGCCAAGCGCGCCGCCTGAAAAATAACACCATAAAGCGCACCAAATGCGAAAGTGATGGCGAGTAACGCCAAGGCTAGCCCTGCCGAGAATGGCTGGACCTGAAAGGGGGAATTCAGCATATGTAGTCGAAGCACAAAATCCATGAAGGGCTGTGCCCAGCCAGCTGCAACCAGTAGTACCCAGCAGAAATGAAGACTAGAGAGGGTGGCGCCGCCGATTAGGGCCGCCTCGACAAAGGGTCGTATGGGGTTCATCGCTTGCTCCCGAGTAACGAATAGCGATCTTGAGCCCGATAGAGGCCGCCTGCGCCACATTCGCCTTGCACTGTGACGTGCAAAATAGGGCGCAGTCGCCTCGTTAAGCGTGCCAGAATCACGCCCAAGACCTTACCCGTTCGCTCATGTCGATTCCCGATCACTATTGCCTTTTGCACCGGAATTTTTTCTGGAAAGTTCCCCAGCGTTTTAATGTCGCGCAGGCCTGCTGCGGACGATGGGCCGCCTCGTCTCGAACGGCTGGCCAGACTGCAGTGATTGTTGAGCAGGAGTCGGGCCGAATTGATCGCTATACGTACGCAGCGCTCCAGTCTGAGGCGAACCGTCTGAGCAATGCCTTAAAGCGTCTCGGTGTAAAACCTGGTGATCGTGTGGCTATCGTGATGCCGCAGCGTTTTGAGACTGCAGTTGCCCATATGGCGATCACGCAGATGGCGGCGGTAGCGATGCCGATGTCCATGCTTTTTGGTGTCGAAGCACTGGAGTTTCGCCTGCGCGACAGTGGTACCCGGATCGTGATTACCGATGAGCACGCCATGGTTAACGTCTTGGCTGCTCGCACTTTGGTTTCTGACGTGGTGGTGATTGGTGTTGGCCAGGCCCAGCGGGATGGCGACTACGGCTATCGGCAGCTACTGGATAAAAGTGCCTCCAGTTTCACTCCGCAAGCCACACGCGCTGATGATCCCGCCTTTTTTCTTTACACCAGCGGGACGACCGGTCCGCCAAAGGGCGCACTGATTCCTCACCGGGCGTTGATCGGTAATCTGCCCGGTTTTGTTGCAAGTCAGAACTGGTTTCCGCTCAACGCAACAGTCTTTTGGTCGCCAGCCGATTGGGCCTGGACCGGCGGCCTGATGGATGCCTTGCTGCCCACACTTTATTTTGGAAAACCGATCCTGGCATTCACAGGCCGATTCAGCCCTCAACGGGCGTTTGAGTTGATGCAAGGCCATGCTGTCAGTCATTCATTTCTCTTTCCGACCGCACTAAAAGCCATGATGAAGGCATATCCCGATCCAGGGCGTCATTTTGACTTGGGACTTCAGGCGATCATGAGTGCCGGAGAATCTGTGGGCGATGCTGTTTACGACTACTGTGAATCCCGGCTTGGAGTAGTAGTTAATGAAATGTTTGGTCAGACCGAGGTGAATTACATCGTTGGCAATGGCGCGATGAATCACCGCGGACATCCGCAGGTGGGCTGGCCGGCTAAGCGCGGCAGCATGGGCCGGCCCTATCCAGGCCATCGTGTGGAGGTGATCGATGAAGTGGGCCGTGTCTTGCCCCGTGGCGAAGTAGGCGAGGTTGCCATTCATCGACGTGATCGCCACGGCGCACTCGATCCAATTTTCTTTCTGGGCTACTGGAACAATCCGCGCGCGACCGAAGCCAAATTTGCTAATCATGATTTGCAATCCTGGTGTCGCACAGGCGATATGGCCCTGATGGATGCCGATGGATACCTAATTTATCAAGGCCGTACCGATGACGTGTTTAAAACGTCGGGCTATCGGGTCGGGCCAGGCGAGATTGAAAACTGCTTGGTCAAGCATCCCGCCGTGGCCAATGCAGC
Source organism: Betaproteobacteria bacterium (assembly GCA_009924525.1). GTDB lineage: Bacteria > Pseudomonadota > Gammaproteobacteria > Burkholderiales > Burkholderiaceae_A > Lacustribacter. The sequence goes on from RFRK01000021.1 coordinate 11,053, forward strand.
AGTTATTCCCAAGCCAGATGCCGAACGCGGAGCGGTAGTGAAAGCCTTTGTCGTGGTTGCTGCAGGGCATGCGGCCTCGGCCACCCTGATTGATGAGCTGCAGGCTTTTGTCCGAAAGCGGCTTGCGCCGTATCAGTACCCCAAGGAAATCGAATTTATCGACGCATTGCCGATGACGACTACCGGAAAAATCCAGCGCAACGTGTTGCGCGCTCGGCAGCAAGAGGGCTAAAGGACGCCGGCAGTGCGGTGGCGCAGTCAGCCTTGCGAGTGGACCCCGACGATCACGATGTCTGCAGGCTAGTTTTTAGCTGCTCACGCAGTGCTGTTTTTAAGACTTTTCCATAGTTATTTTTTGGCAGTGACGCGGTCAAGATATAGCGTTTCGGCCGTTTAAAGCGTGCGATGTTCTCCATGCAGTGGCGATCCAGATCCGCGAGATCAATCTGTGCGCCGGTCGCAGGAACAATAAATGCAACAACCGCCTCACCCCACTGTGGATCTGGCTCGCCGACGACGGCCGCCTCGGCAACACCTGCAGCCGTCATTAAGACTTCTTCGACTTCTCTCGGATAGATATTCGAACCGCCACTAATGATCAGATCCTTGCTGCGATCTTTCAGTGTTAGAAATCCGTCCTTATCAAGGCAGCCCACATCGCCGGTGAAAAGCCAGGAGTCTCGAATCGCTGCCTGAGTTGCTGCGGAATCTTGCCAGTAGCCCCGCATGACGGTATCACCCTTAACCAGAACCTCGCCGATCTCGCCGCTGGCCAGTGGCTTGCCTTCTGTATCGGCGATGCGAATCTGCACGGGAGTCTGGGCGATGCCCACCGAGGCGATGCGTTCGCGATAGCGAGGATGATGGATCTGACTGAGATGTTGTCGCGAGAGCACGGTGGCTACCATCGGGGTCTCGCCCTGGCCATAAATCTGAACAAATCTTGGGCCCATCACTTGAAGTGCCCGCTCGATATCGGCGACATACATCGGTGCACCGCCGTACACAATAGTTTTAAAAGCAGCTGCACACTGTGTGACGCTCAGGCCTGTCTGCGCCGCGTATTCTACAAGCCGTTTCACAATGGTCGGCGCGGCAAAAGTAGATAGTGGTCCCAGTGTATGGCCCAAGCCAAAGAGCTCAGCAGGATCAACCCCGCCTGATTGCGGCACCACATGACGCGCGCCCGCGATCAGGTGCGGAATGCAATATAGCCCCGCCCCATGAGACATGGGTGCTGCGTAGACCATGAAGTCATCGGGCGTCACCGGATCGACATCAGTGAAATAGCACAGGCCCATGGTCATCAGGTTACGTGTAGTGATCTGTACGCCCTTTGGTCTGCCGGTTGTGCCGCTGGTGTAAAAAAGCCATGCGGTGTCATCGGCACCGGTCTCGTGGACCGCGATCTCGCGAGTATTCGCGCTGCCATTTAAAGCCGAAGCCAGCAGGGCATCCATCGCAGCGGATTCGAATTCAAAACACTTTTCTAGTTCGGAAAATAACGCGCTGTTAACTGTTTGGTGAAAAAAACCGATTCGCGGACTGGCGTGGCTGATGATCCACTGGACCTCTTTGGGATGCAGCCGGGCATTGACCGGGATGGCAACGAGACCCGCCCACCAGCAGCCCAAGAGCACCTCGAGGTATCGGGGGTGGTTCTGCGCAAAGAGCAGCACCCGATCACCGGGCACAAGGCCCAACTCCCGAAATGCCTGCGCGAGGGCTGCCGCCCGCGCACACCACTGGCCAAACGTAGCCCAGACTGATGTGCCGAAATAAATTGCCGGTTGATCGGACTTAAGACGGCCCCAGCGAATCAGCAGCTGGGCGAGATTCATCGGGCCCGCTGATCTGCCTGGAGTGCCCAGTCGATATCTTTTTGAGTCAGTCCGCCCGCGTCATGGGTGGTTAGCGTGATCGTGACGCGGTTGTAGACATTGAACCATTCGGGATGGTGGCCGACCGATTCAGAGTAGATCGCCATCTGGGTCATGAATGCGAAGGCGGATGGAAAATCAGCGAAACGAACCTCGCGGCGTATCAAGCCGCCGCGGTCATTTTGAAATTCCCAGCCTGATAGTCGGGATAGCGCTTGGTTGCGTTCTTCGGTAGAGAGTGTCGTCGTCATTTCAATCAATGGAGCGGGAAAATTAAACTGTTTGGCTGCTTACTAGAGGATTTTCCTTGATTCGGAGCCGGAAATCGGGGTAGATTTGGGGCTCCCCGTCTCCCTTCCCTCAAGGAGTCACCATGAAAAAAAGCAGTCTTTTTTCTAAGCTTGTTCCGCTCGCCTTTGCGCTTTTGTCGGTCATTGTTGCCTTTGTGATGATCAATCTTGCAGCCGATGGCCCCAATGATAATGTCCCCGTTGTACTCGGCATCATTTTCTTTTTGCTAGTGGTGATCATGGGCTTTAATGCCTTCGCGCGAAAGAGCCGGATTACTGGGGATACCGATAGTCTTGCGGCGCGGATCTCCACCAATGCAATCGGCGGCATGACCCTATTTTTGATTGTCGCGGGAATGGGCGTGATTGCAGTCCGCGGCATGTAAGACACAGTGAGGCCGCAGCCGGCGGGTCTCGTGCAGCCGGCCAAGCTTAATGCGGCTTTAAAGTCTCGGCATTGACGCTTCTGATGCCGGCCTGCGGTGATTGGAAAAGATTTTGGTCTCTTGATTCTGATTGATGCCGCGGCGTTGATGGATTAGTTCAAATCCGTGCGCGGGCAGACAATCGGCGTGGGTCGGGATGTTGTAAATCACCACACAAGGAATGCGGCGCAGCTGACGCAAGACTTTGTCGAGAATCACGTTGTCAAATGGGTTGTAGAGATAGGCGATCAATCCGTTACCCAGCGTTTCGTAGCGAAAGTCTGTCGCATCAGCGGCGATGAACTCTCCATCGTTGCCAAAGACTTTGCGGTGGTTTTGTTGGGCGATATCGATGAAAGACGCGACATAATCCAGCCCGACAATACGCTGCCGTATCCCTGAGGCCTCGCAGGACAGCCGCCAAACAATGGGCACCTTGCCTTTGCCGCAGCCAATATCTACAAAGCTGTATAAGGGCATTCGCGGGCCCAGACTTGAGGTGAGCAGGCGAAAGGATTGCTGAATTTCGCTCGTCCAGGAGGCCATGTAGGGCTTACCGTGGGCCAGATTCGGCAGGTCGGGAAATCCTGACTTGGCTAAAGGGGTGGTGGTGTTTGTGCCGTAGTCCAAATCGAAGCGGTCTCGTTCCTGGAACTCCAGTGTGGTTGGGCTTTGAGGGGGCGTCCGAGAGGGCGGCATGGGGCAGATCTGGAATAACAGGAGTCAGCGATGAAGTTTTTACTGGTGGTCTTTATTAATCTCAGCTCGAATAATCAGCTGATTCATCATTTTGGCGTGCCTTACGACACGCTGCAGGCCTGTGAATCAGCCCGCCGCCTGGTGCAGAACTCCGAGTGGTATACGGTGCGTACCTCTTGTGCGGCCTATGCCCGAGACCTGAAGTCGCAGCTTCCACAAGTTCAGGGACAGTAAGCGAGCCCCAGGGGGCTGGATCGGGCGCGCGGCAAGGGCGCACCAAAAGAGCGCAACAAATCGACGCTTAAGCGGCCTTCGCTTCGCCCGACCCGCTCCACATATTCGTGTTTTTGCCCGCCATAAACATACGAGCGGCCAGCACGCTCGAGGTGTAAAAGACCATCTGCCCGCGCTCGTTAAAGACCGCAAAGCGCCGTTCTGTGGGTGAAATCAGAATGGATTCGAAGTACATGGCTGGCTGAAACTTACTTTATCGGATACCGGGCTTACGGAACAAACTTCTCCCGCCTTTAGGCTGTGAATTTTGCGGTGCGTCAAACCCCTGGGTCGGGGTGATTCCGATTGGCAGGCCGACAGGCCTGTGCCTATGATTGCGATCCCCAAAGAGGAGACCCCCGGCATGAAAACCACGCTGACTGTGAACGGTAAATCCGTCACGATAGACGCCCCCGATAACACGCTCTTGGTCCACGCGATTCGAGAAAATCTAAGGCTTACCGGCACCCACGTGGGCTGTGATACTGCCCAGTGCGGCGCCTGCACGGTGATGATGGATGGCAGCGCCGTGAAGTCCTGCAATATTCTGTTGGCTCAGGCCCAAGGCAAAAGCGTGACCACCATTGAAGGGCTTGCAAAGGCCGACGGCAGTCTGCATCCAATGCAGCAGGCTTTTAAAGAGTGCCATGGACTTCAGTGCGGATTTTGTACGCCGGGCATGGTGATGAATGCCGTTGATCTCTGCGCCAAGCATCCAAATGCGTCTGAGCAACAGATCCGGGAAAACATCGAAGGCAACCTCTGCCGTTGCACCGGTTACCACAACATCGTGCGCGCCATTCAGCAAGGCGCCGCCGCAATGAAGGCTTAAGGAGAAAAGACTATGGGTTCTTCCGATTTCGCAAATCTTCCCCACATTGGCGAGTCTGTCCTTCGTAAAGAGGACATCCGGTTTCTGACTGGCGCTGGCCAGTACACCGATGATGTACAGCTCGCCAACATGAGTTACACGGTCTTCGTGCGCTCTCCCCATGCCCACGCCAAGATCAAATCAATTAATAAAAAAGCAGCCGCATCCGCACCGGGCGTGATCGCGGTGTTCGATGGTCAGGATGTTGCCAACGACAAGATTAACGGCCTGCCCTGCGGCTGGCTGATTACCAGCACCGATGGCCAGCCGATGAAAGAGCCGCCACACCCGATCCTTGCTCAAGGCAAGGTCCGCTATGTGGGTGACCATGTGGTGATGGTGATCGCCGAGACACTCGAGCAGGCCCGTAATGCTGCAGAGCTGGTCGAGGTTGATTACGAGGTGCTTCCCGCTGTCGTGGGTGTGCTGGATGCAAAAAAGTCAGGCGCTCCGGTGTTGCATGACATTGCACCGGATAACCACTGCTACAAATGGGCGATTGGCGATAAGGCCGCTGTCGATGCCGCCTTTGCAAAGGCGGCCCATGTCACCAAGATTGACATTACCAACAACCGACTCATTCCTAATGCGATGGAGCCGCGGGCTGCGATTGGCTCATTTAATCGGGCATCCGATGAGTACACGCTCTATGTCGCGAATCAGAATCCGCATGTCGAGCGCCTGCTGATGACCGCTTTTGTCATGGGCCTTCCCGAGCATAAGGTCCGGGTGATTGCGCCTGATGTGGGCGGTGGCTTTGGTTCAAAAATTTATTTATACGCTGAAGATGTCTGTGTGACTTGGGCTGCCAAGAAGATCAATCGTGCGGTGAAATGGACGGCGGATCGCAACGAGTCTTTTTTAAGCGATGCGCATGGCCGTGACCATGTGTCGCATGCCGAGATGGCAATGGACAAGGATGGAAAATTCCTTGCACTTCGGGTCCACACCGATGCCAATCTCGGTGCCTATCTATCGACGTTCTCGACAGCAATTCCCACCATTTTGTATGCAACGCTTTTGGCGGGCCAGTACACCACGCCCCAGATTTATGTTGAAGTGGACGCTTGGTTCACCAGCACCGCTCCGGTGGATGCGTATCGCGGCGCCGGCCGGCCTGAGGCTACCTATTTACTGGAACGCCTGGTGACCCGTGCCGCCTGGGATCTCGGACTGGGCCAAGATGAAATTCGCAAGCGCAATTTCATTACCCAGTTTCCTTACCAGACACCGGTGGCCCTGCAATACGACACGGGCGACTATCACCAATGCCTGGAGAAGGCCAAGGCACTTGCTGATGTAGCGGGCTACGCGGCCCGAAAGGCAGCCTCAGAGAAAAAAGGGCTACGACGCGGTATTGGCTACTCCAGTTACATCGAAGCCTGCGGCATTGCACCTTCGAATATCGCTGGTGCATTGGGTGCCCGCGCGGGCTTGTTTGAGTGCGGCGAAGTCCGCGTGCATCCGACAGGAAGTGTCACGGTCTTTACCGGCTCGCACAGCCATGGCCAGGGCCATGAGACCACGTTTGCCCAGGTGGTCGCGGCGCGTCTGGGCATTCCAGTGGAGAACGTTGACATCGTGCATGGTGATACCGGCCGTGTCCCATTCGGCATGGGTACTTACGGATCCCGCTCGATTTCCGTGGGCGGTGCAGCCATCATGCGTGCCCTCGATAAGATTGAAGCGAAGGCTAAAAAGATTGCTGCCCATCTGATGGAGGCGAGCGACACTGATATCGAATTCTCCAATGGTGAGTTTGCGGTGAAGGGAACCGATAAGAAAATTCCGTTCGCGCAGGTGGCACTCACCGCCTATGTGCCGCATAACTATCCCCTGGATAAGCTTGAGCCTGGGCTGAATGAGACTGCGTTTTATGATCCCACTAACTTCACTTTTCCGGCGGGCACATACATTTGCGAAATTGAAGTTAATCCCGAGTCGGGCGAGGTCCGCATTGATCGCTTCACGGCCGTCGATGACTTCGGCACCATTATTAATCCGATGATCGTCGAAGGCCAGGTTCATGGCGGTTTGGTGCAGGGCATCGGCCAGGCACTGATGGAGAACTGTGTCTATGACCCCGAGTCAGGCCAGCTCTTATCCGGCTCTTTTATGGATTACGCGATGCCACGGGCTGACGATGTGCCGATGTTTAATATCGGCCATGTCTGTACCCCGTGCACAACGAATCCGTTGGGTACCAAAGGATGCGGCGAGGCAGGTGCGATTGGCTCGCCGCCGGCGGTGATCAATGCGATTCTCGATGCGCTTGCGCCACTTGGTGTGAAAGAGCTCGATATGCCCGCTACTCCACATCGCGTCTGGCAAGCTATTCAGACGGCAAAAGCGTAAAAGGAGATTCCTCATGTATGGATTTTCATTTGATCGTGCATCCTCGGTGCAGGATGCTGTTGCCAAGGCGGCTAAAGGCAGCCAGCTACTCGCCGGCGGCCAGACCCTTCTGGCTTCGATGAAGCAGCGGCTAACGAGCCCAGAGTCTCTGGTGGACCTTTCCTCTATTGCAGACCTGCAGGGCATATGCAAAGACGGGAACGCCATCGTGATTGGTGCAATGACGCGCCATCAGGATGTCGCCAATAACAAAGAGATTCAGTCCACAATTCCGGGCTTGGCACGGCTGGCCGGCGGAATTGGGGATCGCCAGGTGCGGGCTATGGGCACGATGGGTGGGTCAGTCGCAAATAACGATCCAGCCGCCTGCTATCCCAGTGGTGTATTGGGCCTTGGCGCGACAATTAAAACCAATCGACGTGAAATCGCCGCGGATAGTTTTTTTCAAGGTATGTTCTCCACGGCGCTTGAGCCAGGCGAATTGATTGTTGCGATTCGTTTTCCGATTCCCAAGGCAAGCGGCTACGCAGCAGCCTGCATCGCGTTATGCATTGCTCGGCATATTTGTTGCCAAAACTGACGCCGGCGTGCGAGTCGCAGTAACCGGCGGTGGCAATGGCGTTTTTCGTCATGCAGGCCTAGAGGCAGCCCTAACCAAAGAGTTCTCTCCGGCCGCAGTAGATGGTGTCGCGGTCAATGCTGCCGATCTCACATCGGATTTGCATGCCTCGGCTGAGTACCGTGCGCAGCTGGTGAAAGTGCAGACTAAGCGGGCCGTTCAGCAGGCCCTCGGCAACGCCTAGGTCGGCGTGCAGCAGCTCGATGAAGCCCTTGGGTCCGTTGATGGACTCATCGGCTTGCTGCAGGCAGTCGGCTATTACCCAGACCGGCGTCTTGCGACGGCGGTCTTTTTGTCGATGCGGCTGGGCCGGCCTTTGTTGCTCGAAGGCGCACCGGGCGTGGGCAAGACGGAGCTTGCGAAGTCACTTGCCACCGCGCTGGGCCGCATGTTGGTGCGGCTGCAGTGTTATGACGGCATGGAGCAGCGGGAGGCGCTTTATGAGTGGAACTTCTCTGCCCAGCTCATTCACATGCGGGTGCGTGAGCATCAGGCCAAGGCAGATGAGATCGAGAAAGAGGTCTATCAGGATCGCTATCTGATTCGCCGGCCGTTGTTGCAGGCGCTCGAGGCCCCCGATCCTGGCGCAGTGTTGCTGATTGACGAAGTGGATCGCGCTGACGAGCCCTTTGAGGCTTTTTTATTGGAATACCTTGGGGAATATCAGGTCAGCATTCCTGAGCTGGGAGTGATTCGTGCACGCTCCACACCGCTCACAATCCTCACCAGTAATCGAACCCGCGAACTTAACGACGCGGTCAAACGGCGCTGCCTGTATCAGTGGGTGGATTACCCGCAGCGGGATCGCGAGTTAGAAATTGTCCGCTCTAAAGTACCTGCGGCCAGTGAGGCACTTAGCACCCAGGTAGCGGATTTTGTGAGCCGGCTTCGGCAGCAGCCATTTGCCAATGCGTTTCAGCGGACACCCGGCATCGCAGAAAGCGTCGAATGGGCCAAGGCCCTGGTGGCACTCGATACCCTGCAGCTCGATCCCGAGGTCGTTGAGCAGACAGCAGGCATTCTCTTTAAACAGCGAGAAGATGTTGCTGCCTTGCAGACCGTTACCGAAGAATTACTGAAGGCCGAGTGATGCTGCTCGGTGATGCCCGGGCGGGAAAGCTAGCTGAAAACATCGTTGGATTTTCCCGCGCCCTGCGTCGCGCAGGCCTGCCCATTGACAGCGCGCGCATCGGATTGGCGCAGCAGGCCGCCGCATTGGTGGGCATTTCCCGGCGGCAGGATCTCTATGCGGGCCTGGAGTCTGTGCTGGTGTCTCGCCAAGAAGATCGTCAGGTCTTTCAAGAGCTCTTTGACGCTTTTTTTCGCAACCCCGAGATTGCTAAGCAGTTAATGGCCCAGCTGCTGCCATCTTCGAAGGCCCAGGCCAATCCGCCGAAGCGCAGCCCCCGCGCCACAGAGGCTCTGACGCCGCCACGTGTGGCCACACCGATGCAGGCTGCCCGCGAAGAAGAGATTCATCTGGATGCCGCCATGAGTGCGAGCGATACCGCGCGCCTGCGTCACGCAGATTTTCAGTCCCTAAGTGCTAGTGAATTTTTGCTGATGGAGCGGCTTGTACGCGAGGTGCCGCTTATTATTC
>RFRK01000201.1 GCA_009924525.1 Betaproteobacteria bacterium
ACAGTGAAGAAGTTTTTGGCCCAAGGCCATCAAGTCACCGTGGCCCGGGGTGCCGGACTCTTGGCTAACTTCCCTGATGAGGCCTATTCCGCAGTGGGCGCCGCCCTTGGCGATCAGTCGCAGGCCTTGGCTGCCGAGCTCGTGCTGAAAGTCCGCCCACCGTCAGAGGAAGAGGCCCGCCAAATGAAAAACGCGGTGGCGTGCTGATTGGCATGTTGAACCCCTTTGATCGGGCAGGCCTGGATCGGCTGGCCGCCGCCGGTTTGACGGCATTTGCTATGGAAGCAGCTCCCCGAACCACCCGCGCGCAGAGTCTTGATGTGTTGTCTTCGCAGGCCAACCTTGCGGGCTATAAAGCCGTGATGCTGGCCGCAGATGCTTATCCGCGGATTTTTCCGATGCTGATGACTGCAGCCGGCACTGTCAAAGCCGCCCGGGTTGTAATTTTGGGGGCGGGTGTTGCGGGGCTTCAGGCGATTGCAACTGCGAAGCGGCTTGGCGCGGTCGTCGAGGCTTCCGATGTACGGCCCGCAGTGAAAGAACAGATTGAATCGTTGGGCGCAAAGTTTATCGACGTGCCCTTTGAGACCGATGAGGAGCGTGAAATTGCGCAGGGCGTTGGTGGCTATGCGCGGCCCATGCCCGAGGCCTGGATGAAGCGACAGGCGGCCGAGGTCGCCAAACGCATTGCCCTGGCGGACATTGTGATCTCAACGGCGCTCATTCCTGGGCGTAAGGCCCCCACCCTGATTACCGAAGAGATGGTGAAATCGATGAAGCCGGGCTCGGTGATTGTGGATATGGCAGTCGAGCAGGGCGGCAACTGTCCGCTTTCCGAGCTTGGAAAAACTGTGGTCAAGCATGGCGTGATTCTGGTCGGCCAGCCCAATATCGCAGCCCTGGTACCCACCGATGCAAGTGCGCTCTATGCAAGAAACCTGCTTGATTTTATGAAGCTTGTAACTACCAAAGAGGGTGGCTTCACCATCCCCGCCGATGACGACATCGTGACCGCATGCCTGGTCACTAAAGATGGTGCTGTGCTGCGCGCCTAAACTGAACAACGTTTAACTCAACGAGAGCAACTCAATGGAAGCCATCAGTCCAACCCTAGTCAACCTGATTATTTTCGTGCTGGCCATTTATGTGGGCTACCACGTGGTCTGGAATGTGACACCGGCCCTGCACACCCCTCTGATGGCCGTGACCAATGCGATCTCTGCGATTGTGATTGTCGGTGCCATGTTAGCGGCTGCGCTAACTGAAACCACCCTGGGTATGACGATGGGGGTGCTGGCAGTAGCGCTTGCCGCGGTGAATGTTTTTGGTGGCTTTCTCGTTACACGCCGCATGCTTGAGATGTTTAAGAAAAAAGAACGAAAAGCGCCATCGACCGATAAGGAGGCTGCATAAATGTTTAGCCTCTCCATGAATACCGTCACCCTGCTTTATCTGGTCGCCTCGGTCTGCTTCATTCAGGCCTTGAAAGGCCTCTCGCATCCCACCACCTCCATTCGGGGGAATATTTTTGGAATGACCGGTATGGCGATTGCCGTTCTGACCACGATCGGTCTGATTTCCACCATGGCAGAGGCTGTGATGGGGGGAAGCGCCAGCTTGGGTAAAGGCTTTGCATTGGTCGCTATCGGCCTGATCGTTGGCGGGCTCATTGGCGCCACCATGGCCAAGCGCGTCGAGATGACAAAAATGCCCGAATTGGTGGCCTTTATGCACTCGATGATCGGTCTGTCAGCAGTCTTTATCGCAATCGCTGCGGTGGCAGAGCCCTATGCATTAAACATTACTCAGAAGGGAGCTGGCATTCCGCTGGGCAATCGACTTGAGCTCTTTTTAGGCGCCGCTATCGGTGCCATTACTTTCAGTGGCTCAGTGATCGCCTTTTCGGCAAGCTGTCTGGCAAATATAAATTCCGTCTCTTTCAAGGGGCGCCTGTTGTCTTCCCCGGCCAGCATATGCTCAATCTAGCCCTGGGCATCGCCACGATCGCCCTTGGCCTGATTTTCATGTTCACCGAGGACTGGACTGCATTTTTCCTGATGCTGGCGCTTTCATTTGTACTGGGAGTGCTGATTATCATTCCGATCGGCGGTGCGGATATGCCTGTGGTGGTCTCGATGCTCAA
>RFRK01000202.1 GCA_009924525.1 Betaproteobacteria bacterium
AATGATCGCGCTGATTAAAGGCTCGGCTACCCCAGTGATTGCGAAGACCGAGCTCATGTCTCGCAGCTGGCAGGCGGGCTTAGTAAAAGAGCTGCTGGCCCGCGCCACTGAGAAAACGATATCTGAGGCCTTCAGGCCCGAGGGCTTAAGCGATGAGTTTGGGCTAAAGGCCGATGGCTATAAGCTCTCGGATACTCAAGCCAATGAAATCCTGCAGATGCGTCTGCAGCGTTTAACTGGCCTTGAGCAAGACAAAATTGTCCAAGAGTACAAAGAGGTGATTGAGAAAATCGCCGATCTGCTCAATATCCTGGCTACACCCGCCCGCATCACCGCCATCATCTCGGCAGAGCTCACTGCGATTCGTGATGAGTTTGGCGATGGCCGCAAAAGCGCTATTGAGGTCAATGCTGAAGAACTTCAGACCGAAGATCTCATCACCCCGCAAGACATGGTGGTGACCCTCTCGCACTCAGGCTATATCAAGAGCCAGCCCTTATCGGAATATCGTGCCCAGCGCCGCGGTGGCCGTGGTAAGCAGGCCGCTAGCACCAAGGAAGACGACTGGATCGATCAGCTGTTTATCGCCAACACCCACGACATGATCCTGGCGTTCTCGAACCGAGGCCGGGTCTATTGGTTAAAGGTCTGGGAGGTACCGCAGGGCAGCCGCACATCCCGCGGAAAACCCTTGGTCAATGTTTGGCCGCTTGAGCCTGAAGAAAAAGTCACGGTGATTCTGCCGGTGAAGCAGTTTGATGAGAATCACTATGTGTTTATGGCGACTGCCTTGGGCACTGTGAAAAAGACACCGCTGGATAACTTCTCCCGACCCATGAAGCGCGGCATTATCGCGGTGAGCCTCGATGAGGGTGATTATCTGATTGGTGCCGCGATTACCGATGGCAAGCACGACGTGATGCTTTTTTCTGACGCCGGCAAGGCAGTCCGATTCGATGAGGCCGATGTCCGTGCCATGGGACGCGAGGCCCGGGGTGTGCGCGGCATGCAGCTGGAAGGTGATCAGCGCGTGATTGCCATGCTGGTTGCAGAAAGCGAAACCCAGTCGGTCCTAACCGCTACTGAAAATGGCTTTGGCAAGCGGACACCGATTGCTGAGTACACCCGACATGGCCGTGCGGGCAAGGGCATGATCGCGATTCAGACCTCAGAGCGCAACGGTAAGGTCGTGGGTGCGGTCTTAGTAGACCCCACTGATGAAATCATGCTGATTACCGATAAAGGTGTGCTGGTCCGCACGCGCGTGGCTGAAGTCCGTGAGATGGGCCGAGCCACCCAGGGTGTAACGCTGATTGCAGTAGACGATGGTAGTCAACTCGCAGGCCTTCAGCGTATTGTTGAAAGCGATCTGGGTGAAGACGTTGGCGATGGTAGCGACGAGCTGGATGCAGAAATAGCAGGCGATCCACAGGGCAAGAATAGTCCCGACACCAGCCTGCAATGACCACGCGACCCTTTAACTTCGCCGCCGGGCCGTCGACCCTACCGGAGGCGGTGTTATCGCGGGCTGCTGATGAGATGCTCAACTGGCATGGCTCGGGCATGTCAGTGATGGAGATGACCCATCGCGGCACGGTCTATCTCGGGCTATTTGAAAAAGTGATGGCGGATTTTCGGCGGCTTCTTCGGCTGCCGGATCACTACAAGATTCTGCTGATGCAAGGCGGTGCGACCGCCCAGAATGCATTGATTCCGATGAATCTTTCGCAGCCTAATCGCAAGCTGGATTATGTGAACACTGGCCACTGGTCGACAAAATCGATCAATGAAGCAAAGGCCTATGGTGATGTCCATGTCGCAGCGAGCGGCGAGCAGCTACCCAAGAGTGCCTCGGGCGAGGTGCCCTGCCATCCGTTTACCTTTATCCCTGATTACTCCGAGTGGCGGGTGCGACCGGATAGCTCCTACCTGCACATCTGTGGCAACGAGACCATCGGCGGTGTTGAGTTCTGGGATTGGCCTGATATGCAGGCTTTGGGCGCACCGAATGTACCCTTAATTGTCGATATGTCATCGCAT
>RFRK01000203.1 GCA_009924525.1 Betaproteobacteria bacterium
TTCATCAAACTCGAGACGCGCACCATTTTTTTTCACCACCGTGGGCAGTGAGACCTCAATACGCTCGACCGTCTTGAATCGACGGCCGCAGGCGAGACAGCGGCGGCGGCGGCGAATCTCAACGGCATCATCGGAGACCCGGGTCTCCGTGACCTGGGTGTCATCAGATGCGCAGGCAGGGCAGCGCATGGCGAATCGGATCCTGGCCTAGCGATAGACCGGAAAGCGTGCGGTTAACGCGGCGACCTGACTGCGCACGCGCTCAATCACGGCCGCATCTTCGGGCGCCTCGAGCACATCGGCAATCAGATTACCGACCTGGCGCATTTCTTGGGGCCCAAAACCACGGGTGGTACAGGCCGGTGTTCCGAGCCGAATGCCGCTGGTCACCATCGGCTTTTCAGGGTCATTCGGGATCGCATTTTTGTTCACCGTGATGTGGGCTGCCCCAAGCGCGGCCTCGGCGGCCTTACCCGTGATCTGCTTTGCGCGCAAATCTACCAGCATCAGATGGCTCTCAGTTCTGCCTGACACAATGCGCAGACCGCGGGCGACGAGCGACTCGGCCAAGGCCTGCGCGTTTTGAATGATGGACTGCGAATAGGCCTTGAACTCTGGCCGCAGTGCCTCACCAAAAGCCACAGCCTTTGCGGCAATCACATGCATTAGAGGCCCACCCTGCAGGCCAGGAAATACAGCGCTGTTGATCGCCTTTTCATGCTCGGCCTTCATCAGAATGATGCCGCCACGCGGGCCGCGCAGACTCTTGTGGGTGGTTGAGGTCACCACATCGGCATGCGGCACAGGATTCGGATAAACACCGCCTGCAATTAAGCCCGAATAATGGGCCATATCCACCATAAAGACTGCACCAATCTCTTTAGCCACCGCAGCAAAGCGGGCCCAGTCGGTTTTCAGTGCATAGGCTGAGGCGCCCGCGATCAGAAGCTTGGGCCGGTGCTGCCGAGCGAGTGACTCCATCTGGTCGTAATCAATTTCCTCTTTCGCGTTTAACCCATAGGGCACCACGTTGAACCACTTGCCAGACATATTCAGCGGCATGCCATGGGTCAGGTGGCCGCCCTCGGCCAGCGACAGGCCCATGATCGTGTCGCCGGGCTTCAGAAAGGCAAAAAATACAGCCTGATTGGCCTGCGCTCCAGAATGCGGCTGGACATTCGCGGCCTCGGCGCCATAGAGCTTCTTTAGCCGATCAATGGCCAGCTGTTCCACGACATCAACATGCTCGCAGCCGCCGTAATAACGCCGGCCGGGATAGCCCTCGGCATATTTATTGGTGAGCTGCGAGCCCTGCGCTGCCATCACGGCCGGGCTGGCGTAGTTCTCTGAGGCAATCAGCTCAATATGATCTTCCTGCCGCTTATTTTCCGCAGCAATGGCTGCGGCAACTTCTGCGTCATTTTGGGCGAGCGGGATTCGACGATCAAACATAGGCCTTCCTATTCAGATGAGGGGCGGGTTGGGAGTTCACAGACAGCAGGCACCATTGAAACCAGAGTACGCCATAGATCAAGTGTGCGGTCAGCAAATGCACGGGCTGGGCCATCATGGGAAAGCCCAGATGATTTAAAGCGCCGCCCAGCAGCATTTCGAAAACAATCAGCAGCACCAGGCCAATCGCCGTATGGCCGACCACGGTTTTTCGTAGTGGCGAACGAATAACTTTGAGTGTGAGGACCGCCGCCAGCAGCAGAATCACCCAAGAAAATGACCGGTGTACATAAAAAATCTGGGGTACCAATTCAATCCACTGATTGCGTTCAAGATCGGTCACGCTACGGCTGATCAGATCCACGCTCTCTCGGATCTGTAGTCCCAAAATAATTTGAATAACAAGCGCTGCAATCGTAATCAGCAGCAGCGGCCGAAACCATCGAGGAAGACCGCCGCCCGAAGCCTCGGCGACCTGGGCCGAGAGCCGATCACGGCAGGCCCGCGTGGTCGCATAGATTAAAGCCATCTGCACCGCAAAGG
>RFRK01000204.1 GCA_009924525.1 Betaproteobacteria bacterium
ATACCGGTGAGGATGGCTATGAGATCTCCATTCCAAAGCAGGATGCCGAGCGCGTGGTCCGGGCTTTACTCTCCGATAGTCGCGTTAAGCCAGTAGGCCTTGGGGCCCGCGATACGCTCAGGCTTGAGGCCGGTCTGCCGCTACACGGTAACGATATCTCGCCAACGATTAGCCCAATCGAGGCGCAGCTTGCATTTGCGATTGCGCCATCGCGTCGGCTGCCAAAGATCAACTCTGATGGAAGCCAGACCGCCCCCGCCAAGACAGGCGGCTTTCCGGGAAGCGATACGGTGCTTTCCCAGATCGCAAAAGGTACTAGCAAAAAGCTTGTGGGACTTATCTCCAAAGAACCAGTGCCCATCCGGGCGCATGCCAAGATCGTGAATGCCGCAGGCCAGGCTGTTGGAGAGGTCACCAGCGGCACCGTATCGCCTTCTCTAGGGGTTCCGGTGATGTTGGCCTTGATTGAAATTGAAGCCCTTGGCGGCTCGCTTTCAGCCATCGTTCGGGATAAAGCTTTACCGGTTGAGATCACGAAGCTTCCGTTTGTGCCAAAGCGTTACAAACGTTAATTTTTCAGGGGCTGGGTTTGCTCCGTCCCTAAATTATCCAGCTAAAATCGGGTTCATGGCAGGACACTCCAAATGGGCCAATATTCAGCACCGCAAGGGCCGTCAAGACGAAAAACGCGGCCGGATTTTTACCCGCCTGATTAAAGAAATCACGGTAGCGGCCAAACTTGGCGGCGCAGACCCCAATTCAAACCCCCGGCTGCGCCTGGCGATGGACAAGGCCAGCGATGCCAATATGCCCAAAGACAAGGTGCTTGATGCAATTAAGCGCGGCACTGGCCAATTAGACGGGGTGGAATACGAAGAGATTCGCTACGAGGGCTACGGCATCGGGGGTGCGGCGGTGATTGTGGATTGCATGACCGATAACCGGACCCGAACCGTTGCCGAAGTGCGGCATGCCTTTTCCAAGCATGGCGGCAATCTTGGCACCGATGGCTCGGTTTCATTCATGTTTAAACACTGCGGACAAATCATTTTTCCGCCAGGCGCCTCGGAGGACAAAATCATGGAAGTCGCCCTTGAGGCCGGCGCTGAGGATGTGATCTCGGCAGACGATGGCGTAATTGAGGTCGTCTGTGCGCCAAATGATTTTCAGGCGCTGAAAGCTGCATTAGAGGGGTCCGGTCTAAAGCCTGAACTTGCCGAGATCACCATGCGGGCCTCGACCGACTCAGAGCTTACTGGCGAAGATGCGGTAAAAATGCAAAAACTTCTTGATGCATTGGAGTCTCTTGATGATGTGCAAGAGGTCTACACCAATGCGGTGCTGAATGACTGAATCGGTCACAGACACTGCTGAAATCGCATGAAGGTTCTGGTTCTTGGCGGCGGTGGGCGTGAGCACGCCATGGCCTGGTGCCTGGCAAAATCACCACGGGTTGAAAAGGTTTTTGTTGCTCCAGGTAACGGGGGCACGGCAGCGTTAAGCAGTGCGGCCGCAATTCAAAATGTGTCACTCGATCCAGTAAAAGATCACGACGCAATCGTTGATTTCGTGAGACAACAGAACATCGCGCTTACCGTGGTCGGCCCCGAGGCACCACTTGCAGCGGGCATTGTGGATCGATTTCGAAAAGAGGGGCTTGCGATCTTCGGCCCAAGCCAGACCTGCGCACGGCTGGAATCTTCCAAAGATTTCGCCAAACAATTCATGCGGGATCATGCAATCCCCACCGCGCAGTTTCAGACCTTCTCCGATGCCGAAGACGCGAAAGCCTATATTCGCGCCAACGGTGCGCCGATTGTGATCAAGGCCGATGGCCTGGCTGCAGGCAAGGGTGTTGTAGTGGCAATGACCGAAGCTGAGGCGATCGCCGCTGTAGAGTCAATGCTCATCGATAACAAATTTGGTGATGCAGGCGCCCGAGTTGTTGTTGAAGAATTTTTAACCGGCGAAGAGGCCAGC
>RFRK01000205.1 GCA_009924525.1 Betaproteobacteria bacterium
GAATGCTCAAGTCTCAACGTGAACAACTTGCAGCCCTAGTGCTGGACAGCCTTGATCGGTTAGCGAAAACGCTGGGACATTCCCTCGAGCTTGATCCGGCGATGGTCTTGGAAAGCCTTGATAAGCCACGCCAAGCCGAGCATGGGGATGTCGCCAGCAATATTGCCCTGCGGCTCGCAAAGCCATTCGGCATGCCGCCGGCAAAGATTGGTCAGGCGGCCGCCGATAATTTACGGGCAGACCACCGTATGGCAGCAGTCTGCGAGGAGATCGCAGTCGCAGGGCCGGGCTTTATTAATTTCCGATTAAAGCCTGCGGCCCGTGCCGCAGTGCTCAGTGAGATTGCGCGAAACCCGCAGGCCTTTGGATTCACGCCGACGCATGCAGACGCCCCCCATGTATTGCTTGAGTTTGTCTCCGCGAATCCGACAGGCCCCTTGCATGTGGGCCACGGCCGGCAGGCTGCGCTCGGAGACTCGTTGGCTTGCATGCTTGCCGCCAACGGTGCCCGGGTGTCGCGTGAGTTTTATTACAACGATGCGGGTGCTCAAATTCACAATCTGGCCATCTCAGTTCAGGCCCGGGCGCGGGGCATCGCTCACGATGATGCAGCTTTTCCTGCTGATGGGTACCGTGGCGCGTATATTGATGAGATCGCACAGGCCTACTGTCAGAAAAAGACAGTCTCCGCTTTCGATGGGGAGCCGATCACCTCGGATGGCGATCTTGAGAAGCTTGATGCGATACGTCGATTCGCTGTGACCTACCTTAGGCACGAGCAGGATTTAGATCTGCGGGCTTTTGGGGTGGCCTTTGATCGCTATTACTTAGAGTCATCGCTGTATACCGATGGTCGGGTTGAGGCCGCGGTTTCTGCATTGGTCGCCAGCGGGCACACCTATGAGCACGAGGGCGCACTCTGGCTACGATCAACTACTTTTGGTGATGATAAAGATCGAGTCATGCGCAAATCAGACGGAAGCTACACCTACTTCGTTCCTGATGTTGCCTACCATGTCACCAAGTGGGAGCGGGGTTTTTCCCGTGCGATCAATATCCAGGGATCCGATCATCACGGCACAATCGCCCGCGTCCGGGCTGGATTGCAGGCCCTTGGGAAGGGGATTGCTAAAGGTTTTCCGGATTATGTGTTGCATAAGATGGTGACGGTGATGCGTAGCGGACAGGAGATCAAGATCTCTAAGCGTGCGGGAAGCTATGTGACCCTTCGGGATTTGATTGCATGGTCGGGTGAAATCGAACACTCGGCGGGCGAGCCGATTGCAGTTGATGAAGAGCGTGGCCGGGATGCAGTGCGATTTTTCTTGGTGTCAAGAAAAGCCGATAGTGAGTTTGTTTTTGATATTGATCTTGCGCTTTCTCGCTCCGAAGACAATCCGGTCTATTACGTTCAGTATGCCCATGCTCGATGCTGTAGTGTTCTTCATCAGGCTCAGATCGATTCTGATCAGGCCTTTGGATTTATCAATCAGCGTATCGAGGCGCAGCAGCTGGAAATTCTTGGTCGGCTGTCGGCACCCAAAGAGCAGGGCCTGATTAATCGATTATCGGAATTTCCTGATGTTATTCGCTACTGCGCCCAAGAGCTTTCCCCCCACTTGATGGCTTTTTATCTTCGCGACTTGGCCGGTGATTTTCATGGGTTTTACAACAGCGAACGGGTGCTGATCGATGACCCGGTGCTGCGCGAGGCTCGACTCTTATTGGTGGCGGCGACCGGGCAGGTGCTGCGGCTTGGATTGGGCCTTCTCGGGGTCTCTGCGCCTTCAAGGATGTAGTGGTAGAGTCTTTTGCCATGCGCCCCAGTGCAGTTCCGAATTCAAGATTACGACAGCCAAAGCAAAGCGGATTTCGCTTAAGTCCGTTTATGACCGGGCTGGCCACCGGCCTAGTTGCGGC
>RFRK01000206.1 GCA_009924525.1 Betaproteobacteria bacterium
AAGGTGCTTTACGCCATCACGCTCTTCAAGCAGTTCATTGAGCGTGTGGGTCATTCGCTCGCGGGAGAACCCGTCGATCTCAAGGCCCTGGACAATCTGATATTCACCGCCGGAGCAGGTGACCGGATAGCCATAGATGATCTCTTGCGGAATATCGTAGGAGCCATCAGACGGGATGCCCATGGTGACCCACTTGCCCTGGGTGCCGAGCACCCAGTCGCGCATGTGGTCAATGGCTGCATTGGCCGCCGAGGCAGCGGACGACAGGCCGCGGGCATCAATAATTGCCGCGCCGCGCTTGCCGACGGTCGGTAGAAAAATGTCCTTGTTCCATGCTTCGTCATTGATCATGGCTTTAACACTCTGACCGGCGATCGTGGCAAAACGGTAGTCGGGGTACATGGTCGGGCTGTGATTGCCCCAGACAACTAGCTTTTCGATGCCGCCGACTGGCTTGCCTGTCTTAGCGGCTAGCTGGGAGAGGGCCCGGTTGTGATCGAGTCGCAGCATGGCTGTGAAGCTCTTTTTGGGCAGATCGGGGGCAGACTTCATGGCGATGTAGGCATTGGTGTTGGCTGGATTGCCCACGACAAGCACCTTTACGGTGCGTTTAGCGACAGCATTTAAGGCCTTGCCTTGCGCGGTGAAGATCTGCGCATTTGCCGACAGCAAATCCTTCCTTTCCATTCCTGGCCCCCGGGGGCGGGCGCCGACCAGCAAAGCAATGTCGATATCTTTGAAAGCGGTCATGGGGTCGCTATGCGCCGTCATCCCTGCGAGCAGCGGGAAGGCGCAATCATCGATTTCCATCATCACGCCTTTTAAGGCTTTCTGAGCCTTTTCGTCAGGAATCTCCAGCAGCTGCAAGATGACCGGCTGGTCTCTGCCAAGCAGGTCGCCGTTGGCGATTCGAAACAGCAGGCTGTAGCCGATCTGACCGGCAGCGCCGGTGACAGCGATACGCATGGGGGATTTGGTCTGGCTCACGGTCGCTCCTTGGGAAAGAGTCATGTTTTAAGGTCGGGAAAAGAGGCAGAGTTTAGGGTTCACCCTAGGCGGTGTCAAAAAGGGCTCTTATAATCTCGCGGAGCACAATAAGAAAAAGTGGATAGTCTTTCAGGGGGATTCATGAGCGAACTTTCAAAAAAGTCGCGCCCGCAGTTTCGTAATATTCACATCACGCAGATTCTTCAATATCGGCTTCCGGCCGCAGGGATTGTCTCCATCCTGCATCGGGTCAGTGGCGCTGCGATGTTTCTTGCCTTGCCGCTTGTACTGCTGCTCTTCGATTGGAGCATTACCTCTGAGCTGAGTTACGCGCAGCTTATGGAGGTGCTGGATTCGTTTCTTCTTAAGCTCATCCTGTGCGGCCTGGCTTGGGCGTTTTTACATCATCTCTTTGCAGGCATACGGCACCTTTTTAGCGACTTGCATATCGGACTTGCGAAAGAGCAGTCGGCCACCTGGGGTAGAGCGGTGCTGATCGCAACGCTGAGCTGCTCTTTGCTGGCCTGGTTGAAAATCTTTGGAGCCTTCTAACCGATGAGCACGACAACCAATTCCTCGAGCAATATCGGGCCAAAACGGCTCGTGGTGGGTGCCCATTACGGCCTGCGTGACTGGCTAGCGCAGCGGATTACAGCGGCCGTAATCGGCACGTATGCAGTTGTATTGTTTGTGATGGCGATGTTGGCCCCAGAGCCCGGATATGGCGGGTGGGCAGGTCTTTTCGCCTCAACTGGGATGAAGGTGTTCACGCTCCTGGCGCTGCTGGCCCTGATTTATCACGCCTGGGTGGGTGTTCGCGATATCTGGATGGACTATGTCAAACCGGTGGGCATCCGACTCGGCCTGCAGATCTTCACCATCCTGTGGCTGGTGGGCTGTGGCGTGTGGGCGATCGAAATTCTCTGGAG
>RFRK01000207.1 GCA_009924525.1 Betaproteobacteria bacterium
CATGACAAACTCGGCGAGGAGGTTGGCGCCGCGGTGGTCTTGCGAGAGGGCATGATCGCAACCGAGCAGGAAATACGTGCTTTTGCTGCGACCAAGCTCGCAGATTTTAAAGTGCCGCGTAGATTGGTGATCGTCCCTGAGATTCCCAAAGGCGCGACCGGCAAGCTTCAGCGCATTGGCATGGCCCAGAAACTCGGCCTGGCCTGACCCCACAGGCGATGCACGTCGCGCAGGCGCTTCACGAGGCGCTGCATCAACAACGCCTTGCCCACCGGGCCGGAGGCTTGCCTACGTTTCATGAGCGGCGCGACGATCTGCTGCGCCTGGGCCGGATGATTCGGGTCCATGCGCAAGAGATCTGTGAGGCCATCGCTCAGGATTACGGGCATCGCTCATTTCATGAGACCCGGCTCACTGAGATGCTGCCCGTGCAGACGGGAATTCGGCATGCCCTGCGCCAACTCTCGCACTGGATGCGGCCCCAGACACGCGGTATTGATCGGCTCTCATTCGGGCTTGCGCGAAATCGCGTGATCCCGCAGCCTGTTGGGGTAGTGGGGGTTCTTGTGCCGTGGAATTTTCCACTCAATCTCGCCTGCATGCCCCTGATCTCGATTCTGGCGGCGGGCAATCGCGCGATGGTCAAGATGAGCGAACACTCGCGCCATCTCGCGCAATTACTGATACGAATCTCACCTGATTATTTTCCGAAAGATAAACTGCAGTTTTTTCAGGAGACCGGCGGCGTGGGCGAGGCCTTCTCCCGATTGCCCTTTGATCACCTTGTGTTTACGGGCTCGACTAAAACCGGCCGTGCGGTGATGGCCGCCTGTGCGCAGAACCTTTGTCCGGTGACGCTGGAGCTCGGCGGCCGTTCGCCCGCGATTGTTGCTGACGATTTTGATCTAGAGACCGCCGCCAGGCGCATTTTGTATGTGAAGTGTCTCAATGCGGGACAGATTTGTGTCACGGTCGACCATGTCTTCGTGCCTCGCCATAAGGTGGATCGTTTCATTGCGCTGTCCCAGAGGATCGTCAGCGAGCGTTATCCCAGTCTGGAGAGTCTGGATTACACCTCGATCATTCATCCTCAGGCCTATCAACGCCTTACCGGACTGCTGGATCATGCGCAGGAAGCGGGGGCGACCATCATTCCGTTGATCAAAGGCCCCGTGCGGGATGAGGAAAAGCATCGACTTGCGCCGCATGCAGTAACGGGATTGTCTGCGGATGCGCCGATGCTGTCAGAGGAAATTTTCGGGCCCATTCTGCCGGTGTTGCCGTATGATGATCCAGAGGAAGTTCTGCAGGCGGTTCGCGCCGGCCCGCATCCTTTGGCGTTTTATCCGTTTAGCAATAACCGCGGTCTGATTGATCGCATGATCGCCCAGTCGATGTCAGGCGGGGTGAGTGTCAACGACGCGCTGTTTCATGTGGCCCAGCATGAGCTGCCCTTTGGGGGCATCGGCGCATCGGGAATGGGTCATTATCATGGTCGGGAGGGCTTTGAGGCTTTCTCGAAGATGCGGCCGGTGTTTATTCAGAGCCGCTGGTCGATGGCAGGCTTGCTTGCCCCGCCTTATGGAAAAACGATCAATACAATCCTGCGATTTCTTGGACGATGAGAATTCAGAATGACGGCAAAACCTCAGCTTAAGGTATCGGTTCAGACCCAGTATCTTGCCGATCAATCGTCGGCAGAGGATGGGGTCTACACGTTTGCCTATTTCGTCACCATCGAAAACACCGGTGAAATCGCTGCGCAGGTGATTGCGCGGCACTGGATTATTGAAGATGCCAGTGGCGCAAGGCAGGAGGTGAAAGGCCTGGGCGTTGTTGGACAGCAGCCTCTGATTCAGCCCGGCGCGTCGTTTTCTTATAACAGCGGCACCCGCATTGCCAGCCCTGTTGGCAGT
>RFRK01000208.1 GCA_009924525.1 Betaproteobacteria bacterium
CGCAGCATATTCAGGACTCGCAGCCCAGCGCTGTGCGAGATCTGGAGTGGGAAAAGCGATCACAACGCAGGCATCAAAATCCTGACATCCCAACTCATTCCAGGGCATCAATTTTTTCTCCCCGCGAAACTCGATGCGGCCACTGTAGCGCACAACGGTACCACCGACCTGACTGCGATAGGCTTCGAAGGCTTCTTGATCCAACATTTTAATAAGACCAATTATTTTCATCACAATCTTTAGGTTCCTTTTTGCCTTGCCCTTCGGTCTCGAACTGCCTGAGCTAAACGATCGAACAAAGGCTGTGTCTGCGAAAAGCTGATACAAGGGTCTGTAATCGACACTCCGTGCTGAAGCGGCTGGCCGGGCACCAGATCCTGCCGGCCCTCTCGCAGATGGCTTTCAATCATGACGCCCATGATCCGTCTATCGCCTTGGGTAATCTGATGAGCGATATCAGTTGCGACATCAATTTGACGCTGATGCTGTTTATCGCTGTTAGCGTGTGAGACATCAATCATCAACTGCGGCTGCAGGCCCGCTTTTTGTAAAAGCCCACAGGCCGCACTCACCGACTCTGCGTCATAGTTCGGAGTCTTTCCCCCGCGCAAAATGATGTGGCAGTCTGGATTACCCTTGGTCTCAAAAATCGCACTCTGGCCGAACTTCGTCATACCAATAAAGGCATGCTTGGCCCGAGCGGCGAGCAGCGCATCGACCGCGACTTTCACGCTGCCATCAGTGCCGTTTTTAAAACCAACAGGGCAGGACAAACCACTGGCCAGCTGGCGATGGCTCTGACTCTCAGTCGTGCGGGCTCCGATGGCCCCCCAGCTCACCAAATCGCTAAAAAACTGTGGGCTCAGCAGATCAAGAAATTCCGTTCCCACCGGTAAACCGAGCTCAAGAATTTCGAGCACCAACCGCCTGGCCAGTTCGAGCCCCTCGTTGATCGCGAACGAGCCGTCCAGATGGGGGTCGTTGATGAAGCCTTTCCAGCCCACGGTAGTTCTGGGTTTTTCGAAATACACACGCATTACGACCATCAAATCTGCCGCGAACCGCTTGGCCTCAACGCTCAGCAGCCGGGCATATTCCATCGCCTGAGCATGGTGATGAATTGAGCACGGCCCGACCACACAAAGAAGTCGATCATCCCGGCCCTGCAGGATTGAGGCGATTTCTGATCGCGCGCGGCCCACCACCGACTGTGCAGCCGGAGAGGCCGGCAGCTTTTCCAGCAGCAGCTGAGGGGAGATCAGGGCGCGGATCGCCCCAATTCGAATATCTTCTAGGCTTTGCACGGTGTTGATCTTAAGGGATCACCGGGAACTCAATCGTGACTCGCCCTCTTTGATACACAGATTACAGAGTACTCCAAAACAGTTGCTATGGCCCTCACCCAACGCCTTCTACTCCTCATGCTCTGTTTGTTTTGCATCGGTGGCTGCACGACCTACGGCCCGTCGAATGCTTTACTCGGCCTTGATCGTGAACAGGTAATTGAAGCGCTGGGGCCGCCAACCCACACGAGGCGCACCGAATCAGGCGAACTCCTTGAGTACGCCCGGGGCCCTTACGGCCGGCATACTTTTTTTATTACGCTAAACCCCAGTGGCCGAGTCGAGCGCTGGGAGCAGGTGCTCCAGGAGCGAAACTTTAAGAAGATCGTCCCCGGGGTGAGCCGAGACGATGTTCGGTCACTGATTGGACAGTCATTTGAAGTGGTGCGACTTGGCCGCAATCGTGGTGAGGTGTGGTCCTATCGATACGAAACCCCTTTTTGCATTTGGTTTCAAGTTGAATTTGATCAAGAGGGAGTAGTTCGATCGGCGGGCGACGGCATTCCGCCAGAGTGTCTCAATCGACGGGGATTGCTGGGGCTATAGGTGATGACAAGATTGGTGGCTTAGCT
>RFRK01000209.1 GCA_009924525.1 Betaproteobacteria bacterium
GATGGTAGCCATGTGCTTCGCGCAAAGATCGATATGGCCTCACCGAATATGAATCTTCGCGATCCGGTGCTCTACCGTATTCGGCATGCTGAGCATCACCGCACGGGCAGCAGCTGGTGCATCTATCCCATGTATGACTATGCCCATCCGCTTTCCGATGCGATTGAGGGCATCACGCACTCAATTTGTACCCTGGAATTTGAAGATCATCGGCCGCTTTACGACTGGCTGCTACAAAAAGTTGCTGAGCGCGGAAAACTCAATCCCAAGTCCCTGCCGCATCAATATGAATTTGCGAGACTGAATCTCACCTATGTTGTGCTCTCAAAGCGCAAGCTCGTCGATTTAATTGAGGCAAAAGCCGTCAACGGCTGGGATGACCCCCGTATGCCAACACTAATGGCCGCCCGTCGCCGCGGGTACACACCAGAAGGCTTTCGGCGCTTTGCAGAGATGATTGGAGTTTCTAAATCCGATGGCTGGATTGATTACAGCGTGCTAGAGGAATGCATGCGTGATCATCTAAATGACACTGCATTGCGCAGAATCGCGGTCATTGATCCGCTTAAGCTCATCCTTGAAAATGTGCCCGAAGGCCACGAGGAAGAATGTTTTGCACCAAATCATCCCCAGCAGCCGCAGACCGGCAAGCGGGCCATTCCATTTTCTCGTGAGCTCTGGATTGAGCGTGATGATTTCCAAGAAACGCCCGAAAAGGGCTTTTTCAGGCTGGCCCCAGGTGCTCAGGTTCGGCTGCGCTATGCCTATGTGATTGAATGCACAGGCTTTGAAAAAGATGCAACTGGCCGTATCACCGAAGTTCGCGCACGAATTTTTGCTGACAGTAAGAGTGGTACGTCCGGGGCAGATCAGTACAAAGTGAAAGGCAATATTCACTGGGTCTCAAAACCTCACGCCTATCTCGGTAGCCTGCGAATGTTTGATCGGCTGTTTGCTCATCCCACACCGGGGGCGCGCAGAGAGGGTGATGCACCCGGGCTAGAGCGTAATTTTTTGGACGACCTCAACCCCAACTCGCTTTCCGAGGTTCAGGCGGCGCTTGAGCCCAGCTTAAAAGACGCAAAGCCCGAGGATCGCTTTCAGTTTGAGCGCCATGGCTACTTTGTTGCCGATATGAAAGACAGTAGGCCTGGTGCACCAATCTTTAACCGTACAGTGACACTGAAAGATTCCTGGAAATAAATATGCGCGTCATTGCCCACAATCCTCCCAACCCCGCGGATAAAGCGGCCCTTCCTTCCGTTCGCTTCATCGAGGTCGATGCCCCCACACCCGGCCCGGATCAGGTTTTAATTAAGGTGGCCTATGCGGGCGTAAACCGTCCCGATCTTTTGCAACGCAGAGGCGCTTACCCGCCGCCTGCAGGTGCCTCGCCCTATATGGGCCTTGAAGTCAGCGGCACCATCCTTGCAATCGGCACCAATGTAAAACAGTGGCAAGTAGGCCAAGAGGTCTGCGCGCTGACCCCCGGCGGTGGTTATGCAGAAGAGGTAGTCACGCACGCCGGGCATTGCATGCCGATTCCGCAAGGCTTTTCTTTGCTGCAGGCAGCCGCCTTGCCGGAAACCTATCTGACCGTCTGGGCCAATCTGATTGAGCGCGGTGGCTTAACGCGCGGCGAGTCCGTATTGATTCACGGCGGATCCAGCGGCATCGGCGTGACTGCCATTCAAATTGCGAAATGGGTGGGCGCTACGGTCTACACCACCGTAGGCTCAGACGATAAAGCGAGGGCTTGTGCCGCCCTCGGTGCGGACTGTGTCATCAATTACCGCAATGACGATTGGGCCTCAGTCATAAAAGAAAAGACCGCGGGCCAAGGTGTGAATCTGATTTTAGATATGGTGGGCGGCCCTTATATGGAGAAAAATCTGCGCAGCCTGGCGCTTGA
>RFRK01000210.1 GCA_009924525.1 Betaproteobacteria bacterium
GTATCGGCCGCAGCGCCGCCGTCATGCTCAGCAGCATCCAGGGGGCCAGTCGCACTTGCGAACAGGCGGCTAGGCGGCAGCAAAAACACTGGGGATCCTTCGTGAACCATCAGGCCCCGAATGCCAAGAAAAGGCCCCTTCTCCACCACCGCGCGATCGGCCTGATGATGATCACCCGGCTGATAGAACACGGTGTTAATGCAATTGAAATCGATGGCATAACGGCGGCCATGAATCTCAAGCCCAAACCAACGATAGGGGCGGGTCAGGGTGTTCATGATGCAGATGCGCCGCAGGCTTTAATCATCTGTGAGTCCCAACACCGATCGGTTATGAAACCAGAATGCTACAAAAAACAACGCCAAGGCGGCGATCAGTCCAATAATGGCATCCCCAAAACTGCCCAGGGCGGCCAGCTGACTGGCGCTTGCGGCCCGGGTGTTCTCGGTGTGCTGCTCAATCGCTGAGGTAAACGCATCGTGATGCCAGGACAGCATTTGATCGATTCGAATAAAGCCCGGGTCCCCTTCGACCAAATCACGCTGTGAATCGATGTAGACCAGTAACTCATGAGCAATGACTGCCAACGAGGTCTGATATTGGCGCCGCCACTCCGGCGGCACCAAGAGCATAAAGCGGGTATCAAATTGCCCGGCAAGCGAGGCCGACTGGCTTTTACCCACCACATTTAAGCCCTTAGGCACATTAAAGAGCATGCCGCTGTTTTCGGCATTAATCCGCTCACCGGCAGGTGCAGCCAGGCTCGCCGAAAAAAGCCTGCCCTGCCGACGAATCACCAGCTGCACGGTCTGCTCACCCCGTTGATCCAGCATGTCGTAAACGGCCAGCACCGAGTCGACATTGGCGCCATTCACACTCACCAGCTCATCACCAGCCCGCATACCAATGCGCTCTGCTAGCCCGCCAAAGACCACGCCGGATAGCACAGGCTTGAGCTTTTTTAGCCGATCGCTCGCGCGGCCATTTTCAAACTCCGCGATCCACTCAAATATCTGCGCAACCGAAGCATCGCGGGCTGCTTTTTCGGAGTTAAACGCCACGCTCTTGGGTGCGGCCAGCTGCTCTAGGCGCAGCGCCTTGCGATATTGATCAAAATCCGGCGCCTTCAGGGCTTGGGCAGTAAACCGATGGCCGGCCGATGAGATCTGAATGCCGATATACGCCAACCAAATCGCGGTGAGCACCACCAGCCCAAAGGCCGTCCAGACCAATGTGAAAGACAGGCTCTTGGTATTCACGGTCATGCTCTGAAACGGTTTCATAGGGCGGCTTAATTAAGGTCCGACGACTCGGCGTCTAAGGAAAATTTTTCTTTTAATTGCTGAACATCCCGGTGCTCGGCAAGCAGGCTGACCTCGCGGTGCCGGACATCCATCTTGGCACGGCAGGCCAAAAGTGTCTGAATCCATGGCCCGGACTTCATGGAAATCACCGCGTCGGCAATCAACTGGGCCCCGCGCTGATCGGGCCGAACCCGGACCGTAACCAAGCATGCATCCGACTGATCAAAGAGGCTAAGCTCAATAAACGACAGCCGGCTGTAACGGTGGTGGGCCCCGACCAGCAAAAACGGCTGTTCATCCAGGGTGAAGTAAATCTCGTGGCCTGGCTGAACCTGCACAGTCTCCACCACATCGATCTGCGTCACTCCGATCTTGCTGTGCCAGTCCAGGTCGGACTTCTGGGCCTCGCGCGATTTGCGGCCATAGTGCCGCATGCCTTCATAGAGCTCATAAAGAGTGATCGGTATTCGATTCTGCCGGGCAAGATTTTTTAACGCCTCGGTCTTGGTCTGTACTTCCTCGCGCTCTGCAGCGAGCCGATCCTCCAGGGTTTTGATTTCATCTTTTAACTGAGTCTGAAGGGTCTCGATGCC
>RFRK01000022.1 GCA_009924525.1 Betaproteobacteria bacterium
CCCGATACCCCAGCTCCATCGCCTTCCCGTTGTAAGCGGTGTCCACCACAAAGCCAAACTCCCAATGGCCATGGCTCTCCCCCGCGAAAACAGGCTGAGAAACCAGCACGGACATTACTAGCGCAAGGCCTGTTAGGGCGCCAGCAGCAGCCCTTCGTTCGGCTGCGACTTGCGGATGCTGAGCGCTCAGGCTGGGCATGTTGATCGAGAGTGAGGTGGGGCAGTGCAGCGGAAAAAACGAAAGTCGGATCAGTTTAACTTTTTGCAAATGCATTTGCAATTGCAGGGAAGGTGCAGCAGCCCTAAAATGACAAAATGGTCCGCACCACAAAACAGCGCGCTGCGATTGCCGAGGCATTACGCCGTGCGGCCCGGCCGCTGCTGCCCTCTGAGATTCTTTCTGAGGCGCAGCAGTCGGTGCCCAATCTAAATCTAGCCACCATTTATCGCAATCTCAATCTTCTGATTGAAGAGCGGCTGGTCGCCTCCGTGCATCTTCCCGGACAGCCCGCCCGATTTGAAATTGCCGGCCATCATCATCACCACTTCCACTGCCGACAATGCGATAAGGTCTTCGATATTCATGCCTGCTCAAGCGCTATCTCTCAGCTGGCGCCCAAAGGCTTCGCGGTGGATGATCATGAAGTCATTCTGTACGGCCGCTGCCCAAGCTGCGGCCCGGCCCGGCAAACCCGCGCTGCACGGCCGCGCCAAGCTCGCCGATGAAATCATTTCTAAATCCCATCCTAACAATGAATTAAAAAGGAGTCCTGCTTTGAATTTCCCGAATGCCAGCCAACCGCACCGTCAATTTCTGACGGCACTCAGTCTCATCGCAGTCATGGCCTTGGGCCACCTTTCTTCATTCGCTCACGCCCACGGAAAAGAATTCCGAAAAGGCGGGCTTGAAATTGAACATATCTATGCCTCGGCAACTGCACCCGGCCAGCCGCATGGTGCCGTGTTTATTCAGCGGGTGAAAAATAAGGCGGGCACCGCCGATCGACTGATTGGGGGCAGGGCCGCAGTCTCCAAAACCGTCGAGGTTCACCAGATGGTGATGGATCAAAACGTCATGAAAATGCGGGAAATTCCCGGCATTGAAATTCCTGCCAAAGGCCGTGTCTCGATGGATCGTGGCGCACCAGAGGGCTACCACTTGATGCTGATGAACCTGAATCGGCCTCTTCTCGAAGGCGAGCGCTTTCCGATGACCCTGATTTTCCAGCAGGCCGGAGAAGTCGAAGTGGAGGTAGAGATTGTGAAGGCCCGAGCCGGGCACAGCCGCAAACACTGACCGGAGCCAGGCCCCGGTCAGCACAGAACGAGTCCCGGTAGTAAGCCTGCGCTACCTCGTCGGCAAATCGGTCACAAATGCCAGCTGGCTTAATCCCAGACGGTTGGCCATCGCCATCACCTCGACGACTGACTCATAACGGGTATCGCGTTCGGCACGCAAATGAATTGGGGTCTGGCGCGAACGATTGGCCGCCTGCTCAAGGGTGGTGTTCAGCGCCTCACGGGTGATCGGCTTGCGATCAAGAAAGAGTTCGCCTTTAGCATTGATGCTGATATTGAGCGTGTCCTTAGGGCTGCTGACTGCTGGTGCGTCGGATTTCGGCAGATCCAAATCAATCGCACGGGTCATCAGCGGCGCGGTAATAATGAAAATCACCAGAAGCACCAGCATCACATCCACGAGCGGCGTCGTGTTGATTTCTGAAAGCGGCTGGCCGCTTCCCGGAGGCTCAAAATTTCCCATGCCCATCGACTCTCCTTAGGCCGGCTGGTGCTGTCGTTTAACCAAGTAGGCCCGCAGATCATTCGCAAAAGCATCAAGTTCTGCCAGTGTGATGCGATTGCTTCGAGTCAGCGCGTTATACGCAAGCACTGCGGGAATTGCGACCGCCAAGCCAAAGGCCGTCATGATCAAGGCCTCTCCCACGGGGCCTGCGACCTGCTCAATCATGATCTGGCCGCTTCCAGAAATGCTGATCAAGGCCTGATAAATACTCCAAACAGTTCCAAACAGCCCGACAAAGGGCGATGTCGCACCAATTGACGCCAGCGTAACAAGGCCTGTCTCGAGACGGCCCGTGCAAGCATGTAACGCAGATCGCAATCGACGCGTCACGCGATCTTCCCAGTCGGACTGGCCATCCAGGCTCGGGCTCTTTCCTGCGCGCTGCAACTCAACTGCGGCATGCGCCATGGGCGCTAACACCGCCGCACTCTGAGATGACTGAAGCTGCTGCAGGCCAGTGTCCAGCGATGCTGCCTGCCAAAAAATTTCCGCGTCAGCCGCAATCTGTTTGCGTAGTCTTTGTGCCGACCTGCCCTTGGCGATGATCAGTGTCCACGAAATCACCGACATCACCAGCAGCACAATGGCTGTCAGCCAAATCACTGCATCGGCATTCGACAGCATGTGGGCTAAGCCCAACGTCGGGTTTGAAGTAGCAGTCATCGTGAGATCATCCTTTATGCTTGCAGCATTATGTGACAAAAATCCGCTCAGTTTTCCAGCCGAAACTCCCAACGCCATTCATACCAGGCAGCGACTGGCCGGCCGCCTTTCAGAGCGGGCACAAATCGCCAGTCCCGCACCGCTTCGATTGCCGCACGATCCAGCCGAGAATAGCCACTGCTTTTGGAGAGTTGAATCTCTCCAGCTCGACCGTCTTGCGAAATCATGACCCGCAGCACGACTGCCCCCTGCTCACCGAGTCGTCGCGACATCTGCGGGTAGTCAGGAATGCGATTACCACGAAAACTTGCATCCACCGACGGCTGGCGCTCCTCCGCTACCAACGATCGTGCTGGCTCAGCTGCTGAGGCAGCTGCGCTTGACGCAGTGGGCGCCCCATTCGGGGCGGGGGATGCCACCGAGGTGATCGGTAGAGTTGTTATGGATGGTGGGATGTCCTTTGGCTGCTGCACCAACAGATCGCGCTGCTGCTGAGGCGGGGCCTGATCTGCAACGCGCTTACCTGGCGCAGGCGACTTGACCGCCCCTAGCGGAGCGGCCGCGGATTGCGACTGCAGCTGTATGGATAGCGGGCGCGGTGGCGAGACTGTTTCATGCTTGATGGCGAACAGCGCCGCGGCAATCACCAGGCCATGGGCCAGTGCGACCCAGAGCGCGATACGCTTCAACTACAAAACGTTGACTGAAAAACTACCAGCGCCCGCTGCTGAGGCCTGCATCACATCGCCGCGACGCACCTGGCCAACGCCTGCAGGAGTACCCGTGAAAATCAAATCCCCAGCTTTCAGCTCCCAGGCCTGAGAAACATGGGCGATGACTTCGCGGACATTCCAAATCATGTGCGAGAAATCGCCTCGCTGACGGATCTGACCATTGACTGCAAGCGAAATCTCACCGGCGGTCAGCTCTCCAGTGGTCTCGATCGGAACAATCGGTCCGATCGGCGCACTCCAGTCAAATCCCTTGCCAATACACCAGGGCTTTGACTCCTTTTTCATTGCCGCCTGAAGGTCACGGCGGGTCATATCCAGGCCCACGGCATATCCCCAGATATGTTGGGCGGCCTGATCCATCGCAATATTTTTTCCTCCACGACCAATGGCAACAACCAACTCCACTTCATAGTGGAGATCTTGGGTCAGGCTCGGATAGGGCCAGTCACGGCTTGCGCCTTGGCCAACCTCAAAGAGTGCATCAGCAGGTTTGAGGAAAAAAAACGGCGGCTCGCGGCCCGAAGCGCCCATCTCGATCGCATGATCGGCATAGTTGCGGCCAACACAATACACACGATGTACCGCGAAACGCTGATCAGCGCCCTGAATCGGGAGGTTAACGGGGTCAACGATCGGCAGAGGCTGCATGGCTAGTACTCCGAAGAAAAACCGGTGGGCGCAGGTGCTGCGAAGTTTTCAAACTTGGTGAACTGACCCAAGAAGGTGAGTCGTACGGTACCAATTGGGCCATTTCGCTGCTTAGCAATGATGATCTCGGCCACGCCCTTATCAGGCGTGTCTGGCCGATAGACCTCATCGCGATAGATAAACAAAATCAGATCGGCATCCTGCTCGATGGCGCCGGATTCACGCAGATCACTCATCACGGGGCGCTTGTCGGTGCGCTGCTCGACCGTTCGATTCAGCTGGGATAGTGCGAGTACAGGACAGCCGAGCTCTTTCGCAAGGCCCTTCAACGATCGTGTGATTTCCGAGATCTCGGTTGTCCGATTCTCCCCGGTGCTAGATGCGCTCATCAGCTGAAGATAGTCCACCACAATCAGCCCAAGCTTGCCGTACTGGCGAGACAGCCGACGGGCACGAGAGCGCAGCTCCAAGGGATTTAATGCGGGTGTTTCATCAATATGAATCTGGGCTTCTTTGGTCAAGGCCATGGCCTGGGTTAATCGGCCCCAGTCATCTTCGTTTAAACGGCCCGTGCGGACCCGCTGGGCATCCAGACGGCCCACCGAGCAGAGCACCCGCATTGCGAGCTGCTCTGCGCCCATCTCCATACTGAAAATGGCGACCGGTAATTTCTCGGTAATCGCAACGTACTCTGCAATATTCAGCGCCAGAGAAGTCTTGCCCATGCTGGGCCGGCCCGCAATGATCAGGAGGTCGCCCGCATGCATGCCAGCAGTCTTCTGATCAAGATCAAAAAAGCCCGAAGGCACGCCGGTGACATCTGAGGGATTGGGGTTCTGATACAGGTCATCGACTCGCTCTACCACTCGGGCCAAGACATCGTGAAAATTCTGAAAGCCTGCCGAACGGCGGGCGCCCTGCTCACCAATCTGAAAGATCTGGCTTTCGGCCTCATCCAGAATCTGGCGGGTCTCTTTGCCGGCGGGATTTAAGGCCTGAGTTGCAATCTGATCGCTCACCGAAACCAGAAACCGCAGAATCGCACGATCACGCACAATCTCTGCATAACGGACCACGTTAGCAGCCGAAGGGGTCTCCTGGGCCAGGGTATTCAGATAGGCGATGCCCCCCACCTCATTGGCGCGGCCCAGGCCCTCGAGGGCTTCAAATACCGTGACGACATCTGCAGGCTTACTGGCATCAATAAGCCGTGCAATCACCTCAAAAATGATCCGATGATCGGCCCGATAAAAATCTTCAGCCCGGACCACATCGGCGATTCGTTCCCAGGCCGCGTTATCAAGCAAAAGGCCTCCAAGAATGGAGGCCTCTGCTTCAACCGAGTGCGGCGGTACACGCAATGCAAGGGCCTGGTTTTCCGCCGGCTTATTCATAGACGGTGCTCCACTGGCCCCTAGGCGTCACGCGATGACCATCATCACGATGCAGACCATCGCGATTAGGCAGCCTCACCGATCACACGTACCGAGACGTCGACCACGACATCGGTATGCGGTGCAATCTGAATGGAATGATCACCCACGGTCTTTAACGGACCATTGGGCATCCGAACGCAGGCCTTCGCGACCTCAAGGCCCTTCGATTTCAGGGCCTCAGCCACATCGAAGTTGGTGACCGAGCCAAACAGCCGGCCATCTACGCCCGCCTTTTGGGTGATCTCCAACACCAGGCCAGACATCTTCTGACCGAGGGCCTGAGCGGCCGCCAGTTTTTCGGCCTGCACCTTCTCGAGCTCCGCACGGCGGGCCTCGAATTCAGCAATGGCAGCATCGGTCGCGCGTCGGGCCATGCCCTGGGGAATCAGAAAATTACGCGCAAACCCATCTTTCACTCGGACCACATCGCCGAGCTTACCCAGATTCACGACTTTCTCTAACAAAATGACTTGCATAACGAGGTTCCTTCGATCTGTGTCGATCGTTTAATGGTTGTCAGTGAACGCCAGCAGGGCGAGAAAGCGGGCACGCTTAATCGCCGTGGTGAGCTGACGCTGGTAGCGGGCATTGGTGCCAGTAATACGGGCTGGAATGATCTTGCCCGTCTCGGTGACGAAATCACGCAGGGTATCGATGTCCTTGTAATCAATCTGCTCAACCCCTTCGGCAGTAAAGCGGCAGACCCGCTTGCGCTTAAACAGAGCCGATTGGGCCGGGCGGCGGGGCCGCTTGTTTTTGTCGAATTTTTTATTAAACGCCATGTTCTTACTCCAGTTCAAAATCGGTAATGTGAAAAATGAGTTGTTTGCTATTGAGTCGGGCTGCGGCCAGAAAGCCTAGGGCGCAGAGTTCGGCTCCCAACGGAATTTCATCGATGCGCTCTGCAATCTGCCCGACCGCCTTGGCCTTCGCTGTCATCTGAATCTGTCGCCCGCTTCCCGCCTCCTGAACTTCACCGCTGTACGACACGGTCAGCTCAAGAACGGGCAGACCGCCGGGAGTAAAACGCTTGGCTTTTTTTTCGCTCAGCGTTACGGAAAGACGAACTTGATTCAGTCGCGCAGCCAGGCCGGCCATCAGGCGGCTGCAGGCATCTCAGCGGCTGCTTTGCGGGCCTCCTCGCGCTGGATCACCTTGATCATCGGCGACGGGCCCGTTTCGGCCTTCTTCATTGCGACCACCAGGTGACGCAGTACCGCGTCGTTGAAACGGAAGGCATGATCCAGCTCATCCATCTCGGGCTGTCCGCACTCGATGTTCATCAGGACATAGTGGGCCTTGGCGACTTTCTCAATCGGGTAGGCCAGCTGGCGACGGCCCCAGTCTTCGGTCCGATGGACCTTGCCGCCTTTGGCGGTGACGATGCTGCTGTAGCGATCGACCATTGCGGGCACCTGCTCGCTTTGGTCAGGATGGACGATAAAAACGATCTCGTAATGACGCACGATTTCTCCTTCTGGTTAAAGCCACCGCCCAAAATTTGGGCCAGCACCCGCTGGCGAAGCCCTCTTTCTCGGGCTTAAGGCGTGTGGCAAGGGAGACGAAAGTCTAGCAGAAACAAGGACTTACGGCAAGGGGTGGTGCTAGGCGACCGGGGTCAGCAGAGGCAGGCCTCGGGCGTGGGCCAGCAGGTTGTCCGCGGCCAGTTGCATCATCGCGCCTCGGGTCGCCCGGGAGGAACTTGCAATATGGGGGGTGATGACCACATTTTCGAACTGCAGAAATGCCGGATCGAATTTTGGCTCGTTTTCAAATACATCCAGGCCGGCCGCCGCAATCCGCTTTTCCTTGAGGGCCGCAATCAGGGCCTGATCATCGACAACACCGCCGCGTGCAATGTTGATTAAGGTGGCGGAGGGCTTCATCAGGGCGAGCTCAGCAGCGCCGATGAGATGATGTGTCGCAGGCGAGTACGGCACCACCAGCATCACAAAATCAGACTCCCGAAGCAGCTGCTCTTTCTGAACCCAAGTGGCGGCAACCGCGTCTTGGCTTGGCATGCGATTGTGATAAAGCACCCGCATCTCAAAGCCTGCGGCGCGGCGGGCAATCGCACTTCCAATTCGGCCCATGCCGATAATGCCCAAGGTCGCATGATGCAGATCGCGGCCGGCAAACTGATCAAAGGCCCAGCCACTCCATTGGCCCGCACGCGCGTACCGCTCTGACTCAGATATCCGACGCGCCGTTGCCATCATGAGAGCAAATCCAAAATCAGCGGTCGTCTGAGTCAATACATCTGGTGTGTTCGTCACAAGAACACCGCGCGCTTTACAGGCAGCTACGTCAATGTTGTTAAAACCGACCGCGCCAGTGGCAATCACTTTCAGCCGGGCCGCTGCCCCGATCACTGATGCATCGATTTTGTCAGCGACAGTGCAGAGCATGTAATCGGCCTGTGCGATCCGCTGCTGCAAGGCCTGAATATCCCAGGGCTGATCGGTCGCCTGATTGTCGGCACGGATATCGAACTCCGCCTGCAGCGACGTATACACCTCTTCATAGATTCGCCGAGTAATTACCAGTCCGGGCCGTGCCATCGCTGCTAGAGTCCTTCCACAATCACCAAATGAACGCGATAAGGACCGTGGGCCCCCAACACGATCGTCTGCTCAATGTCACCAGTGCGTGACGGCCCAGAAATAAAATTCAGGGCCCGAGGCGGCCCGCCGCGCTCATGCCGCATCAAGGCAAAAACATCCTCCATGTGGGCCACGATTCTCGAGCGCGGCACTACCGCGATATGGGTCTCGGGCAGAAGCGCCATCGAGGCCGGTGTCTCAGGGCCCGAAAGCAAGGCCAGCGTGCCAGTCTCGGCAATCGCCGCAAAGCAGCCGGTAATGCCGACAAGGTCCGGGGCGGGATCGTCTCGCACAGGAGCCCGTGCCTGGACCGCAACCCCTGCAGCCTTCCATTTCAGATCGGCAAGCGAGGGCCAGATCACAGCCTGCAGCTCAAGCCCGCGGGCCTGCAGATAACCTGCAACAGCTGTCGGCACATCGGACCTCTTTGCAACCTGATCGACCGATGACTGAAGCTTCTCCGACTGGGTAACAAAACGTGTGAGCAGATCGCTTCCAACCTCGGGCTGCGGCCCGATCGGCTTCTGGGCCACGTAGTTGATATTGAGCTCTTCCTCGCGGTCTTTCGCCTGAGCCGGCCGGCCTTGGGCAGCGCGGATTCTGGAGAGAATGCGCTTGCGCGATGCCTGGGTATCCAGGCCCTCTAAAGGCAATTTATCCGACATGGAAATGGCGTCCTTCTGACCTGAAACAAGGGCTCACCTTGGGTGAACTTGGCTAGAATGCAAAGTGTAACGTTCAAATGACTGATCCACCATGACCCACGTTGTCACCGAATCCTGCATCAAGTGCCGCTACACCGATTGCGTCGATGTCTGCCCGGTCGACTGCTTCCGTAAGGGCCCAAACTTTCTGGTCATCGACCCCGATGAGTGCATTGACTGTGCGGTCTGCATCCCGGAGTGCCCCGTCAATGCCATCTACGCCGAAGAAGATGTGCCGGATGACCAGCGGGATTTTATTGAGCTTAACGCCGAACTCTGTCAAAACTGGCCCACCATTACCCGCATGGAGCCACACTTTCCAGATGCTGACGAATGGGTCGATGTAAAGGATAAGCGCGGACTGCTTGAGCGGTGAGCAGCCCCTCGGAAGACAAATTCACGTGCGAATCCATTACCTGGATCCATGCCTGGACGCCGCACCTCTTTTCGTTTAAGACATCCCGGCCTCGTAGCTTTCGTTTTACCGCAGGGCAGTTCGCGCGCTTAGGCGTTCAGAAAGCGGATGGCAGCGTGGTCTGGCGAGCCTACTCAATGGTCTCCGGCCCCTATGATGAGCATCTTGAGTTTTATTCAATTGTTGTGCCTGGCGGCGAATTCACCACTGAGCTCGCAAAACTGCGTGTTGGTGATCCTGTTTTCATTGATAAACAAAACCATGGCTTTCTTACGCTGTCGCGTTTTTCGGACGGAACCGATCTCTGGCTCCTCTCAACCGGCACAGGCATCGCACCCTTTTTATCGATTCTTTCCGATCCCGATGTGTGGCAGACCTACGCGCGAATTGTGCTAGTTCACAGCGTTCGAACGCACGATGAGCTGGCTTACGAAGAAACCATTCGCAGCCTCTCAAGCCATGAAATATTTGGCACGCTGGCCCATAAGCTCACCTACATCCCCGTAATTACGCGTCAGCAAATTCGAGGTCTTCTGAATGCGCGCATCACCACTTTGATTGAAAACGGCGCGCTGGAGCAGGCGGCCGGGCTCAGACTTGACTTAGACAACTCCCGCATCATGCTCTGTGGCAATCCGGAAATGGTGGACCAGACCCGCCAGGTTTTAAAGCGGCGGGGCTTTAAAACAAGCCGACAATCGAGCCCTGGACAGATTGCAGTAGAAAATTATTGGTAAACTCGACAGCCAGAAGGAGGGCCCCCCTCACGTGCTCTACCAGCTCCACGAATTACAGCGCTCGATCCTCCACCCTATCAGCCACCTGGCCAGTGCCGGTGCGCATCTCTATACCAATCCCTACAGCCCACTGTCGTACACACCCTTTTCGCGACGGCTAGCAGCGACCTTCGACCTTGTGCATCGACTGGGCAAGGACTATGAAAAACCCGCCTTTGGCCTGGATAAAACATCGATCGATGGCCATGAGGTGGCGGTCACTGAGCGCGTTGTTGCCGAAAAACCATTTTGTAAGCTGATTCACTTTGAGCGCCAGTTTGCAAACGGCCCGCGTCGTGCAGCGGATCCAAAAATTCTGCTGGTCGCCCCCATGTCGGGCCATCATGCGACCCTCTTGCGGGATACGGTGCGCGCCCTGCTTCCCCATCACGAGGTCTTTATTACCGACTGGATTGATGCCCGCATGGTGCCGCTGAACATGGGGCCCTTTCACCTCGATGATTATGTGGATTACATCTGCGATTTCATCCGGCTGCTATCGCCCGACTTAAATGTGATTTCAGTCTGTCAGCCGACAGTGCCCGTGCTGGCTGCAGTGTCACTCATGGCTACCGAGCAGGATCCCGCAGTGCCCAGAACCATCATCATGATGGGTGGCCCGATTGATGCACGCAAAAGCCCCACATCGGTAAATAATCTGGCCACTGAAAAACCATTTCACTGGTTTGAAAATCACGTCATATACAACGTGCCTTACAAATATCCGGGCTATCTGAGGAAGGTCTATCCCGGCTTTCTTCAGCATGCTGGCTTTGTCGCCATGAATCCCGGACGACACCTCACCTCTCACTACGACTACTACCTCCAGCTGATCAAGGGCGATGGCGAGAGCGCTGATTCGCATCGGGCCTTCTACGACGAATACAACGCGGTGCTCGATCTCGCTGCTGAGTTCTATCTCGATACCATTCGGGTTGTCTTTCAGGAACACTTGCTTCCGAAGGGCAAATGGTCCGTGCGAGGAAAGCCTGTGCGGCCGCAAGACATCACGAAGACTGCGCTGCTCACCATCGAAGGTGAACTCGATGACATCTCTGGCGCAGGCCAGACCCGGGCCGCCCACAATCTTTGCACTGGTATTCCCGCCCACCGACAGGAGGATCTTGTGGTGGCCCAGGCCGGCCATTACGGCATTTTCAGTGGACGACGCTGGCGTGAGCAGGTTGCCCCCAAAATCGCGGACTTCATCCGAAGCCATTGACGCCGTTTTGCCGCAGACGCAGTGCACGCGTTGCGGCTATCCCTGCTGTCGCGATTACGCCGAGGCGATTGTCAGCGGGCAGGCCAATATCAATCAATGCCCCCCGGGGGGCCAGGTCGGCATTCAAAAACTCAGTGCCCTCACCGGTCTGCCCGCGCTGCCCTTAAATCCCCTCAATGGACAAGAGGGTCCTCGGCAGCTCGCGTGGATCGATGAATCACGATGTATTGGCTGCACCCTCTGCATCAAGGCCTGCCCGGTGGATGCCATCATCGGAGGCTTTAAGTTCATGCACACGGTACTCGCCGATCAATGCACGGGCTGCGAGCTCTGTGTGACACCCTGTCCTGTGAACTGTATCGACATGATCACGCCGATTGCACCACTGGCATGGACCCCCGAGGATGCCGCAACGGCAAAGTCCCGATTTATCGCCCGCCAGCGTCGGCAGCAAGGGCTGGAGCAGGCCCAGCAAACGGTAACAACGAAATCGGACCAGCTTGCAAAAGTACTGGAGCGCGCCCGCCAGCGGGCCCGATCCCGTATCGCGCATCGCGGCCCCGAATCTGCTGAATGAACGCTGAAAAACGGGCCGAGATTTTTCGCCGCCTGCACGCGATCAACCCCAATCCCACTACTGAGCTCGAATACCAGACTCCCTTTGAATTGCTGGTTGCCGTGCTGCTTTCTGCGCAGGCTACCGATGTGTCGGTGAATGCCGCCACACGCAGGCTCTTCCCCAGGGCCAATACACCGCAAAAAATTGCAAAATTAGGTGTCGCAGGCGTTGAGCCTTTCATTAAAACCATCGGCCTGTATCGCACCAAGGCCAAGCACCTCATCAAGACCTGTGAGCTACTGATTGCCCATCACGGTGGGGCAGTTCCCGAAAATCGTGAAGCACTCGAGGCGCTTCCTGGTGTCGGCCGAAAGACCGCCAATGTGGTGCTCAACACCGCATTTGGCTGGTCGTCGATTGCTGTCGACACCCACATCTTTCGTGTCGCAAATCGCACCAAGATTGGGCCTGGAAAAACGGTGATGGAAGTCGAAAAGCGTCTCGAGCGACTCGTGCCAGATGTCTATAAGCGCAATGCCCACCACTGGCTCATTCTGCATGGCCGCTACATCTGCAAGGCCCGAAAGCCAGAATGCTGGCGCTGTCCGATCAATGACCTCTGCGAATTCCGGACGAAGACGCTGCCGCCCGACTAAAAAAATCCAAGAGATCATTTGCCGCAGGAGATAACTGCCGGGGATCGGCATGACAAATCGATAGGGCGCGAGCGGTATCAACACCAGTAATTTTCAGAATTCGCAGGCCCAGCAATTTGCTGAAGCGCCGCGCAACGATCTCGGGCAGCACCGTGATGCCCAGCCCCGCTGCCACAAGCTGTGAAATCGCATCAAAGCCTTTCACCTGCACCCGAATCCTTGGCTGGACGCCCTCGCGACGCGCTGCCTGCGATAGCCATTCCTGTATTGAACCGCCCTCTTGCAGCAAAATGAAATCCTCAAGAAGCAGCCGACCAATCGCTGCGGCGCGCTCTTTTTTCCACGGGCCCTGATTCGGCACCATGGCCACCAGGGTGTCCTGGTGGTAGGCCATTACCGTGAGGTCCTCCTGCCGCAACGAGCCCGCAAAAATTCCAATGTCGGCCTCACCCTCGGCAACCAGATGCTGGATCTCACGGCTGGTGTGCTCCGCTAGATCAATTCTCACGCGCGGATGGTCTTTTAAAAATCCGGTCAGATCTCGCGGCAGCACAGTTGCAATCGAACTCGCGTTGGCCACAACCCGGACATGGCCTGTCACACCCGAGGCGAACTCACCCACCTCGAATTCCATCTGCGCAAGCTCACGCTCAATCGAACGGGCATGATGCAGCACTGCGTTTCCGGCCTCTGTAAAGCGCACGCCCCGCGCATGCCGCGCTAAAAGCGGCAATCCCATGCGGTCCTCGAGATCGCGAATTCGTGTGCTGGCCGCCCCCAAGGCCAGGTGCAGGGATTGGGCCGCCTTAGTGATGGAGCCGGTTGCGGCCACCGCCAGAAGCAGTTTCAGGGTCACAAAGTCGACACGCTGTGGATTGATCACTGGGCTGCCTTTCGATGAATTGCATCGATATACGCCTGCCCATCAATCGGCGTGCCATCGCGCTGGGATCGCCAGAGCACCTCGCCTAAACACTCCATCACAATATGCATGGCCTCATGCCGACTGTCATAGCGTTGAGCAAGTGCCGAGAACGCCGCGCGAATCCCCGGTGGCTGATCAATTGAAATCTGCTCCTCAATCGACAAATGCATTGAGAGGTGCAAAAACGGATTGCTGCGGCCCTGCTCCGGCGGATAGTCACGGGCTAGGGCCTGCTCAATATCCTCGAGATCATCGTGGTACTCGGGATGCTGCATGACCCAATCCACCGCAAGACCCTCCAGGGGACTAATAGGGCTGCCGGCCCGATGCTTCGCCCAGGCCCCACAGAAAAATCGCCGGACATCATCTTTGCTTGGATTGAACATAAGCGATCGCTTGCGCTAAAACTGCGGCAGGCCGAACAGCAAGACCCCAGCGCCCAGCACGCCAAAGATTACCGCCGCAGAGATCCTGACCGCCCTTAGCGGCACGCGCTTTAAGACATGCTCACCGAACCAGATCACCGGTGCATTGGCCAGCACCATGCCGAGAGTGCTGCCCAGAATGACCTGAATAGGCTCCGACGCATGCTTAGCAGCGAGCAAGGCCGTCGCCACCTGGGTCTTATCGCCAATCTCAGCGATAAAAAATGCAATCACTGTTGCAATAAAGGCGGTCTCCCAGAGCTTGACCTCGCCCTCATCGAGCCGATCAGGAAATAGCGCCCAAACCGCTAGCGCGACAAACGACAGACCCAAAAGCCATCGCAGAAATTCCGGCGTGAGCCAAGATGAGCCCCAGCTGCCAAGGGCTACGGCAAAGGCATGATTGGCCAAAGTGGCCACCACAATCCCCGCAAGAATGGGCAGCGCCCGCGGAAAGCGGGCTGCGAGCACCAGGCTCAGCAGCTGGGTCTTATC
Source organism: Betaproteobacteria bacterium (assembly GCA_009924525.1). GTDB lineage: Bacteria > Pseudomonadota > Gammaproteobacteria > Burkholderiales > Burkholderiaceae_A > Lacustribacter. The sequence goes on from RFRK01000022.1 coordinate 14,066, forward strand.
GCCAATCTCGCCAATCGCAACGGCAAGAACCGAGGTCGTAAATGCATCCCACATTCGGCCACTGTAGCGAACCCGATAAGCCTTCGCAAATCACGAAGGCTTGGGCCAAATTGACGGATTCTCAGGCCTCGGCAAAGGGCGTAGTCTTCACCGCAATAATAGGTGGCACCGTTCAGGGAGAACAGCATGACGCAGCCAGGCGCGACCGCCGGCCGTCGCCTTCGCGACGCGCTAGCGCAGGAAAAACCATTACAAATTATTGGCGCGATCAATGCGAACCATGCCTTGCTGGCCAAGCGCGCTGGCTTCAAGGCAATCTATTTGTCCGGCGGCGGCGTGGCCGCCGGCTCACTCGGCCTGCCCGATCTGGGCATCTCGGGACTCGAGGATGTGCTGATCGACGTGCGTCGGATCACCGATGTCTGCGATACGCCGCTCTTGGTCGATGTCGACACAGGATTCGGCGCCTCGGCCTTCAATATCGCGCGCACCACCCAATCGATGATCAAGGCGGGAGCCGCCGGCATGCACATCGAGGATCAGGTCGGCGCCAAACGCTGCGGACATCGCCCGGGCAAGGCCATTGTGAGCACCGAGGAAATGGTCGACCGGGTCAAGGCCGCAGTCGATGCGCGCACCGATTCAAATTTTCTGATCATGGCCCGCACCGATGCCTTGGCGGTAGAGGGCCTTCAATCCGCGATCGATCGGGCCTGTGCCTGCGTGGAGGCGGGTGCCGATGCAATATTTCCTGAAGCAATGACCGAACTGGCGATGTACCAGCAGTTTGTTGGAGCGGTGAAGGTGCCGGTGCTGGCCAACATTACTGAGTTTGGTGCGACCCCGCTTTACTCCGTAGATGAACTCAAGGCAACCGGGGTGGCGATCGTCCTGTATCCGCTATCGGCTTTTCGGGCAATGAATAAGGCGGCGCAGACTGTCTATGAGGCCGTTCGACGCGACGGAACCCAGACTCATGTTGTGGACATGATGCAGACCCGCGAAGAGCTGTATGACTCAATTGGTTATTGGGATTTCGAAAATAAGCTCGACGCCCTGTTTTCTAAAAAATAATTTTCACTAACCCTTTTCCCTTTACCTCTGTTCATTTAAACCGCTATGTCACCTACGTCTAAATCCCAAGCCAACGCTCCCGCTGAAGTCACTGGCCCGAAAGCAAAAAAATCAGTTGCGCTTTCTGGAATTACAGCAGGCAATACCGCACTGTGTACCGTTGGCCGTACCGGCAATGATCTGGCCTATCGCGGCTACGACATCCTGGATCTCGCCGATGTCTGTGAATTCGAGGAAATCGCCTACCTGCTGGTCCACGGAAAACTGCCGAACCGGCCCGAATTAATCGGCTACAAAAATAAGCTGCGTGCACTGCGTGGTCTTCCAGCCAACGTGATGGCCGCCCTTGAGGCCCTGCCCGCATCAAGCCATCCGATGGATGTGATGCGCACCGGTGTCTCCGCACTCGGCTGCAATATTCCAGAAAAGGAAGAACATGGCGCCCCCGGCGCCCGTGATATCGCCGATCGACTCATGGCCTCGCTGGGCTCGATGCTGCTTTACTGGTATCACTACAGCCACAACGGCCGGGCCATTGATGTCGAAACCGATGATGACTCCATCGGCGGTCACTTTTTGCATCTGCTGCATGGGCGCAGACCGCCGCAAGATTGGGTCCAGGCGATGCACACCTCACTGATTCTCTATGCAGAGCACGAGTTCAATGCCTCCACCTTCGCTGCTCGAGTCATTGCTGGTACTGGCGCCGATTTTTACTCATGCATTACCGGCGCCATCGGCGCACTGCGTGGCCCCAAGCATGGCGGGGCCAACGAAGTCGCCTTCGAGACCCAGAAGCGCTACAACTCACCCGATGAGGCCGAGGCCGATATCCGACGCCGTGTGGAAAACAAAGAGGTCATCATCGGCTTTGGCCATCCGGTTTACACCATCGGCGATCCACGCAACAAGGTCATCAAAGAAGTGGCCCGCAAGCTCTCCCGTATGGCCAACGATATGAAGATGTTTAACATCGCCGAGCGGCTCGAGACTGTCATGTGGGACGCCAAAAAGATGTTCCCCAATCTGGACTGGTTCTCAGCCGTGAGTTATCACATGATGGGCGTACCCACCGCAATGTTCACGCCGCTTTTTGTGATCTCACGGACCTCCGGCTGGAGCGCTCATGTGATCGAGCAGCGGCAGGATGGCAAGATCATCCGGCCAAGCGCCAATTACACCGGGCCCGAGGATCAGAAATTCGTCCCCCTGGATAAGCGTAAGTAAAGATGAATACCGCTTTTCGCAAGCCCCTACCGGGCACCGCGCTATCTTATTTCGACACAAGGGCCGCGATTGAGGCCATCGCTCCAGGCGCCTACGAGCGGCTGTCCTACACCGCTAAGGTCCATGCTGAGAATCTCGTGCGGCGTTGTGACCCAGCGATCCTGAATGACTGCCTGCGACAAATCGCAGAAAACCGTCGCGATCGAGATTTTCCGTGGTTTCCTGCCCGCGTTGTCTGCCACGACATTCTTGGCCAGACGGCCCTGGTTGACCTTGCCGGCCTGCGCGATGCAATCGCAGAAAAAGGTGGTGATCCCGCCATGATCAATCCCGTGGTGCCAACCCAGCTGGTCGTGGACCACTCCCTGGCCGTGGAATGTGGTGGGTTTGATCCCGATGCATTTGCAAAAAATCGCGCCATAGAAGATCGCCGCAATGAAGACCGCTTTCACTTCATTGAGTGGACCAAGCGTGCCTTTCAAAATGTCGATGTCATTCCACCCGGCAATGGCATCCTGCATCAGATCAATCTTGAGCGGATGTCTCCGGTGATTCAGGTGCAAGATGGTGTCGCATATCCCGACACCCTAGTCGGAACCGATAGCCACACGCCCATGGTGGATGCGCTGGGTGTCATTGCAATTGGCGTTGGCGGCTTAGAGGCCGAAAGCGTCATGCTCGGACGTGCCTCTTGGATGCGGCTGCCCGAAATTGTCGGCGTCAAACTCTCAGGCCGGCCGCCATCCGGCATCACCGCTACTGATATCGTGCTTGCGCTCACAGAATTTCTACGCAAAGAGCGGGTTGTTTCCGCTTACCTGGAGTTTTTCGGCGAAGGCGCAGCCAATCTCACGCTCGGTGATCGCGCCACCATCTCGAATATGGCCCCCGAGTTCGGTGCCACTGCAGCGATGTTTTATATCGATGAGCAGACCATCCGCTATCTGCGGCTCACCGGCCGTGATGAGGCCTTAGTCAAACTGGTCGAAACGTACGCGCGTCAAACAGGACTCTGGGCCGACCAGATGCAGGCCGCCCAATACGAACGGGTTTTATCGTTCGATCTGGCCTCGGTGGTCCGCAATATTGCCGGCCCCTCGAATCCGCATAAGCGGGTCGCAACCGCCGATCTCGCAGCAAAAGGTATCGCTGCGCCGTATCAGGAAACCGCAGGCCAGATGCCGGATGGCGCGGTGATCATCGCCGCCATCACCAGCTGCACCAACACCAATAACCCTCGCAATATGATCGCTGCCGGCCTCCTGGCAAGAAATGCGAACCGGGCCGGCCTGCTGCGCAGGCCCTGGGTGAAGACCTCGCTGGCACCCGGCTCCAAAGCAGTGGCGCTTTATTTAGAAGAAGCCGGCCTGCTTGCCGAACTTGAGAAGCTTGGATTTGGAGTGGTGGCATTCGCCTGTACCACCTGTAACGGCATGAGCGGCGCGCTGGATCCCGAGATTCAAAAAGAGATCATCGATCGGGATCTTTATGCCACTGCCGTGCTCTCGGGCAATCGTAATTTTGATGGCCGTATTCATCCTTATGCCAAGCAGGCGTTCCTGGCCTCACCACCACTGGTCGTAGCGTATGCCCTTGCGGGTTCGGTGCGCTTTGATATTGAAAAAGATGTGCTCGGCACCGACCCATCAGGCAGGCCCATTCGACTGGCAGACCTCTGGCCCAGCGATGCTGAAATTGATGCAGTCGTAAACACCAGCGTTAAACCAGAGCAATTTCGACGTGTCTACGAGCCCATGTTTGCGATTCGAACCGAATCAACGCAGCCTGTGAGCCCGCTCTATAACTGGCGGCCCAAGAGCACCTATATTCGCCGGCCGCCGTATTGGGAGGGCGCGCTTGCTGGGGCCCGCACACTCAAGGCCATGCGGCCACTGGCAGTGCTGCCCGATAACATCACCACCGATCACCTCTCCCCGTCAAATGCCATCCTGCCCGATAGCGCTGCTGGCGAATATCTCGCCAAGATGGGCCTGCCAGAAGAAGACTTCAATTCCTACGCCACCCACCGCGGCGACCATCTCACCGCCCAACGGGCCACCTTTGCTAATCCGAAGCTCATCAATGAAATGGTGGTCGTGAATGGCCAAGTCAAACAGGGCTCGCTCGCCCGTGTTGAGCCCGAAGGAAAAATTATGCGGATGTGGGAGGCTATTGAGACCTATATGAATCGCAAGCAGCCCCTGATTATTGTTGCCGGTGCGGATTATGGCCAGGGGTCTTCACGGGATTGGGCAGCAAAAGGAGTTCGGCTTGCAGGTGTCGAGGCCATCGTCGCCGAGGGCTTCGAGCGTATACATCGCACCAATCTCGTCGGCATGGGCGTGCTGCCACTGGAGTTTCAATCCGGCACCACGCGGCACACACTGGCTATTGATGGCACCGAGACTTTTGATGTCATCGGCGAGCGCAAGCCAAGGGCCGCACTGACCCTTGTTATTCATCGCCGGACTGGTGAACGCGTTGATGTGCCGGTGATCTGTCGGCTCGATACCGCCGAGGAGGTTTCTATTTACGAGGCAGGTGGGGTGCTGCAACGCTTTGCGCAGGATTTTCTTGAGGCCAAAAAAGCGGCATAAGCGGTCCGCCAGCCTGCTCATCAATACTGACCTAATCTTTGCAATGTATCCGCCTCCCCAAATCAAAATTCCCGCAACCTACATGCGCGGCGGAACAAGCAAGGGGGTCTTTTTCTCGCTGACCGATCTTCCTGCTGCGGCGCAGGTGCCCGGCCCCGAGCGGGATGCGATTTTGTTGCGGGCCATCGGCAGCCCGGATCCTTATGGCAAGCAAATCGATGGCATGGGCAATGGCTCCTC
>RFRK01000211.1 GCA_009924525.1 Betaproteobacteria bacterium
TCGATGTCTTGGTGATCACTCCCTTTGCCGTAGCACCGGGTGCGGTGGTCCGCTGCCGGGCACTCGGCATGCTGATGATGGAGGATGAGGCGGGCGGCGGTGCCAAGGTCTTGGCGTGCCGGTCGACAAGATTCTGGGTATGTATAGCCACTGGAAGAACATTGAAGATGTCAATCCGCAGCGCTTAGCCACCATTCAACACTTCTTTGAGCATTACAAAGATCTCGAAAAAGGAAAGTGGGTCAAGGTCAAGGGCTGGGCAGGGCCCGATCAGGCCAAGCAGGAAATCTCCGGCGGCATGGTCCGCTACAAGAAAGAATCCGGCGCTTAAATGCTGAAGGTTGCGCTTGCCCAGATCAACAGTCGGGTAGGCGATCTCGCCGGCAATACCCAGAGGATCGTTGATGCCGCCCATCGGGCCCAGGCCATGGGTGCGGCGGTCATGGTTACACCTGAGCTTGCGCTCACCGGCTATCCGCCCGAGGACCTGCTGCTGCGGCCTGCGTTTTTAGCCGCCTGCGATCAAGCGCTGGGCGGGCTTGCCGAGCAGTTGAAATCCATCGCAGAGTTAACCGTTGTCGTGGGCCATCCGCGTGCACGTGAGCAGCACACCTTTAATGCGGCAACCGTATTGCGCTATGGCAAGGTGATCGGCAGCTACGGCAAGCTTGAGCTGCCCAACTACGCGGTCTTTGATGAGCAGCGCTACTTTGTTCCCGATGGCGCCCCCTGCATATTTGAGGTCAATGGCGTGCGGCTGGCGGTCAATATCTGCGAGGACATCTGGGCCTCGCGGGCGCCAGCCATGGCCAAGGCAGCAGGCGCAAATCTCTTGCTGGTGTTAAACGCCTCACCCTTTCATCTGGATAAGCTGCGCGAGCGCCAGGATGTGGTGCGTGCCAACGCTTCCCGACTGGGACTGCCGGTTGCGTTTTGCAATCTCGTTGGCGGCCAAGATGAGCTGGTCTTTGATGGCGGCTCCTTTGTGTTGGACGCAAAAGGCAATCTGATTGCCCGGGCCCCGCAGTTTCAGGAAGACCTCCTGGTGGTTGATTTTTTTGAAGGTGCGGTCTTAGAGGGTGAGGGTAAAAACGCGATTGCGGCTGAGCTTTCTGTGGAGCAGCAGGCCTACCAGGCCCTGGTGTTGGGCACCCGCGACTATGTTCATAAAAATGGCTTTAAAGGCGCTGTCATCGGCCTTTCGGGTGGCGTGGATTCTGCACTGGTCACTGCAATTGCTGCCGATGCTTTGGGGCCTGCGCATGTGCGTGCGGTCATTATGCCGTCGCCGTTTACCGCCGCGATGAGCATTGAAGATGCTACCGCCTGCGCACAGGCCCTTGGGGTGCAGGCGGATACGATTTCGATTACCGCGCTGTATGAGGCCTTTAAGTCATCACTTGCGGGCGTGTTTGCAGGCCTTGCCGAGGATGTCACCGAAGAAAACCTGCAGGCCCGGATTCGGGGCACGCTTTTAATGGCAATTTCAAATAAAACCAACGCCCTTGTGCTGGTGACCAGTAATAAATCCGAGGCTGCGGTCGGCTATAGCACCCTGTATGGTGATATGGCAGGCGGCTTTGCAGTGATTAAAGATTTGGTGAAGGGCATGGTCTACAGGCTCTGCCATGAGCGCAACCGAGTGGCTGCCCAGCAGGGCCTGGGTGATGTGATTCCGCAGCGCATCCTAAGCCGTGCGCCAAGCGCAGAGCTTCGGCCGGATCAGACCGACCAAGATAGCCTGCCCCCCTATGATGCTTTGGATGACATGCTGGTCCGTTTCGTGGAACATGGTGAAACCCGCTCGGATCTGATCGCAGCAGGACACGGCCCTGAAGAGGTCGATCGTGTGCTGCGGCTGATTAGAAA
>RFRK01000212.1 GCA_009924525.1 Betaproteobacteria bacterium
TCACTCTGCTCACTCGTGGCCCGAGCGGCCGCTTTTTCATCGGAGCCAGCCTGCTCCGTACGCAGCGGCAGCCGAATTAAAAGGTCACGGGAGGTGCCAAAGTTCTGCACCTGTGCATCCGCATAGCCCAGATCTTCGACAACTTTGCGGACCTGTGCAAGGGGTGCGGCCTGGGGGTAGGAGACCTCCATCACCGTGCCGCCCGTAAATTCAATTGAGAAGTGAAGCCCGCGAATCGCGATAAAAGCAACTGCAGCGATAAAGGTGGCGACCGAGATCAAATTAAAGATCAGGGCATGCCGCATGAAGGGGATATCTTTTTTGATACGGAAAAATTCCATCTGCTTATCCCCTTAGCCGATTGAAAGCTTGGCCAGCTTTTTCTTGCCGCCATACCAGAGGTTGACCAGGCCGCGCGAGAAAAAGACGGCGGAAAAAATTGAAGTCACAATGCCCAGGCAGTGAACCACTGCAAAGCCGCGTACGGGCCCTGAGCCAAAGACTAGAAGGGCAACCCCCGCAATCAAGGTAGTGACATTGGAATCTAAAATTGTGGCCCAGGCGCGGTCGTAGCCCTGCTGAATCGCGGCCTGTGGGCTTAACCCATTTCGCAGTTCTTCGCGCACACGCTCATTGATCAGTACATTCGCATCCACCGCCATGCCAAGCGTCAGTGCGATTGCGGCAATGCCGGGCAGGGTAAGTGTGGCCTGCAGCAGCGACAAAATCGCAAATAAGAGCAGCAGATTGACAGATAGGGCCGCAACCGAGAAAGCACCGAATAGCAGGTAGTAGCCCATCATAAAGATACCCACCGCAACAAATCCGTAGAGAGTTGAGTTAAACCCTTTTTTGATGTTGTCTGCTCCAAGGCTTGGGCCAATGGTGCGCTCTTCAATAATCTCCATGGGTGCGGCCAGTGATCCCGCGCGCAGCAGCAGCGCGACGTCAGCCGCCTCAGTTGTGGACATGCGACCAGAGATCTGGACCCTTCCGCCAGGGATTTCGCTCCGAATCACAGGCGCCGTGACCACCTCGCCTTTACCTTTTTCGACTAGCAAAATCGCCATCCGTCGGCCGATGCTTTCGCGCGTGATGTCACGAAAGACCCGCGCTCCTTTGGAATCAAGGGTTAAGTGCACGGCCGGCTCGCCAGGATTTTGTGAGTCAAAGCCAGCCTGCGCATCCGTTAGGCTCTCGCCAGTCAGAATCACCTCGCGCTTTAACAAAATCGGGCCGCCGCCCCGCTCGCTAAAGACCTCAAGGCCTGCGGGCGTGCGGCCCGTTGCCAGCGCATTGAGCGCTTCGAGGCTATCCTCGACCATACGAATTTCAAGGGTGGCCGTTCTGCCAAGGATGTCTTTCGCTTTCGCAGTGTCTTGCACGCCAGGTAGCTGAACCACAATGCGCTCGGGTCCCTGCTGCTGAATCACAGGCTCGGCAACACCGAGCTCGTTTACACGATTAGAAAGTGTGGTGATGTTTTGTTTTAAGGCGTAATCACGCACCCGCTTTTCGGTCTCGGGTTTCATGGTGCCGATGAGCGCCAGTTCGCCGCCCACCGAAGCCTCGGCCCAATTTAAATCTGGGATTTGGGTATTTAAAAGTTCACGGGATTTTTGCCGAGTCTCAGCTTCCCGAAAACGAATCTCTATGCCCTGGGCGGTGCGGCTGATACCGCTGTGTCGTAAATTTTTATCGCGCAAAAGCGTGCGGCTATCGGTGACCAGAACATCCATGCGCTTCGATAACGCGGCGGGCATATCGACCTGCAAAAGAAAGTGCACACCCCCGCGCAGATCCAGGCCCAGATACATCGGCAGGGCCCGCAT
>RFRK01000213.1 GCA_009924525.1 Betaproteobacteria bacterium
ATCCATCCCCCGCAGGCGCTCTTGCCCGCGACGATTCAGACTTATGACGACCACCGTATGGCCATGAGTTTTTCGCTAGCCTGCTTTGGCAACGCAGCGATCCGTATTGATGATCCCGGCTGCGTGGCCAAGACCTTCCCCGACTACTTCGAGATCTTCTCTGGCCTATCGGCCCAGGCCGTGCCGGTTTTGGCAATCGATGGGCCCACAGCCTCGGGCAAAGGCACGATCGCTAGCCTGGTGGCCGCCGAGCTGGGCTTTGGCTACCTGGATAGCGGGGCCCTCTATCGGGTCGCCGCCCTGGCCGCCCAGCAGGCAGGGGCGGACCTAGAAAGTGAGGGAGCACTCGCTTCAATAGCTTCAGAGATGGAGCTGGAGTTCTTAGGCCAGACGATACTGCTGGATGGGGTCAATGTAAGCGAGTCCATTCGCTCGGAGCAGGTCGGGCTGATGGCCTCCCAGATTGCCGTTTTTCCGGCCTTACGGCGGGCGCTGCTGCTGCGCCAAAGGGACTTTGCCCGACTGCCCGGCCTGGTTGCGGATGGCCGGGATATGGGCACCGTGGTCTTTCCGCAGGCCAGGCTTAAGATTTTTCTAACCGCCACCCCCCGGGCGAGGGCCGAAAGACGCTATAAGCAATTGATTGATAAAGGTTTTTCGGCTAACCTTAACGGTCTTTCCGCCGATTTGGAGGCGCGGGATTCCCGGGATGCTTCTCGGGCAGTCGCGCCACTGAAACCGGCATCGGGAGCGGTGGTGATTGACTCCACCAGCCTCTCGATTAACGAGGTGGTGCAAGCGGTGGTGAATGCCTGGCATCAGGTCTCTGTGAAGCAGACCGGCAGGCTCACTTAAGCCTGCACCTTTTTTTAACTCCGCTGTCTCGGGCGAGTGCCTTTTCTTAACAAGGGCCTGGGGCGGTGTGCTTTGTGACTTTGTGTCAGAAAACCTTTTTTAATGTCCCGACAACTTAACCAACTCAGCGATATCGTATCGCTAAAAACGCCGCCCCCGACTCCTTTGCTGCAATGTTTGCAGAATCCATCGCCCGCCAGGAAATGCGCGCAGGCGAGGTCATCACCGCAGAAGTGCTGCGAGTTGATCAGAACCACGTGGTGGTCAATGCCGGACTGAAGTCCGAAAGTTTTATCCCCCTAGAAGAATTCTTTAACGACCAAGGCCAGGTCGATGTGAAAGAGGGCGACTTTGTATCGGTCGCCATCGAGGCCCTGGAAGATGGCCGTGGCGAGACCCGGCTTTCGCGTGATCGCGCCAAGCGGCTTGCCGCATGGGTCAGCCTTGAGCAGGCCTTGGAAAGCGGCGAGAACGTAATTGGCACGGTCACCGGCAAGGTCAAAGGTGGCCTTACAGACCAACGGCATCCGCGCATTTCTGCCGGGCTCGCTTGTGGATACGCGTCCGATTAAGGACACCTCGCACATCGAGGGCAAGACCCTGGATTTCAAAGTAATCAAGCTGGATCGCAAGCGCAATAACGTGGTGCTTTCGCGCCGCGCAATTGTCGAGGCCTCGATGGGCGAGGACCGCGCCAAGCTGATGGAAAACCTTAAAGAAGGCTCCACCGTTACTGGCGTGGTGAAAAACATCACCGACTACGGCGCATTTATTGACCTTGGTGGCATTGATGGCCTGCTGCATATCACCGATATGGCATGGCGCCGTGTGCGTCATCCGTCTGAGGTGCTGACCGTCGGCCAGGAAATCACGGCCCGCGTGCTGCGCTATGACGCAGATAAAAACCGCGTATCACTGGGTGTAAAACAGCTGGGCGATGATCCCTGGGATGGCATTGGCCG
>RFRK01000214.1 GCA_009924525.1 Betaproteobacteria bacterium
TAGCGGCCGCTCTTGGCTTCAATCATCATCGCCAGACGCTGCTGGCTATCGAACTCGTAAATCGTGACCCGCTCAAGGCCCTGATCCTGAGTCAGCCGGGCTGCGTTTACAAAACGAAAGGTTCGGCTCTCTGGCGGCCCAGCCTGCACTGAATCGCGTAGCCACAGGCCCGAGCGCATCTGGCCAAGGCCGGTGCCTGCATCACGAATCCCGCCCCGAAAATTTTCTACTGATGGTGCTACCAGCTCCGAAAATACAGCCGTCAATAGAATCATCGGAAATCCGATATACAGAATGGATTTGATCGCAACACTTGGCAGCAGGCCCGAAACCCGAAAGACCGTAAATTCCGAATGGGCCGCGCTCTGCGATAAGGCCCAGAGTGTTCCAATAAGCGCCGCAATCGGCGCAAGCTCCACCACACGGCTCGGCAAGCCCAGCACCACATACAGCAGCGCATGCTCAAACCGATAGCCTGCGATACCGACCTCATTGACTTCGGCCAAGAGATCGAAAAACAAAAACATCGACAAAAATCCTGCCAGCACAAAAGCCGTGGCCTGCACGATGCTGTTGCCGATATAACGGCGAAAGATAAATTCGCTCATCGCATTCGCCACCACATCATGGCAGCCGTAATCGCCAGCAGTAAGGTTGGCAGCGGCCACCAGGCCATCTCAAAACTCAAGCGGCCCTGGGTCACAGTGGCAGTCAGGGCACTAAAAAGATTGCTGGCAATCAAATAAATCAAAAGTGCCAGCAAAAGATTCACCGCGCGGCCGGATCGCACTTGGGTAACGGCGAGAGGAATGGCCAGAAAGCCGAGACCGAGCGTTAAAAGTGGCAGGCCCACGCGAAGAGCAAGCTCGCCTTGGGCGACAGGCTCTGTGCGCTCAAAAAGCGTCAGCGTCGGCGCCGAACGAATGGTCTCTTCAGACTTCACGCCACGCGCGGCATGGTCCACGCGAAATCGATAGACCTCAAAGCCAGTAGTCTGGGTTTCCCAGTAGCCTGGCATCAGATCTGTCCGATAGCCGCGCTCCAGCACGATCCATTGCTGGCCCTCGAGATCTTTTTCAAACTTGCCAGTCGATGACACCAAAACAGACTGCCGGCCATTGGCATCAATCGAGCGAATAAAGACCGCACCGGTGCGGCCGCCTTCGTCATCGGGATTCTCCAGGAAAAAAACCCGCTGGCCTGAATACGACTCCCGAAACTGTCCGGGGCTTACTCTTTGGGCATCACTACGGTTTTGTATCTCGTCTTCAAATGCTGCAATCTGCTGCTTTGACCAGGGCGCTACCAGAGTCGACATCAGTGCCACCAGCAGAATCATCGGCCACATGAATCGCCAGACCGGCTTGAGAAAATCCGCCAGGCTTTTTCCAGATGAAAGCCAGATCACCATTTCAGAATCACGCCACCAGCGCGACAGCACCATAAAGACCGAGATATAAACGGTCAGCATCAGCACGGTACTCATCAGGTTCAGGGTATTGAAAACAATCAGCGGCACGACCAACTCGCCGTCGACCCGGCCCGAGGCGGCCCGGCCAAGCGCCCGAATCAAAATCATGGTGACCAGTGTGGTCAACAACACCGCCAAAACCCCGCCAGAGGTCGATCTGAGCTCTCTAAGCAGGGATTTTTGAAAAAGCATTTTCTTTATAATTCAGGGTTTTACTGGATCTGGGCATTTTGTCATGACTGCAGCCGCCGCCCCTAAAGACATCAAAGAAGCCAAAGACCCCGGCGAGACCCGGGAGATCGCCCAATTCGTCGCCAGCAATAAGCCGG
>RFRK01000215.1 GCA_009924525.1 Betaproteobacteria bacterium
TTGCAAGCACAACTAGTTCGCCACCGTTTACTTCATAAACGATCCTGTAATCCCCCACACGTAGCCTGCGTAAACCAGCAAACTCACCCTTTAGCACCCCGCCTGCCGCAGGGTTGGTTGATAAAGCGTCAATTGCGACAATTAGTCGTTCGCGATCTTTGATTGCTATTTTCTTGAGCGCCTTAGCAGCGCTTGCCTTGACCTTAACGCAATAGATCACGCTTAACTGCCTCCCAATCTAAGACCGGATCAGCAGGGTCTCGCAGAACCTCGACGGCACGCGAAAGATCTTCATAGTCATCCAAGTAATACTCCAGCGCCTGGCGAACAACATCCGCCCGGGTCCGCCGCAGTTGAGCGGCGACCTGATCGAGCTCATCGATCAGATCATCTGGAAGTCGAGCGGTAATTTGGCTCATTACAAACTCCACCAAAAATGTCATTGGGAGTCAAAGAATGTCATACCTTCATGGATAGTTCAACACCCTGACCCGCCTTTCATTGAGTCATTCCCCCCTCGCCTCTCCTAAACTGTCGCTTATGAATAGGGTTTCGTATAAATCCAGAGTAGGCAAAGGCCTTGCACTAATGATGGCCCTGATGACAACTGCCTTGGTGCTTTCACCAGCTCCGGCCTTTGCATTCGGCCAGGCCACCTTCCAATGCGGCGGCGGTGAGTTCTCTACCACTTGGTATGGCCGACAGAAGCATGAGCGGGACTTAAGCTTTCCGCTCACTACCACCACCGTAGATGGAAAAACCTACACGGTGCGGTTCTTAGCCCGCGCACTCACTGGCACCTTCTCAGGCGTCAATATCTCCAACCCAGAGGAAAAATTCACGCTCTATCACGATCGTGCCAACAAGATTCACCAGCTGACTTATGAGCCGGCGCAGGGAAAACTAATTAAGGCAACCTGCACGATTGCGGAATACCGCTAACTTGTTGCCGCACTAGCGAATGTCTCAGCGCGCGATTTCGTCCAATAAGTTTTAAAGGGTTCTGGCAGGCTGGCTGCCACAATCGGATCATGCTCTGCGGCAATCAGTGCTCCGGCGCCCACATGCGGCAGCACAGTCGATAAGGGCTTAGCCTGGCCTGAGCCCTCCCGAATCATGATGTGCGACTCGGTCACCTGATCCGGATGCTGTAAGCCCGCTGACCCCAACACATCAGCAAGATTTGCAAGCGTGTTGCGATGGAAATTCCGCACCCGCTCGGCCTTATCGGTCACAACCAACGCCCGCTGACGCAAAGGATCCTGGGTGGCCACACCGGTGGGGCAGTGATCGGTGTGGCAGCTACGCGACTGAATACAGCCCAAAGCAAACATAAATCCGCGGGCGGAGTTACACCAATCCGCACCAAGTGCCAGGCAGCGCGCGATATCAAATGCCGAGACCACTTTGCCTGATGCGCCAAGCTTGATCTGATCCCGCAGACCAATTCCAACTAAAGTGTTATGCACCAGCCGCAGTCCATCGCGCATGGGCATGCCCACATGATCTGAAAATTCCACTGGCGCCGCACCGGTGCCCCCTTCTGCACCATCGACCACAATGAAATCAGGCGTAATGCCTGCCAGTGCCGATCATCGCCTTGGCAATGCCAAACCACTCCCAAACCTGGCCGATACAGAGCTTAAAGCCAACGGGTTTGCCACCCGAGAGCTCACGCAGCCGGGCAATAAATTGCATCAATTCAACGGGCGTTGAAAATTCAGAGTGCGATGCGGGCGATACGCAATCTTCGCCCATCGGCACACCGCGGGTCTCAGAGATTTCTTTTGA
>RFRK01000216.1 GCA_009924525.1 Betaproteobacteria bacterium
GGGAGTGTCTTAAAAAGAATCTGCTGCGAATCCTGCGTCTCGGATACTACATCTGTTCCTGCGTCTTTGGGCATGACACTAGGTTAAATACGGACCATAAACAGTCAATACTTGCGGCCGCGATTTACCGACTTGGGCTCGACGGTAAGATTGGAGGATGAATTGTTCCAGGTGTTGCCGTCCCGGTGATTAACGTCCTTACCACGAATTGCTGCCAGGCCGCGCCGTTTAGCCACTTTTCGTCTAGCTGCGTTCCGCCCGGCGCGTCGTCGGATTTGCTCGGGCTTGCCGTGGTACTCACGGTATTCCTTTTTGTAATTGCGTTTGTTCCCGAGGGGCATGAGTAGGTAGGTTAAGATATGGGCAGTGGATGGTCAATAATCAGGCACTATCCTCCGTCACTACCCGGTCAAATCCCGGCTCCTCGGCGTGCCAGGTCTCGGTCTGTACTCTGAGCCAGTCTGGTTTGCCGCCTTCCCGCACGAAGCTGGATTCCTTCCAAATGATGTTGTTGCCGGGCACGCAGGCGTAGCGGCCGTTGACCAGGGCGATGAAGTGGTGGCTCTTGGTCTGCGAGGGCTCCAATGAATACCCGTCCTCGTAGGGTTCTGCGGTGAAGACGTAATGGCCGGCAAACCAGCAGTTGCGTTTCGGGATCCAGACCGAGCAGTCCAGCTCCCGGAGATAATCATAGCGGATCGGCTGGAAGGAATAACCGAAGCAATCCCAGCGCTGGGCCTCGCCTAGGGTCCAGTGTTGCTCCTCCCCGACCTTGTCGTGGGCCAACGCGGAAATCGGGAGCCCCCGGTAAATTGCGCCGCATTTTAACATCACCGTGCAGCCCCAGGCCCGGTGCGGCACCGACGTGAGCCCGAACCAGACGGCCTCTTCCCAGCCCTCGGCTTGGTCGGCACTGATGATCTTGCGGTCGACCGAAACGTACTGGTGAAACGGAAGGTTAGCGGCGTGGGTCATTGGCTTGCTCCTTTCAAAACTGAAAACCATAGCTTCACGTGTTCTCGAATCGCTTTATGCTCCTCTCTCCCGGTAAAACCCGATTCCAGGGAGTCGACGGAGTAAAGCCCCCGGCACAGACTGAAGTCGGCCGACCCGGTCAGCCACCGGTTGGCAGCCAGGATTTTGGCTTGAATTTCTTTCCGGGTAGCGGCGTATTCCGGAAATAAGCCACCGGCCACAGCCTGGGTGATACCCGGGTAGTGTGCTTCTGCTGTCTGTGCAAAGGAGTCCCATTCATTTTTTGTGCGGATAGCTTTGCCCCGGCGGTAGAAGTCGCCGATAAAATCCGGACCCAAAGCCCTTACAAACCCGGCTAGGGCACCTGCGTTTGGGTTGCGGCAGCTAAAATAGTCAAAATCAACCGACAGGACCCAGGGTCTGCCCTTCAGGCCTGGCAACCGGTTGGGGTCTGACACTACGGTCATTTGGGCTGTTGTGGGGGAAAGCATCTGGCCTTTTTCCAAATAAGATCCCTGGACAAAATAAAACGGCCGGGGCAGGGAGGCGGCCAGAGCCAAGGAATTGGAACGCATTTGCCCGATGGCAAACTCATGCACCCCGTCCTCAAAAAAGTCGATGGACCGCGGATCCCTGACCCAAAAAACCTCCGTCACTTTTTTCATCCGCATAAGTTTGGATATGAAGTTTCCGATGCCCAGCGAGCCGTCAAACATCGCCATGTCTGAGTGCGCGTCCAGGTTGACCAGGACCACCGGTTCGCCCTCCAGGAGCCACCAGAAAAGCTCGTCATGTTCCCCAAGCTCGCGGACCGG
>RFRK01000217.1 GCA_009924525.1 Betaproteobacteria bacterium
CAAGGTGTTACTGGTGCTACTGGTGCTCAAGGTGAAACTGGCGTAACTGGTGCTACCGGTGCAGTTGGTCAAACTGGCGCGACAGGCGCTCAGGGCGAGACTGGACCTACTGGTGCACAAGGCGAAACTGGTGTAACTGGCGCAGTTGGTCAAACTGGTGCAACTGGAGCTCAAGGTGAAACTGGTGTAACTGGTGCAACTGGTGCTCAAGGAGAAACAGGCGCAACTGGTATTACCGGTGCGACTGGCGCTCAAGGCGAGACTGGTGTCACTGGTGCTACCGGTGATGATGGTCAATTCACAACAGTTACTGGCTCTGCTCCTACAGGTGCGGAAACCGGTGATGCATGGTTTGATCCTTCAAACGGTCTTGTCTTCGTATACTACGATGGCTACTGGGTAGAAGCAGTTGGCGGTAACGTTGGTCCAACAGGTCCAACAGGCGCAGTTGGTTCAACTGGCGCAACCGGTGCAACTGGTACATTCGGTGGTATCACATTCGAATACAACTACGACAACGTAACAACGATGGCGGATCCAGGCAACACCTACATTCGCTTAAACGCTACACCGTTGTCATCAGCAACAATTCTTGCTATCGATGATATTAACTCAGGACTTGTTGATATTCATCCATACCTACAGACAATTGATGACTCGACCAGCCCGATCAAGGGTCACGTCAAGATCTCAAAGAAGTCTAACCCAGACGTATACGCCTTGTATACAATCTCGTCGCTAACTGACTACGCAACCTACTTTGAAGTTTCGGTAGGTTATGTTTCAGGTAACGGAACAATCAGCGATGAGGACGCAGTTCTTCTCACCTTTGCTCGCACTGGTGATCAAGGACCTGTCGGTGCAACTGGTGCCCAAGGCAACACTGGCGCAACAGGCTTGACTGGTGTCACAGGTGCACAAGGAAATACCGGTGTCACTGGTGCAACTGGTGCGCAAGGAAATACTGGTGCGACTGGCGTAACTGGTGCAACTGGAGCACAGGGTAATACCGGTGTTACAGGTGCTACTGGTGCTCAAGGCAACACCGGTGTAACTGGTGCAACTGGAGCAACAGGCGCGGTTGGAAACACAGGCGCGACAGGTGCAACGGGAGCAACAGGTAACACTGGTGCGACTGGTGCTACAGGTTCCGACGCAGTTCTTACACTATCCTTCAATGCTCAAACGGGAACAAGCTACACGCTTGCCGCGTCTGACAAGGATAAGCTCGTAGAACTCAATAACGCAAGCAACGCAAGCGCGATTACCGTGACAGTTCCAAACAACACATCGGTTGGAATTGTTGACGGTGCTCAGGTTAACCTCCTACAGACTGGCGCAGGTCAGGTTACTGTAGCCGCAGGTACAGGCGTTACCGTTAACGGTACACCTGGCTTGAAGCTTCGTGCTCAATGGTCATCAGCAACGCTGATTAAGCGTTCGACATGGGTAATCGTCGGAGACCTCTCCGCGTAACCTAAGCAGTTAAGAGACCGCCCGTCTTCTTCGGAAGATGGGCGGTTTCATTTATAGTCAAATCTTCTAACTAATAGTATAGTATGCCTTTAGAGTCGCGCTACAAAAGAGAGTCCTATGCCTATAGATTTTCCCAATAGCCCGTCAGTCAATGACGAGTTCACGTCTGGTTCTACTACCTGGCGTTGGACTGGTGATGTCTGGAAGGTAATTCGTGATTTTGCTCCAACTGGAGCAACAGGTGCAACTGGCGCTACTGGCGCACAAGGTATCACTGGTCCTACTGGCGCACAGGGAATTAAC
>RFRK01000218.1 GCA_009924525.1 Betaproteobacteria bacterium
AGCAGTTTGCCTTCACTCAAGATTCTGAACCTGCTCTCTGATTTGTTCGATTAGTAGCTTCATTTCAATTGAAATCGTGCTCAGTTCGATTGAGGCTGCTTTAGAGCCGAGTGTGTTGGCTTCGCGATTCATCTCCTGAGTAAGGAAATCCAATCGTTTGCCGATTCCCGAACCTGATTTGGGTGGCGACTGAAGGGCCGCAGCGGCGGCGGTAAGGTGGGCAGAAAGCCGGTCCAATTCCTCTGCGATATCGATCCGAAGCCCGTAGACAGCCGTCTCTTGGCGAATTCGCTCCTCAAGGGCGGCGAGCTTTACGGAATCGACAGCATCGTGGGCCGCGCTGGCCAAGGCTTCACGAAACTTCTCAGCGAGCCGGTGTTGCTGTGAGGCAATCGCCTGAGGGATTTGATTTTTTGCGCTGCTGCAGAGTTTTTGAATCTGTTGCAGCCTTTCGTTGATTACCTGACCAAGCTTTTCTCCCTCGGCAATTCTGTTTTTTGAGAGCTGCTCAAGCGCGCCGGTTACAAGGCCATCGAGCAATGCCGCCCATTCCTGCTGGCCAAGCTGCGGCTCCACCAGAACTCCGGGTAGTTTCAGTAATTCATGAACGCTAAAAGACGCAATGTCAGGATGTTCCTGTCGAATTTCGTGGGCAAGCCTCACGGCGGACTGCAGTCCAGGCTGGCTGATCCGCGTCATCGAGAGTGTCGATTCGGTGCGGGAGAGGCTAAGCCGTAGCTCAATTTTTCCGCGGGCGATCTGCGATGAGACGCGATCCCGCAGCAAGGATTCTGCCCAGCGGAATTCATCGGGCAGCCGCGGATGCAGCTCGAAAAACCGGCTATTGACACTTCGAATTTCAAGGCCGAGGCGGCCGGAGGGGCAGTCAATGTGGGCGCTGCCAAATCCGGTCATGCTGGGGTGTGCCATGGGCGTAGTCTCGATGTGTGCGGGGGGCTCACAGTATTGTAAGGTCCTGCTTTTAGAGGAATTCAACATGACACAGCCAGGTTCAGCTTCATCAGGCGCAGTGCTTGACCGGCCCAGCGGCCGACAGGCCGCCCAACTCAGGCCTGTGAGCCTTCAGCGTCGTTACACGAAACACGCCGAGGGCTCAGTATTGGTCTGCTTTGGAGAGACAAGAGTGCTCTGCACGGCCTCGGTAGAGGAGCGTGTGCCCGGCTTTTTAAAGGGCCAGGGTTCGGGCTGGGTAACGGCGGAGTACGGCATGCTCCCACGATCCACCCACACCCGAAGCGATCGCGAGGCCGCAAAAGGAAAACAAAGCGGCCGCACTCAGGAGATTCAGCGCCTGATCGGCCGATCCTTGCGGGCTGTTACCGACCTGAGTCTATTGGGTGAGCGGACGATTACGATTGATTGCGATGTCTTGCAGGCGGATGGCGGCACGCGGACCGCGAGTATTACTGGCGCCTGCGTGGCGCTTTCGGATGCATTGCAGGGCCTACAGCGTGATCGCCGGATTGGCCAGAATCCGCTAAAAGAATCGGTTGCTGCCATCTCTGTAGGCATCTGGCGTGGCGCTGCGGTTCTGGATCTGGATTATCTCGAGGACTCAGCCTGTGATACCGATATGAATATCGTAATGACCGACTCAGGCGGCATCGTTGAGGTCCAGGGTACGGCAGAGGGTACGCCGTTTACCCGTGATCAGTTTGATCAGCTGCTGGCACTCGCTGCCCGTGGTATTGGCCAGCTGCACGAGTTTCAGCAATGCCTGATCCAAGATCCGGAGCGGCTCT
The DNA here is from genome assembly GCA_009924525.1 of Betaproteobacteria bacterium. Classification (GTDB taxonomy): domain Bacteria; phylum Pseudomonadota; class Gammaproteobacteria; order Burkholderiales; family Burkholderiaceae_A; genus Lacustribacter. Next base: position 1,764 of record RFRK01000218.1, read on the forward strand.
CGGTC
>RFRK01000219.1 GCA_009924525.1 Betaproteobacteria bacterium
GAAGGTCGGCAGGATTTCGGCGACTTCATCCCAGAAGCTTCTGCCGTGATCCATGGTGTGGGTATGGGCCAGTTCATGAGCAATCACGTAATCAATGACTTCCTGGCCGAAATGAATCAGCCGCCAATTCAATCGGATATGGCCGTCCTCGGTACAGCTGCCCCAGCGGCCGCGGGCATTGCTTAGACTGAACTTCGTGTAACGACGCCCTGATTGCTCGCTAATCGCTTTTAATCGTCGCGCAAAGAGCACCTTGGCCTGGTTTTGCAGCCAGGCATGAACCGTGTCACGAATCTGTTCCATCGAGGCCTCTATGGAGAGGGCGAGCTGAAGCTCGCGACGAAAATCGTCCCATTGAGTTTGGCGGAGCTGCGGACTGAGCAGCAGGGTGAGCGGCTTACCGAGGTATTGCAAGGATGCGCCGTGGGCCCATTGCTGCTCGGGCAGCAGCCGGTGCTGCTCAGACTGATGCCATTCGGCTAAGCGGGCCAAAAGCCACTTCGATTTTTCTTGCAGGATATATTCGATATCGCTGATCGGCACCCAACGTGGCGCATTAACTTGGATCATGCCCTGGCCAATCGACATCCCCACGGTTTTTCGTCGAGTCCGCTTCAGGAGCCATGGCACGGTGTAGCCCTGCAGGGCGACGGTGCGATGTTTTTTCGGTGCGCCGCCTGGCGTGACGCTTGGGGATTTTGGATCGGCCTTGGAGGCTTTTCCGGTGGAGGGGGTGGGCGATGAAGCTTTCGGATCGCCGATGCCGAAGGGCAACAGAAACTGCTCAAGCAGTGTCATGCGGGGGCTCTCCGAGGTCGATCGGGGCTGAGTCGCTGCATCTCTTGATTAATCCAGGATTCCACCTTAGCCATGAGAGTAGTCGCATCTTCGCTTTCAGGCAAGAGGGGTGGCCCAAAAGAAACCGTAATGGTTCCCCGTCTTTTGAGAAAAGATTTTCTTGGCCAGAGGTCTCCGGAGTTCATCGCAACAGGAATGACGGGCACACCCGTAGCAACAGCGAGTCGCGTGCCACCGGTTTTATAACGCCGATAGTCGCCGGGCAAGACGCGGGTGCCTTCGGGGAAAAATACGATCCAACGCTGCTCATCAAAGAGCACTCTTTTACTTTGCGAAAGAATTTGGTCAAAGGCTTCACTGCCTCTGCCTCGGTTGATCGCAATCATGCGCAGCAGGCTGATACCCCAGCCAAAAAATGGCACCCAGAGCAGTTCTCGCTTAAAGACAAAGCAGAGTGTCTTGGGCAGAAATGCGGGATAAAAAAGTGTTTCCCAGGCGGATTCATGCTTAGAGAGCAGAATTGCGGGGCCCTTAGGCAGGTGCTCAGCACCCAGCACCCGGTGCTCGATGCCCAAGAGTGCGCGCGAGGCCCAGACCATCATTTTTGGCCACTGTATGGCGAGCCGATAACGGGACTCAAAAGGAAGCAATGGCCCCAGGATTAGAAATAATGTTGCCCAAAAGGCCAGTGAGCCCCCTTGAAACAATAAAAAAACAACGGCGCGTGCGGCCAGCATCAGTCGGCAGTCCTCGCGGCCAGGGCGAGAATACGATCAACAGCGTCTGAAAGATTCTCAGCAATACGGGTGCCCTGAGGCAGCTGATGTTTGGCATCGGCCTCGGCTGCCTGCAGGGTGCGCGGCCCTTTTCCGGTTTTGACGAGCCATAAATCTGCAGCGACCGCTTCGCCCGCCTGCAGGTCGCGCAGCGAGTCACCCACGACC
>RFRK01000220.1 GCA_009924525.1 Betaproteobacteria bacterium
GGCTTGGTTTCCCTGGGTGGATGGAGCTCGCTCATTTTCACCTTGTGCACGACCTGATTGCGGGCTCGCCGGCTTAAGACGTAGGCCCACTGCCCCAGCTGATTCATATCCACATGCTTGATTGTGACCAAAGCTCCGGCCGCCAGCCCGCACCCCAGCCGGGGCGGCCAATCCGTCGGGCACCACCGAAAAATACCGGCTTCGTTTAAATGATTATTTTTATTTATCACTGCAACCGTACATTGTAGCGGTCACAATCGACACAAGCAAACGAGCCCCGCGCAAAGCCTTGTCCCTTATGGGCTAATAGTTTTTTATTGATTTAGCAGGCAAGCAGAGCGGTAATTTTTGGCATGATTAAACAGGCGGTTGTTTTGGGCTTTTGTTTGGCCGCTGGCGCCCAGGCGCAAGTTATCAGCGATTCCAAGCAGGCCGTGGGCGGGGGCGGTCGTTATGCAATCATAGCCACCAAGACACCGGAGCCAAAGGATCCGGCTCCCCCGCAAAATCTTCGGGCCAACATGCGTTACATCACGCCCGGAACGGTGCTGGCCAAGCAGAAGGTGGACGGCAAAACATGGATTCAGCTGGAGGTGCATAGAAAAGATTTTGAAGGACGGGAGCTATGGGTGGCGGATCATCCGGACGCAGACCGCATCGGCGTACAGCAAAAGGCCGTCTGCATCGTGGTCATGGGGCCATCCCACCAAGCCATTCAGGGCCGGCAGGTGGCCTACTGGTTTGCCAGCGGAGATTACGATCTTAACTACGTGCGGGCTTTTGAGATGCGGCGCCCCGGCGTGCCGTTGGAGTAATCAGCCGGTAATGCGGCGTGGGCCTAACTCCCCTGCCCCATTTCACTCTGAAATACTTCCGTTCCGCCAGCCCCGCCTTGACCATGGCGCGGGCCTTGAGCTTGCCCATCTCATAACAAAGCCCCAGCTCCTTGGCGATCTGGGTGGCCGTCTTCCATCCCGGCGGCACCACCTCCATCTGATGACTTAACAACCGATCCAGCGCCTCCGCCCATTCCGGCTTTTTCATAAGGGAAACCGCCACTCCCCCTTGACCGGGGTGGCCAGCCAGGTCTGCACCGCATCGGCGCAGTATTCCCCGAACGCGCAGCCGTGAGCCCAGCGCAGCGTGGCCCGGCGGTGGCGGGCATAGGCCGCATCCTGAATCCGCATCAGCGTGCCCACGCAGGTGCCCATGGGGGATCCAATGGTGCGCCCCCTCACCTGCTCCGGCCGGTGGGTGTGAGCCATCAGCACTGGGCGGCCGTACTGTTCGGTATGGTCCCGCAAAGCCGCCTCCCCGCAGGAATAGCCGTGGACGCAGGCCATGTTGCCCAATAGGTACACGCCCTTCTCCACGTCATAGGGCAGCATCTGCGCCTTTAGCTTTTTGATGGCTCCCTCGATGGCCTTGACTCCCTCTTCCGCGGCGTAGGCCACCACGGCGGAGCTGCTGCGGGTCAGGCCGAAAATCCTCCACTCATGGTTGCCCAGCAGCACCACGTCCGGGCGGAGCTCCTTGAGGTGGCCAATCCCGTGCAGGTAGTCATCCGAAAAGCTGGAGGATTTGTCCGGATCGTCCGCGCTGTTGCGGGCGCCGGCCCGCCAGCAGGATGTGTCCAGAAAATCGCCCAGGTGGATCGTGGTGTCCGGCTTCCAGCGGTCTTTGAATTTCATGACCTCGCCCCACGCCTTGAGGTCCAGATGACCGGCATGGGTGCAGCCAA
>RFRK01000023.1 GCA_009924525.1 Betaproteobacteria bacterium
TAGTAAGGTGCGTGGCTTGTTGAACTCATCGATCTCCCTTTCAATTACTTTCTTTAAACGAATCTGTCACTGAACAAATGTATTCCAATTTTTGAACATCCTGCGGTACGGACCGATTAGCCCAAAATAAACCGGACCAGCACAATCAACGACACAACAAACAAAGCTCCTGCCAACACGCCGGTGATAATGACATGCACCGGATTCAGACTGGCCATATCGCGATCATGATCGCGGCCCTTTCGGACCCCAAAAAACGACCACAGCACTGCGGCAAGCGTCTGCAGAAAGCTGCTGCTACGGACAGACGCCTGCTTTAAATCGCCCAACCGCTCAGCCTCCAGTCTTATCGGGCTGGACCACGACAGGGCCGGGTGCTGTGGCGGACTTCAAACCCGCGACTTCAAAAAACGTGTAGCTCAGGGTAATCGTGCCGATGTCAGACGGTAGCTTCGGATCAATCACGAAGACCACCGGGAATTCACGCTTCTGGCTGCCCTTTAAGGCCTGCTGCTCAAAGCAGAAACATTCAAGCTTTTTGAAGTGGCTCGCCGAGTGACGGGGGGCGTAACTCGGGATGGCCTGGCCCACTAGGTCATGGCTGGTCACGTTGATGATCTCGTACGTGACAGTAGCCAGCTCGCCCGGATGGACCTTCATGTAGGCCACCTTCGGCTTAAACAACATTGAGCCCTGAACATTGGCATCAAACTCAATCGTGATGCTACGGCTAGTATCCACCTGAGTATTGCGGGCGAACTCTCGGGCCTCGGCGTAATTCAGCTTATCTTTTCTTGCCAAGACATTGATGCCCGTGATCTCGCAGATCTTTTCGTAAAACGGCACCAGAGCAAACCCAAAACCAAACATCAGAATTGCCACCATCAAAAGCTTGCCCATCATGCGGCTGTTTTCCGCAGTGGGCTTGGCCGGCGCGTCCGGCGTTGGGCTGGATTCAGGCGTCTGACTCATACCGGAAACAGAAAATACTTCGCCACAATGCCCGCAAAAAATGCGGCTGCTACTGATGCGAGGATCAGGGCAAGCCGCAGATTAGAGCGTCGCGCTTCAGCCATCTTTTCAGCTCAGGCCCTAGTGGCTCTGGCCTTTAAAGGCAGGAGGTGTCTCAAAGGTATGGAAGGGCGCCGGCGATGGCACTGTCCACTCCAGGCCACCCTGGTCGCTCTCCCAGGTGTTGTCCGCTGACTTTGGACCACCCTTGATGCATTTGATGATGATGTAAAGCAGGAGCAGCTGAGTGAGTCCAAAGCCAAATGCGCCGACCGAGGCCAAGGCGTTGAAGTCTGCGAACTGCATGTTGTAGTCCGCATAGCGACGTGGCATGCCGGCAAGGCCCAGGAAGTGCATCGGGAAGAAGGTGATATTGAAAAAGACCATCGACATCCAGAAATGCCACTTGCCCAGAGTCTCGTCATACATGTGGCCGGTCCATTTTGGCAGCCAGTAATACAGACCCGCAAAGAGCGCGAAGAGCGATCCCGCCACCAACACATAGTGGAAGTGGGCCACCACGTAATAGGTGTCGTGCAGCTGAATATCAAGCGGCGCCACGGAGAGGATAATGCCTGTTAGGCCGCCCATGGTGAACACGAAGATAAAGCCAATCGCAAACAACATTGGGGTCTCAAACGTCATCGACCCACGCCACATAGTGGCCAGCCAATTGAAAATCTTCACGCCGGTCGGCACTGCAATCAGCATCGTGGCGTACATGAAAAAGAGCTGTCCTGCGACTGGCATGCCCGTGGTGAACATGTGGTGGGCCCAGACCACGAACGACAGAATCGCAATCGATGCGGTCGCATAAACCATGGAGCTGTAGCCAAACAGGCGCTTACGGGAGAAGGTCGGGATGATTTCCGACACGATGCCAAAGGCCGGAAGAATCATGATGTAGACCTCGGGATGGCCGAAGAACCAGAAGATATGCTGATACATCACCGGATCACCGCCACCTGCTGCATTAAAAAAGCTAGTGCCAAAGTGGCGATCAGTCAGCATCATGGTAATTGCGCCTGCCAGCACTGGCATCACCGCGATGAGCAGATAAGCCGTGATCAGCCAAGTCCAGACAAACATCGGCATCTTCATCAGCGTCATGCCAGGTGCGCGCATGTTCAGGATCGTGGTGATGATGTTGATCGAACCCATAATGGAGCTTGCGCCCAGAATGTGGACTGCGAAAATCGCCATATCCATGCCGACACCCATCTGGGTGGAAAGCGGTGCATACAGGGTCCAGCCCGCTGCCGTTGCACCCCCGGGCACAAAAAACGAAGTTACTAGTAGCAACGCGGCAGGAATCAGCAGCCAGAAACTCAGGTTATTCATCCGCGCAAACGCCATATCGCTTGCGCCAATCTGCAGCGGAATCATCCAGTTCGCAAAGCCTACAAAGGCCGGCATGATGGCGCCAAACACCATGATCAGGCCGTGCATGGTGGTGAACTGGTTAAAGAGTTCCGGATTCAGAATCTGCAGGCCGGGCTTAAAGAGTTCTGCACGAATACCAAGGGCCAGAAAGCCGCCAACAAACAGCATTGCAAAACTGAACCAGAGATACATCGTGCCGATGTCTTTGTGGTTTGTTGCAAATAGCCAGCGCCGCCAGCCGTGCGGATGATCATGGGCATGATCATCGTGACCGGCCATTCCATGCTGAGGTCCAAGTACTGCGCTCATTGAGTTCTCCTTGATCGGGCGGACTGCGATTTATTTCTGAACGGGCGCTGCCAGGGCAGCGGTCTTCATGGGGGCGGGCTTAGGCTGCGCAGCGATCCACTTGGCATATTCCTCGGCCGAGACCACTTTCACCACGATGGGCATAAATGCATGGTCTTTGCCGCAGAGTTCAGCGCAATGACCGCGATAGGTGCCCTCTTTTTCTGCCTTAAACCAAGTGTCGCGGACAAAGCCCGGGATCGCATCCTGCTTTACGCCAAAGGCCGGCACCATCCAAGCATGAATCACATCGTTGGCAGTGATCACCATACGAATCTTTTTACCTACTGGAACCACCATTGGGTTATCGACCTCTGATAGGTAGTGCTCGCCCTTCGGGGCCAGGCCCAGAATCTGATCACGCGGCGTCGATAAGCCTGAGACAAAAGAGATGCCCTGGCCCTCACCTTTCAGGTAGTCGTAGCCCCATTTCCATTGCATGCCGGTGGCCTTGATCGTGATGTCCGCATCGGCCGTATTTTTCTGGGCAATCACCACGGGTGTGGCATAGATGCCAATGACAACCACAATCAAGAACGGGACAATCGTCCAGGCAATTTCAACGGCCGTGCTCTCATGAAAATCCGCAGCTTTATGGCCTTTGGATTTGCGGTGCGCATAAATCGAATAAAACATGACGGCAAACACCGCCACAAAAATTGCGAGGCAGATCCACAGCAGGACCGTATGCATCGTATAGAGGTCCGATGCGATTCCTGTTACCGGTGTCTGCAGGTTGTAACGTCCATCCATATGCCAGCTCTCCCCATCTCAACTATTCTTTTCACCGCGCACTGCGATCGCTTTAGATCGCGAGTGCTAATCGAAATTCTTCAAAAAACCGCTTCCTGTCGGCCGGGCTCACAAACCGCCCGATCTTGATGCCGCCGCTCGGGCTGTCCAGGAGGACCATCCCCTCCGGCGACTCCCCCAACCTGCATCGCAGCCAGGCCCGGGGCAATTCAACTCGCCGAAGTGACTCCCCGAGTAGCACCTCGACCCGCACACAGTCTTGTGCAAGCGTGATCCGCTCCTGATCTCGCGCATGGCGGGCATAAGCCAAAAAGGCGACCGCGAGAATCAGCAGCTCAATGGCCGCAAAGGGGAGAACGATCCAGGCGCCCGTGACTGCCCAGGCGATCGCGATCAGCATCGATGTGGCGCCAATTAAGCAAAACGCCACAACCAACTGACGAGGTGAAAGGGCGCAATTGCGCCGCAACACCCAAGACTTCGACAAAGCCTCCATGCCTCTCCCCCAACTGCTTGAGCCTGACGACTAAGTCTTTCGGATTATAGACGGGCTATGGATCGCTGTGATTTCTCGGCGCCCAGACAACCGGCCTCGACTGGCCTGGATCGTTTGCCTTTCGCAGGGTTTGCAAATCCCTGGCCCAGGCATGGCCAAAGACACACTCAATTCTCAAACGAATCAGGCCCGAACTCCTTAAAACCTCTAAAGCCTGCAGGATCCGGGCCCGCCAGGCCTGGCCCGCCAGGCCTGGCGGCCTCGCAATCAGTGGATTTCCACCGAGGGCACGGATATCCGCCAGGGCTGACTCAGCTGTGGAATAGGTGAACTCAAGCCACTCCGCATCCATGACCGGATCACTCATGCCCAGCCCCACCAATGCATCACCGATGTCGTGCATGTCGGGATAAGCGGGCACATGCCGGGACTGCTCTTCGTCCCCAAGGGCCATCGCCAGGCTGCGCAGGGTGTCGGGGCCAAAGGTCACAAACATCAGAAGGCCTGAAGGTGCGAGCCGGCTAGACCAAAATCCGAGCGTCGCCCGGAGATCGGATAAGTAGGCGAGCAGGCCCACCGACCAGATCATCTGCAGGGAGCCTGCGTCCAGATGTATCGGCTGCCCAAGCAATTGGATGCCGTGATCAAAACGCGGGCCTTCTGGCTGTCGGATATAAGAAAAGCGATCTAAAAGCCGGGCCTCAGCCTGCTGCCAAAACGGATGCCGGGCCACCGCGACAGCCGATCGCCGCCTCAGTTGTGCAAGCACACTGCGAGGATCAACCGACCGGATGAGGGGATCTTTTTGCACTGGCTCAGTATAGTCAAGCGGTGTTTGAAATCCCTTGTTTTTCAGGCCTGCGACGGTTCCTGCGTCGTGCGCTGCACGCACCGTGCCGGCTCTGCGGAACGTATGCCCAGGGCGCAGAGCTCTGCCGAAGCTGCACAAATCGCATTACTCGGACCCCGTGGGGCGTGAGCACTTTAGGCGTTGCAGGCAGCCGGATTCCGATCCTTTGGCGCGAGATCTACGGCGGCCCGCTCACCGAGCTGATTTATCAATCGAAATATCACGGCGTATGGCCAATAGCGATGTTGCTCGGGCAGCAGCTCGGTGCATTGCCTCGGCCTTGGATGGGGCCTGCTCCCGTGGCTATTCCGATTCCGCTTTCCGGAAAAAGGCTCGCCCGGCGGGGCTATAACCAATCCTCCATCATCGCCCGCATGGCGGCCCAATGCTGGGGTATCTCCATGCGCGAACGCTGGCTCGAAAAGACGAGAAATACGCCACGACAGGCGACCCTAGACCGTGCGCATCGTCGTGAAAATTTGTCAGGCAGCTTTCGGGCCCATCAAGCCGTTGCCCATCAGCGTGTGATACTTCTCGATGACATCATGACCAGTGGCAGCACGCTGCGCGAGGCGATTCGTGCAATCCATCACAGTGGCGGACAGGTGATTGGCGCAGCCGTTATCGCGCGCGTGGGCGCAGACTCCCCCAATAAAGGGCTTTGAAGCAGAACATGCTGAATGTTGTTTTAGTTGAGCCGGAGATACCACCCAACACCGGAAACATTATCCGGCTTTGTGCGAACACCGGTGTTCAGCTGCACTTAGTAGAGCCACTTGGATTTCCAATTGATGACAGCAAGATGCGTCGGGCAGGGTTGGACTACCGAGAGCGGGCCTCATTTCACGTCCACGCCTCCTGGCAGGCGTTCTTTGCCACAGCTTCACCTGCGCCCGATCGATTGTTCGCGATTACAACGAAAGGTCAGCAATCACTCTTTAATCATTGCTTTCGTGAAGAAGACTGGCTTGTTTTTGGATCTGAAACCAAGGGTCTAGGCGAGCTACTCAATCAGTTTCCGACTGCACAGCGGCTAAGAATTCCCATGCGGCCAGATAACCGCAGCCTGAACCTCTCAAATGCAGTCGCTATCGGGGTCTACGAGGCCTGGCGGCAGCTTGATTTTGACGGCGCAATTTAAGCCGGGCTGCTTAGCAGTTTGAGTGCGTCGCTCACGGTGGTGGCCACACTAATGTGATCACGATGCTCGGCGCGAATAAACCCTGCTTCGGCGCCTGCCGCCAAGAACTTCAGCATTGGCGTGTAGTAATCAAACGCATTGAGCAGCACGATGGGCTTAGCATGAAGCCCGAGCTGTCGCCAGGTCCAGGTCTCAAAAAATTCTTCAAGCGTGCCAATGCCGCCAGGCAGCACCAGAAATGCATCCGCACGCTCTGACATCATGAACTTGCGTGTATGCATCGAATCTACGATGAAAAGTTCGGTGAGACCATCTTTTGCGGGCTCAATCGACAACAGGCTCTCTGGAATAACGCCAGTTGTTTTTCCACCCCCATCGATGACCGCCTGGGCGACCGCGCCCATCAGCCCATTTCGGCCGCCGCCGAATACAAGAGCAAGTCCTCGCTGCGCGAGTCCGGCTCCGACCTCGCAGGCAAGCCGCTCCCAGCGCGCGTCCGCGCCACTTCGGGCCCCACAAAATACCGTAACGGAATTAACCTTCGAATTCATCGCGCATATTCCGATCCATTAACGCAACGATAGCCTGCTTGGCAGACCACTGGCCCGCGATCAGTTTGCAGACTGTTGCCGTAATCGGCACATCAACCCCGGCCCGCTCCGCAAGCGCCAGTAATGCTGGTGCAGAGCTCACGCCCTCTGCGACATGTCCGAGCTGCCGCACGATGTCGGCAAGTGGTTCGCCGCGCGCGAGCGCAAGACCCACACGACGGTTGCGCGATAAATCACCCGTTGCCGTAAGCAAGAGATCACCCAGGCAGGCAAGGCCCATGAATGTCTGGGGCCGCGCACCGATGGAGTGACCCAGTCGCGACATCTCGGCAAGTCCGCGAGTCAGCAATGCCGCTCGGGCATTGGCCCCCAAGGCTAGACCATCACAAACGCCTGCGGCAATCGCTAAAACATTTTTCATTGCGCCGCCAAGCTCAACACCAATCAGATCATCGGTGGGATAGAGCCGCAGGCCACCGCCATGACAAGACTGGGCAATGGCTCGTGCCCATTGCAGCTGCTGGCTTGCAACAGAGAGTGCAGCAGGCAGGCCCCGGGCGACTTCCTGCGCAAAGCTCGGCCCGGAGAGCGCTGCGGCTGGCCAGCCGGGACAACAACGCTGAACAATCTCGTGAGGCCACTTTAAATCGGCTGTGGATTGGGCCTGCGCCGCATCTCCTAAGGCTAGCCCCTTGGCAAGCCAGATAATCGCCTCACCGGGCTGGGCTGGGCCAAGGTGTTGCATCAAGCTTGTGGCGGCCTCTTCGAGCCCCGACACCGGCGTGGCGAGAATCACAACGCCATGCAGCGATTGCTGAGGCTGACTCTGCCGATGGGCCTGGACTTGCTTGCGCCAGAGGTCATACACCTGTGCAAGATCTGAAGCGAGGCCCAGCTGCTGCGGCAGACGAATGCCTGGCAGATATCTTCGATTTTCCTGATCCTGTTTGAGGGCCCGGATGAGTTGCGCATCTCGGGCCCAGAGATTGACGCAGCCCTGTTGGGTGCGCCCAGCGAGTTGAACTGCGACCGCGGTGCCCCAGGCACCCGCGCCGATCACTACTATCGGCAACGTGAGCTCGGGCGAGGCCATGCCTACTGGGTCGGCAGAATCAGGCCGCTATTTGAGGCTTGCGATTGGGCTGCCGCCTGAGCGAGCCGCTGCTGATAAAAGGCTTCCCAATTCAGCTCCGCCAAATGGACCGGCGGAAAGCTTGCGCGCTGAATCACATCAGCAATATTGGATCGCAAATAGGGATACAGAATGCTGGGGCAGGAGATGCCTTTCAGAAGCGCTAGCTGATCATCGGCAACGCCAAGAATCTCAAAAATACCCGCCTGGGTTGCTTCAACGAGAAACCCGACCTTATCGCCGAGACGGCAGGTCACGGTGCATCGGACGCCAATTTCAAAAAGCCCGGGCTGAAGGGTTTTTTCCTGAGTATCAATCTGAAATTCAAGCCTTGGCTCCGCCTGATCAATAAACACGGCCGGTGCATCAGGAATCTCTAGAGAAACATCTTTGAGGTAGATACGCTGAAGATTGAACTGCGGGCCGGCTGCAGCCTGCTCTGCCGCACTGTTGGGCTGGGTCATCCAAGACTCTTTCTGCGGACTAATCCGCTAATAGGGGCGCAAGCCCGCCCTCGCGGTCAAGCGCCGCGAGATCATCAAAACCGCCAACATGCCGGTCACCAATAAAAATCTGCGGCACAGTCTTTCGGCTGGTCTTCGCAATCATCTGGTCGCGCTGGGCGGGATCAAGATCAATTCGAATCTTTTCAATCTCAACGACACCCCGTTGTTTAAGTAGCATTTCCGCCCGCTGACAGTACGGGCATACCGCTGTGCTGTACATCACCACCTTTGCCATCTTGGTCAGCCCCGCTTGGAGACGGGCAGGCCCGCCTGCTGCCAGGCATCGAAGCCGCCCTCTAGATTGAAGACGGCCTCAACGCCCGCCTTCCTGAGCTGGCGGCCGGCCTTTGATCCGCGCCAGCCGCTCTGACACATCAGAATGACAGGTGCCTGGCCCTTGCCCTGCTGAATACGCTTTTTAATATCTTCGATCTGCGACGCGAGGCCGCTAAGCGGGATGTGCAGGGCCTGGGGGGCCGTACCTTTTGCAATCTCTGCTGAATCACGAATATCAATTAACAATGCATTCTGTGAATTCAACATCTGAGTGGCGGCGAGTGTATTCACGATACGTGCGCCTGAACCGCGGGTTGCCATCGGCCAGACCAGCAGAGCCCCGCTGATAAAGGCCGCGATGATCAGAATAATGTTGTCAATAAAAAACTGCACGGCTGCTCCTTGTCCGCAATTCGGACGTGATAGGTAGAAATTATAGAATGCGGGCCATGGGCAAGACTTTTTCGATCGTATTGCTACGGCACGGCCAGAGCCAATGGAATCTTGAAAACCGCTTCACCGGCTGGGTTGATGTGGACCTCACCGCGCAAGGCCGAGACGAGGCCCGTCAGGCGGGCGAGCTCCTCAAATCCAAAGGATTTCACTTTGATCGCGCCTATACCTCGGTGCTTAAGCGGGCAATTCGAACCCTCTGGATTGCGCTTGATGCCCTCGATCAGATGTGGATTCCGGTGCACAACGAATGGCGCTTAAATGAGCGCCACTATGGGGCCCTTACCGGTCTAAACAAGGCCGAGACGGCTGCCCGCTACGGGGAAGAGCAGGTCTTGAAGTGGCGACGGGCCTACGATGTACGGCCCGATGCGCTGCAGCCCGCCCATGAGTTCTGGCCAGGGCGCGATCCGAGATATGCGGCGATTGATCCGACCCTGCTACCGGCTACCGAATGCCTGAAAGACACCATTGACCGCGTCATCCCCGTCTGGGAGAACGCGATCGCGCCACGCGTGCAGGCCGGGGAGCGGGTGATCATTGCCGCCCACGGCAACTCGATTCGAGCGCTCATTAAATACCTGGAGCAAATGTCGGAAGACGACGTCCTGGCGCTGAACATTCCCACAGCCCAGCCGCTGGTGGTCGAGCTCGATGCGCAGCTGAACTTCATCGGCCGGCGCTATTTGGCCGACCCCGCCGTCATTGAGGCCGCCTTGGCGGCGGTCGCTAATCAAGGCAAGGTAAAAACCGCCTAAACTTTTCAGCCTTGCGGTAGCCTAATGTTGCCGTCATTTTTGCCCGAATCGGGCCAGAGAGCCGTTATGTCCAGAAAGCTTCAAATCGTTGGTTGGGTCTCCGCAGGGCTGATCAGCGGCGTGCTGTTTAGCATGGGGTTTCAGGCGGTCGCCCAGCGCGAGCCGCGTGCATCACTGCCGATCGAAGAGCTCAGACAATTTGCTGATGTCTACGGGGCCATCAAGGCAAATTATGTCGAGTCCGTTGAGGACAAAAAGCTCATCACGCAGGCCATCAGCGGCATGCTCACAGGCCTGGATCCACACTCTGCTTATCTCGATGCCGATGCATTTAAAGAATTGCAGGTGGGCACGCAGGGCGAATTTGGTGGTCTGGGGCTTGAGGTCGGCACTGAAGATGGGTTTGTGCGAGTGATCTCCCCGATTGAGGGCACCCCGGCAGAGCGGGCCGGCGTGAAGGCCGGTGATTTAATTATTCGCATTGATGAGAAAGCCACCAAAGGGCTGCCGCTCAATGATGCAGTCAAGCTCATGCGCGGCAAGCCTAAAACCTCAGTGACCCTGACGATTAATCGCAAAGGCGAGAATCGGCCCCTGATATTCACGATTGTTCGTGATGTGATTCAGATTCAGAGTGTGCGCTCGAAGATGCTTGAGCCCGGATACGGCTACATTCGCATCACCCAGTTCCAGGAGCACACTGTTGAAAACCTTGTAAAACACTTCAATCAACTGGCCCAGCAGGGCCCCATGAAGGCTCTAGTGTTGGATCTTCGTAATGATCCCGGAGGCCTTTTAAATGGTGCGATTGGAGTCTCGGCCGCATTTCTTCCTGAAAAAGTTTTGGTAGTGTCGACAGACGGCCGGCAAGACGATTCAAAGCGCAAATACTTTGCAGCTGCAGGCGACTATCAGCGCTCCAGCCGAGAAGATCCGCTGGCAAAGCTGTCGCCACAATCGAAAACCGTTCCGATGGTGGTCTTGGTCAACAGCGGATCGGCCTCAGCCTCTGAGATTGTGGCCGGCGCACTCCAAGACCATCAGCGCGCAAAAATTCTCGGCACCCAGACCTTTGGTAAAGGCTCAGTGCAGACTATCCTGCCCTTGACGAGCAATACCGCGATCAAACTGACGACAGCCCGCTACTACACGCCGAAGGGCCAGTCGATTCAAGCCAAAGGCATCAGTCCTGATTTCTGGGTAGAAGAGACTGCTGACGGTGCGATCGTGGATCGGCTACGCATCCGTGAAGCAGATCTGAATCGTCATCTCTCTGGCCGCGAAGCGCCGAGTAAGGGCGGTGATAACGACAAGCAAAAACCTGCCGCACAAAAACCTGAACAACGCAATGGTGCTGAGCAGACCGCACGTGATGCCAAGCCGATTGAATTCGGCAGCGGGGATGACTACCAGCTTCAGCAGGCCCTGAATCATCTGAAGGGCAAGCCGGTGGCGACATCGGCCCGGCCCGAGAGTGGCTGATCAGCAGGCCCTTCGTCACAGCCGCCATGCGCTGCTTGATGGCATCGATGACGAAGGTGTTGCTGCGCTCCAGGCCGCACGTGTTCTGATGATTGGCGCGGGCGGCTTAGGCTGCCCCGCTGCCTTATACCTCTGCGCAAGCGGAATCGGCAGTCTGCACTGGTTTGATGGCGACCGGGTCGATGCAACCAACCTTGCACGACAGACTCTTTTTGGGCCTGCCGATATCGGACAATTCAAAGTTGTGGCGGGAGCTGCAGCACTGAAGCGAAACAATCCCAACACCGTAGTGATCGCCGAACCGCGATTTGTAGATGCATCGCTGCTTGACGCAGCGATTCTACTGGCCGACGTGGTGCTGGATTGCACCGATCAGTGGGCCATTCGACAGCTCATTAATGCACGCTGCGTCGCCCACCAAAAGCCGCTAGTAAGTGCCGCCGCGATTGAATGGTCGGGCCAACTCTTGAGCATCGACCCGAGGCGGCCTGAGCAGGCCTGCTATGCCTGCGTATTTGATCCGCAGACTGAGCCCGCCGCACATGCCTGTGGTGCCTATGGCGTGCTCTCGCCTTTAGTCGGTGTGATGGGCTGCCTACAGGCTGCTGAGGCCATTAAATTGATTGTGCGTAGCCGGCATCCGGGCTCTTCTCTGCCGTCAGCAGCCCAGACTCTCACCCTCATCGATATGAAAACTTCGAGCTGGCAGCAGGTCCGGATCTCTCAAAATCCCCAGTGTCCCGTGTGCCAGCCCGGGCGCACCCAAGCGGCCGCAGGCCGCAATTAAGGAAAAATAAACTTTACGGCGGCCTCGGCCGAATCCGAGGGCCGCTTTCGAAATCCAGTCTTTGCAAACTGCAGCCAGCGGCCCTGCACAAAAGCCATTGCTATGGCTGACTGCAGCGCTAAATCAGGGGCCAGTTGAGCCGCCTCAGACTCCGCCCGCTGAAGCCGCAGGCACTGCCGAATCGAGGCCTCAACACGCTCTAAGAGTTGATTCACGCGGGCCTGCAGCCGGCTATCCTCGTTCACGATGGCATCCCCGATCAGCACGCGAGTCATGCCTGGATTTTTTTCCGCAAATCCCAACAGCATGAGAACGATTTCCCTGGCCCGTGCCGCTGGCACACCGGGCCGCGATTCAATCTGATTGATCAGCGAAAAGATGGTTTCTTCGATGAAATCCAGGAGGCCTTCGAACATCTGGGCCTTGCTAGCAAAGTGCCGATATAGGGCCGCCTCGGATAAGGAGAGTTTGGCTGCGAGTGCGGCAGTCGTTACTTTTTCCGCCGCGCCTTCTTGCAGCATGGATGCGATCGTCTGCAGAATCTGCAGACGGCGCTCCCCTGGCTTCGGACGTTTCCGTGCCGCTCCTGTCGATGATTCGGAATGCTGGACTGCCGGCTGCATAAGCTTGGCGATAGGTTAGCGAAAGTGCGGGGCTCTGATCAAGGATCGAAGACAGTGTACTTGAAGCCGGACATAACTTGGACGCCGAGCGGCTAAGGGCCGGCCCGAGTCTCGCGCCTGTATCCGAACGGTTTTTGAGACCAGCACTCTCGCTGTGCGCATTCCGAGTCGGTGCGCCGCCCGGAGATTTTCATCGTGATCATCAACCAGTCGAATGCGGCCTGCCGGCCGGCCCGACTGCCGAAGCAGTCTACGCATCAGCAGCATGGAGGGCTTCGGCCTGAGTCGGCCCAGTATCTTCATGTCCTCAATGGCAATCACGCGGTTGAAACATCGCTTCAGGCCCAATAACTGCAGCAGCTGTAACGCATAGCGGCGCGAAGCATTTGTCAGCAGCCAGCGCTCGCCTGCGAGCTGCCCCACCCGATAACGCTCGCCGCGAGAGGCGGGAACAAAATGATGCAGGTCGTGATGGGGATGGGTCTTGGATAGAAATTCGTGGGGATTGATTTCATGATGACGAATTAAACCGAGAAGTGTTGCTCCATAGCGGTGCCAGTAGCGCTCGCGCAGATGGCTAGCCTGCTGCTCGGTAAGGCAAAGCCGATCGGCCATAAAGGCGGTCATCCTGCGATTGATCTCACCCATGACCCGCCAGGAGGCGTCATATAGGGTGTTATCGAGATCAATCAGCCATAGCGGCTGCAACACAAGCGCCTCAGTGAGAGCGAATCATGGTGCCAACACCTTCGTTGGTAAGAATCTCCAACAGAAGACAATGCGGCACGCGGCCATCCACGATATGCACCGAATGCACGCCGCTTCGGGCAGCCTCCAAGGCCGAAGAGATCTTGGGCAGCATGCCTCCTGAAATCGTGCCATCAGCAAACAATGCATCAATCTCACGGGCACTCAACCCAGTCAACAGGCGGCCGTCCTTATCCAGAACCCCCGGGGTATTAGTCATTAGAATTAATTTTTCTGCCTTCAGGATCTCAGCGATTTTGCCTGCCACAAGATCCGCATTAATGTTGTATGTCTCGCCCTCACGGCCCGAGCCAATCGGCGCAATCACGGGAACAAATCCGCTAGCCAGCAGCGAATGAATGATGGCCGGATCGACCGACTCAATCTCGCCCACATGGCCAAGATCAAATACCTCCTGAGAGCCTGAATCAGCTTTAACAATCATTTTTCGGGCACGAATCAGGCCGCCATCCTGGCCCGTGAGGCCCACGGCCTTGCCGCCCGCATGGTTGATCAGCTCAACGATTTCTTTATTGACCTGGCCGGCCAGAACCATCTCAACAATGTCCATTGTTTCGGTATCTGTGACCCGCATGCCTTGGATGAACTCACCTTTTTTACCCACCTTGGAGAGCAGCGATTCAATCTGAGGTCCGCCACCATGCACGACCACCGGCAGAATGCCTACCAATCGCAGCAAGATAATGTCGCGCGCAAAAGACTGCTTGAGATGGTCTTCGGTCATGGCGTTGCCGCCATACTTGATGACCACTGTCTTGCCATGAAAGCGGCGAATATAGGGCAGGGCCTCGGCGAGTACCGCAGCTTTCACATCCGCATCGGGCGCGCTGGTTGTTGATGAAACAGGATTACTCATATACGTTGGGTCGAGAGAATGATCTACACTTCAGCGCATTGTAAGCAGGCCGCAGAGACTTGAAAAAACTATTTACTGCGATCATGCGCTTCGGGCCTTGGCCGATGCGCACCTCCGCATCTTCTGCAATACCCGACCCCTCTACGATCCGGGTTGCGCTTGGCGTTGGCGGCCTGCTGGTCGGGCTGATGACGGCAATCGTCTTTTTGGTCTCCAGCATGCTGCTGCCCTCGAGAATTGCGCTACTGGTAAGTCTTTGTGCAGGCCTTGCCGCCTCAATGCCCAGGCCAGGTGCGGGGCTGCAGCAGCCCGCACTAACCGGTTCCTCGGGCCTTGCGCTGGCCCTAATGCTCATGATTAAGCTCGAGACCGTCTCCGAGATTGACCACGCCTGGAGCGCCATCATTCTGATCTGCAGCGCCACCTGGGCCCGCTGCGCGGTGTTGGCCGCCCGAGCGCACCCCATTAGCGGACTTGGCCCGGCCTCCAGCAGCGCCCGCGCGGTATGCCTGCTGATTGGTGCCTCGCCGATGGTCTTTTTTGGCCTGCTGCCCGAGCCCGCCTGGGGACTATGGGTAGCGGCTTTTGCTGTTTTAGTGATCAGCCGGCTGCTAAAGGGCGTGGGCTGGACCGCGCCGATGGTGGTGCGCTGGGCACTCGCGGAGACGATCTACTGCGTTGTTGTTGTGCTCCTGATGAGCGCGGCCGCGCTGGCCGAATTCACCGGAGAAGACTCAGAGGACTCTTGAGCCTAATCGCCAAATTGACGCTGGCGAAGCTCACGACGCTGTTGGGCCTCAATGGATAGAGTGGCGGTGGGCCGCGCCAGCAGTCGCTTCAAGCCAATGGGCTCACCCGTTTCCTCGCAGTAGCCATATTCACCCGACTCAATTCGCATCAGCGCCTGCTGCACTTTTTTAATCAGCTTGCGTTCGCGATCCCGAGTCCGCAACTCCAGGGCGTGCTCTTCCTCAATGGTTGCGCGATCAGCGGGATCCGGCACCAATACGGTCTCGCGTAAATGCTCTGTCGTTTCACCCGCATTGGCCCGCAACTCCGACTCCAGCGCTTTTAGCTTGCGGCGAAAAAAATCCAGCTGCGCCGGACTCATGTAGTCATCTGCAGACTGCGCGAGCAGCTCTTTCTCAGAAGCGATTAACTTGCTTGTAACGGTGGCCATACCCTCAGAATTCCCTCAACAAACTCCACAACTGTCCCAAAACCATACACGATGCCTAGCGGCCTAAACCAGACACTGCTCGAGGCCCTTGATGATTGTATCCCGCGGCAGTTTCCTGCCGATAAACACCAGCTTGGATTGGCGCTTCTCTCCGGCCTGCCAGGGACGCCCCACGTCGCCGCCCATCAACATGTGCACGCCTTGAAAGACCATCTGATGGTCACTGCCCTTGATATGCAGCACCCCCTTATAGCGGAGCAGCTGCGGGCCGTAGGCCTGAGAGACTGCGCCCATAAAACCCTCAAAACGGCCCGAGTCGAACGGCCGATCTGACTTAAAGACAAACGAATGCACATCATCAATGTGGCTGTGGCCGGTCTCCGTATCAAGAAATTCGGGGTCGATCTCAAGCACCGCATTAAGATTAAATCCGCGAATATCAAAAATTTCTGAAATCGGGACCTCGCCGAAGTGGGCCTGTCGAATGCTGGCGCGAGGATTCATTTTCGTGAGACGCTGCCGGAGCGCTTCAACAGCCGCCGTCTCAACAAGGTCGGCCTTTGAAATCAAAATCCGATCTGCAAAACCTACTTGGGCCTGAGCCTCCGCATGCTGACTGAGCTGATCGGGCCCATGAACCGCATCCACGAGGGTCACCACCGCATCGAGCATATAACGCTCGGCAATGTCATCGTCCACGAAAAATGTTTGTGCAACAGGCCCGGGCTCCGCAAGGCCGGTGGTCTCAATCACCACGCGATCGAACTGAATCTCGCCCGCTGCGCGGCGTTGGGCAAGCCGGCCAAGCATCTCAATCAAATCACCGCGGACCGTGCAACAAATACAGCCATTGTTCATCTCAACAATGCGCTCTTTGGTATCACCAAAGAGCAGCTCGTTATCGATGCTCTCCTGGCCAAATTCATTTTCAATCACCGCAATACGCTGGCCATGGGCCTCGTTGAGAATGCGCTTTAAGAGCGTAGTCTTTCCTGCGCCGAGAAATCCGGTCAGGATCGTAACGGGAACCATCGCCGCAGGGGCGGAAGACGCAACGGGTGCTGACATAACGCGATCCAAAAAAATTAAGTCTTCGATGAGGCCGTCGGTTTTCGTCGGGCCCGGGGATGGGCGGCATCATAAACCTGCGCCAGCCGCTGAAAATCCAAATGGGTATAGACCTGTGTGGTCGCAATCTGGGCATGGCCGAGTAGCTCCTGCACGGCACGCAGATCACCGCTGGACTGCAGCACATGGCTTGCGAATGAATGACGCAGCATGTGGGGATGGACCGCCGTCGGCATGCCCAGGTCTCTCGCCCGCTGGCCAAATCGACGTTGCACCGTACGGCCGGAGAGCCGACTGCCAGATCGGTTGATAAAAAGCGGTGCGTGATCCAGCGCCTCTCCCTGTGACTGCCGAAAGACAAGCCAATCACGCAGGGCTTGCAAGGCCGGGCCGCCAATCGGGATGCGGCGAGATCGGCCCCCTTTGCCTACAACAAACGCCTCAGCCGAATCCAGCTCAATCCAGCCATGACGGCCCGCCGCCACCGATGCGTCGGGCTGACAATTCAAACCCACCAGCTCTGACAAACGTAAGCCGCTGGAATACATCAGCTCTGTAATGGCCCGGTCACGCAACTGCATAAAGCGATCGCTAACCGGGGGCTCCGCCTGAGCTGCAGCTGCAGGGGGGGCTGATGACTTTCCCTCAACAAATTGCACCGCCCAGTCCACTGAAAGGGCCTTCGGAAGACGCTTGGCCGCCCGGGGCGGTCGGACAGACTTGGCGGGATTCATCGGCATAGGCTGCTGCTGTGCGAGCCAATCAAAAAAAGTCCTCCAGGCCGATAGCCGACGTGCAATGCTTTTCGCGGAGAGGCCTTCGGCACGCCAACGGGCGACCTCAGTCCGGACCTCGGCGGGCTTAATTTCGCTTAGCTGACGATCAGAAAACGCATTCGAAAGCCGATCGAGATCGCGGCGATAACCCTGCACGGTCAGGGCCGAGTAACGACGGCCGCGCGCCAACGACTCCAAAAAAGTTTTGATCAGTTCACTGGCCTTGGCCATTGTGCTCAACGCACTTCGAAAGCGCGGCACTGGCGATCTCGCTAATACGCTCAAGAAAAGCAACGCCGAGATCGGGCGCGAATCGTCTGGGATCTGGGGAGCCTAAGACCAGGACACCAAAGGCCTCCGGCGCAGCCCCCACCCGCAGAGGAAGCACCGCTATCGACTGGGCGTCACGGCCGGCCTCGGGCAAAAGCCGGACGGCGGCGGACAGACTCTGAGGGCCACAGACCGGGACCCGCAGGCCATCGATCTGCTCGACGTAATCGGCCGTCGGACTCACGACCCAATCCTGGCCGGTGAGCAAAGCAGCCGGCCGCCAAAGCCCGATCCCCGCAAGCGGAACAGAGAAAATTGTCCCGAGTGAGTCCGCCAGCAGGCGCGGCAGACTTGCCGGATCGGGATGAAGAAAGAGCCCCCGCACCCAGCGCTGCATTGACGCAGCGATTGCGTCGTTTTCCTGCCCATGGCGCAGCAGATCTGCGAGTTTTAATTCCATCGATTTAATGCGATCGCGAAGCACCGAGGCCTGACGCTCAATCAGAGAGATCGCCTGGCCCGACTGTGGATGGGGCACATTGATCTCAGAGAGCAGCTGGGGCGCCTGATCAAAAAAATCAGGATGCGACTTCAAATATTGGACGACCTGCTCTGCGGTCAATGCTGCTGGATCGCCCAGCGTGGGTTCTTTGGGGTTCACAGTTGCATTACTCCATCAAAAACAGGCTCTGCAGGCCCAGTCATCATGACATGATCAGAAGCCTGGCCAGACCAAATAATTTTAAGGCGGCCGCCGCGGGCCCGAACTTCGACCGGAACCGAAGGGGCGAGCGATCCGCGTAAGATTCCTGCAACTACAGCCGCACAGGCCCCGGTGCCGCAGGCCAGGGTCTCGCCAGCGCCACGCTCAAAAACACGAATAGAAATTTGCTGCGCTGAATGTTGCTGAACAAAGCTGACATTAACGCGAAAATGAAACCGCGGATGAGATTCACACCAGGCGCCAATCGGTCCAACCGGGTGCGAATCAAGATGCTCTACCCACTGCACCACATGCGGATTGCCCATTGAAACAGCCGTGATCCAGAAGGGTTCGGCATTGGGCGGCTGCATCTGCCAGAGATCCGCCTGGCCCTCGCGCCGATGGGCAAGCCCCGAGACATCGAATCCGATCTGCTGTAGATCGAAATGCGGTGGGCCCATGTCCACTGTGACCGACCCATCCGCGTGAATCGTTGGCGAAATGACACCCGACTTGGTACGAACACGAATCGTCGACTTCGAGGTCAGGCCCTGATCACGTACAAAGCGGGCAAAGCATCGGGCGCCATTGCCACACTGCTCAACCTCCTGACCGTCGGCATTGAAAATCCGGTAGACAAAATCGACATCCGGCCCGTCGGC
>RFRK01000221.1 GCA_009924525.1 Betaproteobacteria bacterium
GCCATCCACCAGCATGTAGCGCAGCGAGAAATCCTGGGCCATGCGCACGATGGTGTCGTAGACCGCAGAGTCCCCATGGGGATGGTACTTACCGATGACATCGCCCACGATACGGGCGGACTTCTTATAAGGCCGATTCCAGTCGTTATTGAGCTCATGCATCGCAAAGAGCACACGCCGGTGGACTGGCTTTAGACCATCGCGGACATCAGGGAGGGCTCGGCCTACAATCACGCTCATTGCGTAATCGAGGTAAGAGCGGCGCATTTCCTGCTCTAGGCTTACTGGCAGGGTCTCTTTAGCGAAGGAATCCATCACGCGATTTTACCTTTTTAATCCACCCGTTCTGTGGCAGAATCCGAGGCTAATCGCGATAAGTTCAGCCTAAAAAATTGGCCCTTTTTTAAGGAGTTTTTAATGCGACTTGGTGCTCTTTTAAGCCTGCTCTCAGCAGCCGCTTTATCACTCTCGTTTTCGGCAGTTTCCAGCCCCGTTCTTGCCCAGGCGCCAGCCGCATCCAATGGCTATGTGCAGTCCCTAGGTGGCACGGTGCGCAGCGGCTCAGGTAGCTGTGTCCGCACCGGCTACTGGACCCCATCGATGGCGACCGAGGAGTGCGATCCTGACCTGTTGCCCAAGAAGGCCCCTCCGCCACCCCAGGCACCGGCTGCAAAGCCCCCGGCACCACCTGCACCCCCGCCGCCACCCCGGCCCATCGTTGAGAAGATCAGCCTGAAAGGCGACACCTTGTTTGATTTCGATAAGTCAGTGGTGAAACCCGAGGGCAAAGCCGTACTCGATAAGCTGGCCCAGCAGGCAAAAGACCTGAATCTGGAAGTGATTGTGGCTGTGGGCCACACGGATTCAGTGGGCACCGATGCCTATAACCAGAAGTTATCTGAGCGCCGTGCAGCGGCAGTTAAGGCCTATCTGGTGAGCAAAGGCATTGCCGCCAACCGTATCTACACTGAAGGCAAAGGCGAGAAGTCTCCGATAGCCGATAACAAGACCAAGGAAGGCCGCTCGAAAAACCGGCGGGTTGAGGTGGAAGTCGTCGGCACCCGGAATCTGAAGTAGACCAGCACGCAGAAATGCAAAAGCCCCGGGCATCGCTGCCAGGGGCTTTTTTAATTCAAATAAATTAGAAATGAATGTTGATCAGGCCGAGCTAGAAAAATTCAGTAGCCTTGCCTCGCGCTGGTGGGACCCCACGAGTGAATTTAAGCCCCTGCATCAGATCAACCCCTTGCGGCTGGATTGGATTCACAATCTAGCCCAGTTAAAGGGTAAACGGGTGGTGGATATCGGCTGTGGTGGCGGAATACTTGCTGAATCGATGGCTAAGCTTGGCGCCACAGTAAAGGGCATTGACCTTGCCGAAAAGCCGCTGAAAGTAGCCCAGCTGCATGGCCTAGAAAGCGGCGTGAAGGTCGATTACGAAGCGATCGGCGCTGAAGACCTAGCCGCCCGCGAGCCCGGCCAATACGATGTGGTCACCTGCATGGAAATGCTTGAGCATGTGCCGGACCCGGCTGCAACGATTGCGGCCTGCAGCCAATTAGCAAAACCCGGAGGCTGGGTGTTTTTCTCAACCATTAACCGCAACCCCAAAAGTTTTCTGTTTGCGATTATCGGCGCGGAATATGTACTGCGACTGTTACCCAAAGGCACCCATGAATATGCGAAGTTCATCAAGCCATC
>RFRK01000222.1 GCA_009924525.1 Betaproteobacteria bacterium
TGATTACCGATATCAGTATTCCGATCGATAAAAATTCATTTGTTGTCGCTTATAAGCTTTCTAAACGCCGAGATGATGACATCTCGATAGTGGCGCTTGCTGTTGCCGTGACTATAAGTAGTGGCGTCATTAGCGCGATCCGGATCGGCGTGGGCGGCATGGCCGAGCGCCCAATGCGGGCGGTAGCTACTGAGCAAATCTTGATCGGTCAACGTTTTTCATCCGAAATCGTTGATCAGGCGGCGCAATGTATTGAGAAGGAATTCAATCCGATTTCAGATATGCGCGCCTCCGCCGCTTATCGTTCACAAGCAATCAGCCAGTTACTGCGCCGGGCTTGGATGGATTGGAGCGCGCAATGACAGTTAATCTGAGTGTATCGGATGGTCAGGCCCCGAAGGAGGCGGTGGGCCAGCCTACCGTCCACGAGAGCGCCCAGGCTCAGGTCATGGGCGAGGCGCGCTATATCGATGACATTCCGGAATTAAAAAATACCTGCCATGCGGCGCCAATTCTTTCTTCCGTCGCGCACGGTGATCTGGCTTCGGTTGAACTCTCTGCGGCTCTAAAAATACCGGGTGTGAAGCGGATTATCTTGGCTGATGACATCCCGGGCGACAAGATGCTGGCCACCTCTATCGGGGATGAGCCAATTTTTGCTCACCAACAGGTGATGCATGTCGGTCAAGTTATTGGCCTTGTGATTGCCGATTCCGTCAATACTGCAAGGCGGGCCGCGAAGGCCGTCAAGGTCTCAGTTAGCGAGAGGCCAGCGGTGCTTGATGTATGGCAGGCGGTAGAAAAGCAACATTTTGTGCTGCCGCCAGTTCATGTAACACGCGGTAATGCAGAAGAAAAAATTAAGCAGTCGCCGCATACGCTGGAGGGGCAATTCAGTGTCGGCGGTCAGGAGCATTTCTATCTTGAAGGCCAGGTAGCCTATGCCTGCCCGCAGGAGCAGGGCCAATGGCTGATCTACTCCAGCACACAGCATCCCGGTGAAGTGCAGCACTGGGTAGCGCATGCCCTGGGCATCGAGAATCACGCAGTTCGAATCGAATGCCGCCGCATGGGCGGTGGGTTCGGTGGCAAGGAGACCCAAGCGGGTCAGCCAGCAGTCTGGGCAGCAATTGCAGCGATGCTTTGCGATGCGCCCGTGAAGCTGCGGCTTGATCGCGATGATGATTTCATGATCACCGGAAAACGCCACCCTTTTCATTACCGATATCGCGTCGGTTTTGACGACTTGACGACTCAGGATTAATTCAAGGCCTGGAAGTCACCATGGCGGTGGACTGTGGGTTCAGCGCCGATCTGAGTGGGCCGGTAGCCGATCGCGCAATCTTTCATATCGACAATGCCTATTTTTTGTCAGATATCTCCGTGCAGTCTTATCGATGCAAGACCCACCGTCAGAGTCAGACGGCCTTTCGAGGGTTCGGTGGCCCGCAAGGCATGATCGCCATTGAGACCATCATCGGCGACATCGCCCGCCACTTAAAGCGCGATGCGCTGGATATTCGCAAACGCAATCTCTATGGTGGCCCGGGGCGTGATGAAACCCACTACGGCATGCAGGTGGAAGATGCTCCAATCAATGAGATCGTGACGGATCTCGAGACAAGAAGCCGCTATCGAGAGCGGCGCCAGGAAATTGCGGCATTCAATCAGTCGTCCCCGCGCTTTAAGCGCGGTAT
>RFRK01000223.1 GCA_009924525.1 Betaproteobacteria bacterium
AATCGAAACAGCCGCTCTTTTTTTGCAAGCGCCGAGCGGCCGCCGACCATATGACGCAGGTGAAGTTTTCCAAGCTCATCATCGGTCAGGTCAAGGGTCTTAAAGCCTGCCGACTCAAAATCGGCCGCAATCTGATGTGCTTCGCTACGGTTTCGAATCTGAATCCCAACATAAATATGGGCGGCATGGGCATCAGCAATTCGATAGTTAAACTCAGTCACATTGCGGTTGCCGACAGAGGCGCAGAAACGCTTAAAGCTACCCCGCTCCTCTGGAATCGTTACGGCGAAAACGGCTTCGCGCTGCTCACCGATTTCAGCCCGCTCACTGACAAAGCGCAGCCGATCGAAATTCATATTGGCCCCGCAGGCAATGGCCACCAAGGTTTTATTCTGGCAGGCCTGCTGCTGAACCCAAGACTTCATGCCCGCGATGGACAGCGCCCCCGCAGGCTCAAGAATCGCGCGACTATCTTCAAAGACATCTTTGATCGCAGCACAGACCGCATCCGTATCGACCAGCACAATCTCATCGACATATTTTTGGCAAAGCCGAAAGGTCTCCTCGCCGACTTGTTTGACTGCGGTACCATCAGAAAAGAGGCCCACCTCGGAGAGCACAACACGCTGCCCTGCCTTTAGGGACTGAGACATCGCATCAGAGTCGGTCATCTGGACACCAATCACTCGAATCTCTGGCCGGACCTGTTTGAGATAGGCAGCGATTCCAGCAATTAATCCGCCCCCGCCGATCGCGACAAAGACCGCATCGATCGGATCCTGGTACTGAGCGAGAAGCTCCATGGCGATCGTGCCCTGACCTGCAATTACATCGGGATCATCAAATGGATGGACAAAGGTCAGCCCCTGTGACTGTTGCAGCTTCAGGGCATGCGCGTAGGCATCGGAGTAGGAGTCACCTTGCAAAACCACCTCACCACCCAAGGCCCGGACCGCATCGATTTTTACCGCTGGCGTTGTCACCGGCATGACGATGACGGCCCTACAGCCCAAGCGACGGGCCGACAGTGCCACCCCCTGAGCATGGTTACCCGCTGATGCAGCGATCACCCCCTTTGCCAGCTGGTCGCGGTTAAGGTGAGCCATTTTGTTGTAGGCCCCGCGCAATTTAAACGAGAACACCGGCTGCATGTCTTCGCGCTTGAGCAGGATCCGATTGGTAAGCCGCTGGCTGAGGCCCTTGGCGGCCTCAAGCGGCGTTTCCTGGGCAACGTCGTAGACCCGGGCAGTCAGTATTCTTCTCAGGTAATCGGATCCCATGCCGTTTTATAACCTAATTTGCGCAAAGCCCTACACCAAGGCCGCGTTCACGCGTCGTCGGTGATGTTGATTCGGGCGACAATGTGGCCTGAAAACGATCCATTCCGATACACTTTTCCTCCTCATGAATGCCCCCTTAAACCCCATGCTGCTGGCCCGCCTGGATCAGGCTGATCCAGGCCGAAATCCAGCACGCCTGCGCGAGATCCCCTACAACTACACCTCATTTTCGGATCGCGAGATCGTGATCCGGGTATTGGGCGCAGAGGGCTGGGCACTGATTTCCGAATTGCGGGGCGAGCGCAAGACCGGCCGTTCCGTTCAGCCCGCATGCTTTATGAAGTCTTAGGCGACATTTGGGCGGTTGGTCGAAATCCGTATTTGCAAGACGATTTGCTTGACAACCCAAAGCGTCG
>RFRK01000224.1 GCA_009924525.1 Betaproteobacteria bacterium
GATCGGGTTGTTCCTGGATTTCGAAGCCGGGCGGTCACAGGGTCAGTATGATGACCAGGCATGCCTGCCGGTGCTGCGTCAGGGCCTCAAGCTGGATGAAATCCATGGGCGGATCGCGCAGCGCGCTGAGGAATTGGCGCGGGCGGGAAAGGCTCAGCGGCGCGGATAGGGCCACCGCAACCGGGAAGTTGGCAACGGCTTCCCAGCAGGGGGTAAAGCTTCCTTGAGTGCACAAGTCTTGATTTGATCGGACGTTGTTATACCTTCGGTGGGTTCAGAGGCCGGGGCGCGGAGCCATAGGCGTAGCGCAGCGCCCCGGCCGGTTGCCCAGGAGATGTGTGATGACGACAAGTGAACGCAAAGTGATCAAGGCCAAGGTTGGGCTGTTGGAACTGGCCAAGCAATTGGGCAGCGTGACCCAAGCCTGCCGTGTGATGGGTTATTCGCGGGACAGTTTTTATCGTTTCCGCGACCTGTACGAGAAAGGCGGTGAGTTGGCGCTGGTTGAGATTTCCAAGGCCAAGCCGAACCTGAAGAACCGCGTAGCCCCGGAAATCGAGGCGGCTGTGGTTGCGATAGCGGTTGAACAGCCCGCTTGGGGCCAGGCTCGCGCGGCGAATGAATTGAAGAAGCGTGGGCGCGAAGTCTCGCCCTTTGGCGTGCGCAGCATCTGGTTGCGCCATGATCTTGAGACCATGAAAAAGCGCCTGAAGGCCCTTGAGGCGAAAATGGCCCAGGAAGGCGGCATCCTGACCGAAGCCCAACTGGTCGCGTTGGAGAAGGCGAAGTCCGACAAGGAAGCCCATGGGGAATTTGAAAGCGAACATCCTGGCTACTGTGTTGCGCAGGATAGTTTCTATGTTGGCACCTTGAAAGGTGTAGGCCGGGTCTATCAGCAGACGGGGATTGATACCTACTCGAAGGTGGGTTTCGCCAAGCTCTATGATCGCAAGACAGCGCTGACGGCCGCCGATTTGCTCAATGATCGGGTGATACCTTTCTTTGACGAGCATGGCCTGCGTGTCGATCGTGTTCTGACGGATCGTGGCACGGAATTCTGCGGCGCCCATGATCGGCATGAATATGAGCTCTATCTGGCCGTTGAGAATATCGACCACACGCGGACAAAAGCGCGTAGCCCGCAGACCAACGGCATCTGCGAGCGTTTCCACAAAACCCTGCTGGATGAGTTCTACCGCGTCGCCTTTCGCAAGAAGGTCTACCGCAGCATTGAGGAACTGCAGGCTGATCTTGACGAATGGATGCAGCAGTATAATGAACAGCGCACTCATCAGGGGCGTTGGTGCTTCGGCAAGACACCGATGCAGACGTTTCTGGACAGCACCGCGCTCGCGCGCGAAAAACAAAACATGGAGTTGGCGGCTTAGTCGCCTCGTCCGACAGTCTCGATCCGGCGGACACCCACCACGCCAGATCAAGACAACGTCAGATTAAGTCTAAACTTGTACACATCATTCAAAAAAATCAGAACAAACCTTCGGGGATTTTTGGCTCAATTTCAGATTCTTGGCAGACAACTACCTCTGAGTAGATGATCATTTTGTCCGACATGCTTGACACTCGTCGCCGCAATTATCGCGAAGGCGGTCACAACACGGCTGTAAAGCCAGTAAACATTGTTCTTCC
>RFRK01000225.1 GCA_009924525.1 Betaproteobacteria bacterium
CTGCCAGTTCACCGACCCCTTTCAAACAGTCAGCGGCAAATCTGCAATCCGACGCGTCTACTCAGAAATGTTCGCCCATCTTCATGAGCCAAAATTTCGTGATCTACACCTGATCGGCGCCGCAGCGCCGGGATCCGCTGAAGTGGTGATCGGCTGGACATTTGAGTTTGCAATTGGCCCAGGAAAGCCACTGCAGCGGCTCCGCGGCTGCAGCCGGCTATGCTTTGGCCCCCTTGGAAAGATCCAAGACCATACTGACTACTGGGATGGCTCCCGACTCATGCAGGCATTTCCAGTCGTCGGGCCGGTGATTGCCTGGCTGCGGCGAAAAATAGCCCACCCCAGCAGCCGTTGACCTTACAATCAGGCGTCTTTTTTTGCCCCCATCCAACGACCATGCGCACACCCCAGGCCTCTGAGATGCTCTACCCAGAATTGTTCCGGGCATTCGAGCGCGTCCGCTGGGACCTGGAGCGGGATATCCAGTGGGGTGCGTTTGACCCGAACCGGCTATCAGAAGAGCAGGCTCAGACCATCAAAATGAATGCCATCACCGAGTGGGCGGCCCTTCCAGCCACCGAAATGTTTCTCCGTGATAACCGGCACGACAGCGATTTCTCGGCCTTTATGTCCATTTGGTTCTATGAGGAGCAGAAGCACTCCCTCGTTTTGATGGAATATCTCCGTCGCTTTCGGCCTGATCTACTGCCCTCCGAAGAGGAGCTCCACGCGGTGCGATTTGAGTTTGATCCTGCGCCAGCACTCGAGACCTTAATGCTGCATTTCTGCGGTGAGATTCGCCTGAATCACTGGTACCGCTGTGCAGCCGAGTGGCACACCGAACCCGTGATTCGCCAAATCTACGAGACCATTGCCAAAGATGAGGCCCGTCACGGCGGCGCCTACCTACGCTACATGAAAAAAGCTCTGGTCACGACCGGCGATGCAGCACGAAATGCATTCGCGAAAATTGGTGTCCTGATGGCCAGTGCCCGGAGAACCTCTCAAGCGCTGCACCCGACCAATCTGCACGTCAATCAGGCGCTCTTTCCCAACGATACCGTCCAGAGCCGAACGCCTGCGCCCGGATGGCTTGAACGTTGGCTCGATCAGCAGATCCGCTTCGATGCCGTGTGGGAAGGTAGGGTTGCGGAACGGATCCTGCACAATCTATCGCTGCTCTTTGATCAGACCTTCAGCTCAGTCCAGGAACTGAACCGTTATCGAAAATCATTGACGGCCTGAGCGCTGTGAATTCGGCACCCGAATTCGAATTCAAACTCACACCGCCGCAGGATTTGAAAGCGCGAGCGGCCCACCTGCCACGGCCCATCGTATTTACAAATGGTGTCTTCGATCTGCTTCATCGCGGCCATGTCACTTACCTTGCCCAAGCACGGGCCCTAGGACGCTCGTTGATCGTGGCCTTAAATGATGATGCGTCGACACGGCGATTGAATAAAGCGCCGGATCGGCCCATTCATGACCTGGCAGATCGAACGGCCGTCATCGCCGCGCTTGAGTCGGTGAGTCTTGTGACCTGGTTTTCCGATGACACCCCTTTGGCGCTCATTGAGTCGCTGAGCCCCGATGTGCTGGCCAAAGGCGGGGACTGGCCAGTC
>RFRK01000226.1 GCA_009924525.1 Betaproteobacteria bacterium
GCTTCGCTGCGCATCGGCAGCCGCATCGCGCTTGTGATTTCCAGCAGCTTTGGCCAAGCGGAGCGTCGGATCGCTTCGCGGGCGGCAGCAGCCAGGGCATCGTCAGGCTGATCGCGCAGGCTTGCCCAGCCTTCGAGCATCATTGGCCAGGCATTGGCGTGGCTTCTGCGCCAGATGGCAGCCCCAACCGCAAAAGCGCCGTAGTCGGCCTGCTCATGGCTAAGGTCTTTTTTATGTTTGAGATAAAGCGGCAGTGAGGCCAGGCTGTCGACCCGAGAGACTTTCAGTACGTGGCCGAGCATCGTCTCAGTTTTTAATGGATCTGCGCCACGGAAACTGGTCTCGTGCGATTTCGCGTGAGCGCGCAAGACCTCCATCATGCGGTTGTGACTGGCATCGCTGCCGCTTTGCGCTGCCCAGCGGGCGCGTTGCCGGAGATAGCCAAGCGCGACTTGTTCACTTTTCGCAAGATCAGCAATCAGGGCTAGGCAGGCATCGAGCACTTCTTGGCCGACAGCAAGCGATGCGAATTCGGCCTTGGGTGATGATGGTTCAGAGGCCAGCAAACCGAGTTTCGCCCGGGCGCATTGAATATTTGGACTCGTGACCTGTGCCGGCAGGGTCTCTAAGGCGGCGGCGACTTCCGGCCAGAGGTTTTTAGTCACCAGGGCCGCGACCCAGTCGCGTTGCGCATGCTCACGTAGCGGATGCTGAGGATGGCGGGCGAGAAATCCTTGAACATTGGAGCGGATTGTTTTTGCATCCGAGCTTGGAATACCGATTAACAGTTTTAGGCGCCAGTAGTCGGGCCAGGCGGCGAGCAAATGGCCCTGGCTTTTTGCCATGAGCCGATCGAGTTCGGCCAGCTTACCTTTAGAAAACGCCTCTTTCGCCGCGACAATGACTGCCGCAGGGGACTCAGCTTGTGCCGCTGGCTTTGCCCAAAGCGTTGATGGCGCAGCGACAATCACGAGGAGCATCGCTACGCAACAAAACAAAGGGCTTCCCCTAGGCACTCGGATGGGTTTAGCGTAATTCACAGAGAGTAAATTTAACCTTGAAATGTCAAGAATCCTACTCATGCAGAAAGACCCGCTTCGCCGACGGCTTTTAGAGCAGCGTACGGCCCTCGCCCAGGAGGATCGGCGCGTTGCCGAAAAGGCGATTGCAGATGCCCTCTCTGCCAAGGCAGTAACGCAGGGCTGGTCGCGAATCGCGGTGTTTTTACCTTGGCGGGGCGAGCCGGATCTGATGTCGATGTGGAAGGCCTGGCACGCCCGCGGCATGCAGCTCGCTTTGCCGGTGGTGATGCGTCGGGACGCACCCCTCATCATGCAACTCTGGCAGCCTGGCGCATCGATGGTCAGAGATGTGATGGGCTTACAGGTGCCTGATGGCACCCAGATTCTGGACTGCGATACCTGGCTTGTACCCTGTGTGGGTATTGATCGCATCGGCGGCCGGCTGGGGGCAGGCGCTGGCCTGTACGATCGGACAATCGCAGCAACGCCCACGCCATGGCCACGTTTAGTGGGGATCTGCTTTGATCATGCCCTGCATGACGAGGTGTTTTCCGAGCCCCATGATCTTC
>RFRK01000227.1 GCA_009924525.1 Betaproteobacteria bacterium
TGATGTAGCCGGGGGTGCCGATTAGGATGGTTTTGGAGGTGTTGGCGGAGATACCTGCCACACCGCCGTATTCGACGATGTAGGCTGCAACGGCAGTGGTCGTCGGATAGTCATTCCAGCTGCCACCGCCGATTGCATACGCGGCATCCTCATTACCGCCGGAGTCATTAGGTTCGCCACCAGCCCAGTTTGAATAGGGCGTTGCGACACGGGTAGCCCCCCCAGATACGTTCGCGCCTGCCGCCGCTCCTTGCCAGAACTGAAGTCCTGCCTCGGGTCCGTCCATCCATCGCCATTCACCCTCAACGGCTTGATCACTTGCGCCGATCCAGCCATTAACGGAAAGTTTTGACTGAATAAAATTACTCTCGTTAGTGCTCGTTAGGTTAGCGAGATAGCCGGTCAGTCCATTGAAGGTTCGTAGCTTTGCAGCTGCTCTGGCGTCAGTCCAGTTAATGCTTCCCGGACTTAGAATTTCGTAATACGACGTCGCCCCAGTGGTTGATCGCCTCTGGCAGCACATCGACGCTGATCTCACCGAGGCCCGTGGTGTTATTCACCTGTAGGGTTGCTAGCACAGTATTGAGCTGGGCAGCAGTGCCTTTAAAGGCCATCTCATATTGGCCAGTGGTGGCGTTATAACTTGATGTACCTAAGGCCGCATAGCCTGTTACTGCGGTAACGCCCGCGACACTGGTTGTTCTGATCTGACCCGCCGTCGACGTAATCACCGCTTTAAGTGTTCCTGCGCCAGCTGCCCAATCCGCCCCTGAGACGGCTTTCCAGCCTTTGTTTTGATAGCTGGCATTCGGTGTGATACCCATAGCCGCAATCTTGGTGGCAACTTCTGAGCCAGAGCGGTCACTGGTACCAATGCGTTCATTTTTGACGACTAGAGACACTCCGAAATCTGAGAAATCAAAGGTCATCGTGCCGTTGGCCGTGTCATTGAGCTGCACCTGGCCTTTGCCAGCAGCGCCGGTCACGATCGTGAGCGACTGGGTCTCGGTGGTGTTGCCCACGGTGCGAGATAGGGTGAGTACAGCCCCGTTATTGCTTAACGAGTATTTCCCCTCATCGGCGCTATCGACTTGAATATCGGCAAAGGAGAACCGGGACTTGGTGAGATCGGCGCTTGCGGCTGATTCCACCCCAAGTTTGATGGTCGATGTCCCCATCACCGAGTTATTAGTGCCATCCAGCTCGGTTGCCTTAATGAACTCGCCTTTGACGGCTTCAGAAAAGTCTCCAGTCAGAAGACGGGTGTTATTAAAGGTGGTGCGTTCTGCCACCGCATTGATCTCTTTACGCAGCTGGGCAAGCTCTCCAGCGATAAAGGAGCGTTGTTCCTTAGAAAGTGACTCATTCGCCCCTTGCGTAGTGAGTTCCTTCATACGAATCAGCATGTCAGAGACCGACTGCAGCGACCCTTCGGCCGTCTGCACCATCGAGATCGCATCATTGGCATTACGCGAGGCCACTGCAAAGGATCGGGTCTGGCGCTGAAGCTCCTGAGAAATCAAAGGTCATCGTGCCGTTGGCCGTGTCATTGAGCTGCACCTGGCCTTTGCCAGCAGCGCCGGTCACGAT
>RFRK01000228.1 GCA_009924525.1 Betaproteobacteria bacterium
AAATACAGGAAATACTGGTGTTACAGGAGTTACGGGAGCTACAGGCGCAACAGGTCCTACTGGTCCTACAGGTGCAACTCCTACGTTTGCAGCAATGAACTATGCTCAAACATTAGGAACACGTCAGGCTAGCGTCTCCGCAAGCGGAGTTACCATTGTAAGCACAAGCATCACGACGAATGGAAAACCAGTACAGGTTATTGTTACTGGCGATGCGGAAAATACAGTTGGCGGCGGCTGGATTATTCTTCAACTTTACCGTGGCTCTACTGCCATCGGAAATAAAATTCACGTTGAAGCTTCCTCTGGCTCTGAAAACGTTCCATATTGCCTACAGGTAATTGACACTCCTTCAGCTGGAACGTACACATATGCACTTAAAACTGCAAGTACAGCTGCCACCGGAGCATTCAATTTTGGTGAGACTGATGGCCCTGTAATTAGCGCCGTCGAGCTCGGCGTTGTTACTTCTTAAGACTATCTAAATCATCCTTTTTTCCTTAAGATAGAATGGCTCTTGGGAATTCTCCCACTCGAGTGATAAGAGAAAAGGATAACTATGGCAATCGACTTTCCCGATTCGCCCAGTCTGAACCAGACGTTCACATCTGGTTCTACGACTTGGAAGTGGAATGGGTCGGTCTGGCTTGTAGTCCGTGACTTCGCACCAACAGGTGCAACAGGTCCAACCGGCGCAACGGGCGCGACAGGTGCTCAAGGTGAAACAGGTGCTACCGGCTTAACCGGTGTAACTGGTGCACAGGGCAACACTGGCGTTACAGGTGCGCAAGGTGAGACTGGTGTAACAGGAGCACAAGGCGAAACTGGTCCAACCGGTGCGCAAGGTGAGACTGGTGTAACGGGCGCACAAGGCGAGACTGGCGTAACAGGCGCTCAGGGTGAAACCGGTGTAACTGGTGCCCAAGGCGAAACAGGTGTTACAGGAGCACAAGGTAATACTGGTGTCACTGGCGCACAAGGTGAAACAGGTGTAACAGGAGCTCAAGGTGAAACGGGCGTTACTGGTGCACAGGGCGTCACCGGCGCAACGGGTGCACAAGGTGAAACTGGTGCAACTGGTCCACAAGGTCCGCAAGGTAACTTCGGCGGTATTACCGTTGAGTATGACTTTAGCACTGGAACAAGCGATTCTGATCCAGGAACAGGCTTTGTTAAGTTTAGCAACTTAAATCTAACACTTGCAACATCGATGTACATCGATGACGCAGATGTTAACAACGTAGACATTCAGGACTTCCTTCGCACGATTGATGACTCAACATCAACGATCAAGGGTCACCTACGTATTTCGAACAAGGCAGATTCCTCAGACTTTGCGTTGTTCACAATCTCAGGCGTAGCAAACGAGGAACCAGGATACTTTGACGTTTCCGTTGGATATGTATCTGGCTCCGCTACATCGTTTAGCAACAACGAAGACGTAATCATCACCTTTGCCCGTACGGGTGACGCTGGTGCACAAGGTAATACTGGTGCACAAGGTGTTACTGGTGCTACTGGTGCACAAGGTGAGACTGGTGTAACCGGTGCTACCGGTGCAGTTGGTCAAACTGGCGC
>RFRK01000229.1 GCA_009924525.1 Betaproteobacteria bacterium
GGTTTCGTTGTGAGCGGCAAATCACGATACCGCTTTTTGAGCAGGGCAGCCTTTTTCTTATTCGGGTATTTGTTGAGCCACTTCACGAAACACTCGCAGCAATCGCGGGCCGTCGTGATCGACTGATGCAATCTCTGGCCTCGATGTCTGATGCGGTGCTGGCCTATAAGGGAATCACCCACGCCAAGGAGCTTTTGATCTCTGGCTAAGCTGTCTTATATCTCTCGCAGATCAGTGCAGGGACTCATTCCAAATGATTGGCTAAAGAGATGTTGGATCAACTTGCGCGCGACGCTTTCTGACGGTGCAAGGCTGCCCGATTCCTTGAGCTGATCGAATTTTTGCCGCATCGGGAATTGCTCAAGGGAGCAGGCCCGAATTTCAGCCTGCATTTGGGTATCGATGACGCCCGGAGCAATACTTTCGATTCGGCAGTATTCTGGCCCCTCAAGGCTAATGCAGCGCGCGTGATGATCAAGGGCCGCCTTTGAGGCACAGTAGATATTCCAGCCTGGATATGGAGTTCTGGCTGCGCCGCTTGAGAGATGAGCGATTCGGCGATCCTTGCACCGGCCGGTGATTGCAAGAAAACGGTTCGTTAGCGCAAGCGGAGCTGCCACGTTGACGGCGATAGATTGAGTAATGTCGGCACCATTTATCTGGCCAGCCCTACCAATCGGACCGAGCAGGCCAGCGTTGTTGATCAGAATCGCCTGTTCGACATTATTAAAAAAATCTTCGAAAAGTTTGGATTCAAGAGTCGAGGCGATACCGGCATTTTGGCCGAGATCAGCGCATAGCTCTTGAAATGCTGAGGATTTGAATTGATGCAGCTCCCGAATCGGATGCCGCGAGATTCCAAGCACGCAATGGCCTTCGTTAAGCAACTGATGCGTGAGCGCCGCGCCGAGCCCTCGGCTATGGCCAGTGATTAAGAGGTGCGCCATGCGCGGAATTATAGGACTGCTGGCTTTCCACCGGGCATGGCGGAAATTGATGCAATATGGTCATCTTCCCTTGACCAAAAAACTCTAGCCGGAGAACAATAGACAACATGCGCCGACGATTCATTCAGATGCTTCTGGTCCTCCTGGGGCTGCAAGGCGTTGTTATTGCCCCGGCGATTGGTCAGACTGCCTCTACAGATGCGCTTTCTGCCCTTCGGGAGTCGGTGGTCGCGGTGCGCAGCCGGGCGGTGGAAGATGCCCGCTCCAACGCAACGCTTGGCCGTGAGCGTCTCGGTTCGGGTGTTGTCATTGACGGGCAGGGCCATATCCTGACCATCGGCTATCTCGTCATCGAGTCCGAAGAGGTCGATGTCATCGTATCCTCGGGTGCGACCTATCCTGCGCGCGTGATTGGCTATGACCATGCGACCGGCTTTGCAGTCTTACGGCCCCTGCTGCCCATCAAGCTAAAGCCCCTAGTGATCGGATCATCTGGAAAACTTGTCGATCAAGAGTTGATGATCGTGCTTCCTTTTGAGGGCCTGGGCCCGGGCTCCGCGACTCAGCTGGTGTCACGTCGTTCGTTTGCTGGCAGCTGGGAATATCTGCTGGAGTCGGCGCTTTACAC
>RFRK01000230.1 GCA_009924525.1 Betaproteobacteria bacterium
GTTTCTGAATGCTTATTTGCTGCCCATGGCTGGCGCGATCTGGTCTTGTCCGCCAGAGCAGATGCGAGCGTTTCCAATGACCACCTTCACCCGGTTTTGTGAAAACCATGGACTGCTGCAGATTACCAACCGCCCCCAGTGGTACACCGTGCGCCACGGATCCGCCACCTACATTCAGAAACTTCAGGCGCACCTAGCGCAATCAGGCCGCCATGTCATTTGGCGGACACAGTCCACTGTCGACTCAGTAAGCCCGATGACCTCAATGAGCGGGAGCGCTCGAGTCCGAATCCAGGGCGTGCAGACGGCTCAAGCCGGGCCCCAGGCCTTTGAAGATCATTACGATGCGGTGATTATGGCTTGCCATTCTGACCAGGCGAGCCAAATGCTGCATGAGGCCAGCCCAGCAAAAAAGGTTGTCTCAAAAATCCGTTATCAGAAAAATCTTGCGGTTCTTCATACAGACACATCCCTAATGCCAAAACGGCGGGCCGCGTGGGCGGCCTGGAACTATCTACATACCCAAGAACACGATAGCAGCAGCGTAAGCGTGACTTACTGGATGAATCGGCTTCAGCCCTTGCCCATCCAGGCCCCGGTATTGGTGAGTCTAAATCCAATTTCTCCACCGCGGCCTGAACACATTCTTCAGTCCATGCATTACGCGCATCCGATCTTTGATGGACCTGCCATCGAGGCGCAGCGACAGCTGCCTCATGTGCAAGGCCACGCAGGCATATGGCTGGCTGGCGCCTGGACCCGCTATGGATTTCATGAAGATGGGTTTCAGTCGGGAACCCATGCAGCCCGTAGCCTGAGGCATCACTTTGTTAAAACCGGACATGCCCCCGCCCTGCCCAACCCTGCATGAACCGCGGCTAGTCAGCGGCCATATCTGGC
This sequence comes from Betaproteobacteria bacterium, assembly GCA_009924525.1. GTDB lineage: Bacteria > Pseudomonadota > Gammaproteobacteria > Burkholderiales > Burkholderiaceae_A > Lacustribacter. Next base: position 901 of record RFRK01000230.1, read on the forward strand.
ACTGCAGGGTTCGGCCCTTTCGTCACGACTTTCGCTATCGGGCCTTCTATCTTCAGCTGCCCCTCAGAAGCCTTCAGGCATCGGCTGCTGCCGGCCGAGGGCCATGGCGAGGCTGGGCCTTGAATCGAAAAGCATTGCTCAGTGTTTACGATCATGATCATGGAGATGGCCGGCCGCTATTAGAGTGGGCGAACGAATCGCTTCGGCAGGCCGGCATCCACGATGCGAATGGCGAGATCTGGCTGCAGACCTTTCCCCGAATGCTCGGCTATGTGTTTAAACCGGTCAGCTTCTGGTTCTGTGAACGGAAAGATGGAAGCCTTCGGGCCATTATCGCCGAGGTCAACAATACGTTTGGGCAGCGCCACAGTTATGTTTTAGATCCAGGCCGTGATGCTGCGATCCAAAACGGTCAAACGCTCGAATCCAATAAGGCCTTCTACGTCTCACCTTTTTTTGAGATTCAGGGCCGCTATCAATTTCGTTTTTTTAAATCCGCAATCAACGGCCGCGATTTGGCGCGTATTGAGTATGCAGACGAGCACGGCACCTTGCTGCTGACCTCGATGGGCGGATCCTCCGCCCGGCTGACCCATGCAGCCGCGATGCTGGCCTGGATCAGGTTTCCTTTGTTCTCACTCGGCGTGATTGCCCGAATTCACTGGCAGGC
>RFRK01000024.1 GCA_009924525.1 Betaproteobacteria bacterium
GCGCTACGGCAAGGGTCAAGTGATGACAGGTGAGCAGGCCCGCTGGGGTTATGAGAACCTGAATATCTCGCGTGCCCGACTGGGCCAGCTGGGCTTTACTGGCGTACTGAGCCCGATTCAGACCTCTTGCGCAGACCATATGGGATCCGCGTGGGCACGGGTCCATACCTGGGATGGCACCAAGTTCAACTGGTCCTCGGACTGGCTGCAAGGTGACGAGACCATCATGCGCCCCATGGTGACCGCGTCTGCCGATGGCTATGCGAAAGAAAAGAAAATCGCACGCCGCCCTGAGGCCGACTGCAAGTCGTAATCGGTAAGAGAACCCCTTGAAAAGAACTAGGATCGCGTGATGACAGCAGCCTCCCCCGTACTCAGCGTTAACGGCATCGAGGTTATCTACAACCACGTGATCCTGGTTCTGAAGGGCGTCTCTCTCGCCTTAAATAAAGGCGGCATCGTGGCCCTTCTTGGCGGTAACGGTGCTGGAAAAACCACAACCCTTCGGGCCGTCTCCAACCTTTTAAAGGGCGAGCGCGGCGAAGTCACGAAGGGCTCTATTGAGTACAAGGGAGAGAAGGGAGAGCGTATCGAAGCCCTCTCCCCTGCCGATTTAGTCAAACGTGGGGTGGTGCAGGTCATGGAAGGCCGTCACTGCTTTGCCCACTTAACGATTGAAGAAAATCTGCTCTCGGGCGCCTACACCCGAAACGCCTCAAAAGGTGATCTGCAGGCCTCGCTCGATAAGGTTTACAACTATTTCCCCCGACTCAAAACACGCCGTAACTCTCAGGCCGCCTACACATCCGGCGGGGAGCAGCAGATGTGCGCGATCGGCCGTGCTCTGATGGCAGATCCGGAAACGATTCTGCTTGATGAGCCCTCGATGGGCTTGGCCCCGCAGATTGTGGAAGAGGTCTTTCATATCGTTCAGGATCTAAATAGCCGCGAGGGCGTCAGCTTCTTGCTTGCGGAGCAAAACACCAACGTCGCGCTGCGTTTTGCGCAGTATGGCTACATCCTGGAAAACGGCCGCATTGTTATGGATGGCACCGCCGAAGACCTTCGTAATAACGAAGACGTCAAAGAGTTTTATCTCGGCGTATCCTCGGGCTCCGAGCGCAGCTCATTTAAGGAAGTGAAGTCATACCGCCGCCGCAAGCGCTGGCTGGCATAACCTGTTTTCTTTTTTACGATGACGATCGACCCTCAGGAGCGCCGCTCACGGGCAGAGCGAGAGCAGTCGCAGCTTGGCCAACTGTGCGAGACGATCGCCCATGCGAAGGCCAATGCGCCGTTTTATCAGCAGGCTCTCTCCGCGGTCGATCCCGCAAAACTGTCTTCTTTAAGCGATCTGGCCGCGCTTCCTGTTACGCGCAAATCAACACTTTCTGGACTTCAGGCCTCATCACCGCCTTTTGGCGGATTTCTTGCTGCGCCGTTCACGCAGCTGCGTCGTGTATTTCAGTCGCCTGGGCCGATCTACGAGCCTCAAGGCATGAGCGTTGATCACTTTGGCATGATGCGTGCCCTGCGCGCAGCCGGCTTTCAATCGGGTGATTTAGTCCACAACAGCTTTTCGTATCACTTATCGCCCGGTGCCTGGATTATCGAAGGCGGGCTGCATGCGCTGGGATGCTGGGTGCTGCCTGCCGGAATCGGTCAGACCGAACAGCAGGTCCAGGCGATTTCCCAGTTAAAGCCCGTTGGCTACACCGGCACGCCCAGTTTTCTCAAAATCTTGATTGAAAAAGGCGCTGAGATGGGGCTGCCGACATCGAGCCTGAAAAAAGCAATGGTCTCGGGTGAGGCCCTCACTCCCTCGACGCGGCAATGGCTGGCAGAGCGCAATATTCGCGTGGGCCAGGCTTACGCCACCGCCGATCTGGGCATGATTGCTTACGAGACTGCCGACCCCGCCCTCGGTATGGTGATGACCGAGGATGCGATCGTTGAAATTGTTGAGCCGGGCGGATCGACTCCGATGCCATTGGGCGAAGTCGGTGAGGTGGTTGTCACCACCTTTAATCGTGAATATCCGATGATTCGTTTCGCTACCGGCGACCTATCGGCGATTGATCCGCAGTCGCTTAAGTCGCCAACCCCCTGCGGCCGGACCAACCTGCGGATTAAGGGCTGGCTGGGCCGGGCCGATCAGACAACCAAGGTCCGAGGCATGTTTGTCCATCCCGGCCAGGTCGGACAAATCATTAAAAATTTCCCAGACATTAAAAAAGCCAGACTCGTCCTGTCGGGAGCCATCGGCAGCGATACGATGACCCTGCACTGCGAGGTTGCTGATGCGGGAGCTGCAGCAGCCATGACAGCACCACTCATCGAGTCTGCCCGCGAAATTACGCGGCTGCGATGCGAAGTGAGGTTCGTTGGAATCGGCAGCCTTCCTGAAGACGGAAAACAAATCGAGGATGCCCGCAGCTACGCTTAGGGCTGCGAAATTGCAATCACTGCGCTTGAGCGGCCTGTTTTGCAAGCCAGGCCGTGCCGGCCTTCGATTGGCTGGCCCTGCCCAGAACACGTGAGATCTCTGCACCAGCCTTCGCGAGTCGCGTGAGATCAATACCGGTTTCAATACCCATCCGGTGCATGAGATAAACAATGTCTTCGGTTGCTACGTTTCCAGAAGCGCCCCGGGCATAAGGGCAGCCGCCAAGACCAGCGACTGATCCATGAAAAATCGAGATGCCGAATTCCAGAGCCGCAACGATATTGGCAATCGCCTGGCCATAGGTGTCATGAAAGTGTCCGCTAAATCGGCTGGCCGGGTAGCGACGCAGTAACTCTTCAAAAACCCTTTTCACCTGATCGGCGGTGCCGACACCGATGGTGTCGGCAATATCAATCTCAATACAGCCGAGATCCGCCATTCGGTCCACGACTTCCAAGACCTTTGACGGTGCTACATCCCCTTCGTAGGGGCAGCCTAAGCAGCAGGAAATGCTGCCGCGCAGACGAATGCCATCTTTAGCGGCTGACTGCGCAACCTCACGAAATCGCTCAAGTGACTCGGCAATGCTGCAGTTAATATTCTTTTGAGAAAAAGACTCCGAGGCAGCGCCGAAAATGACCACCTCGTGCATCGCTGCCTGTCGCGCGGACTCATAGCCCTTCATATTCGGGGTCAGCGCCGAATACACAATGCCCGGCATGCGGCTAACGGCTTGCATCACCGCCAAGCCATCAGCCATCTGCGGCACCCACTTGGGCGATACAAACGAGACTGCTTCGATATTCGGTACACCCGCCTGCGCAAGCTGGTGAATCAAGGCTACCTTATCCGCTACTGATACCAGCTGCTTTTCATTTTGCAGGCCGTCGCGCGGACTGACATCGACAATTTTTACCTTGGCAGGAAATCGTGTGGCCGCCATCGTTAAATCCTTTATGCAGTAGAGCTATTCGCAAGGGCGCGCGCGATCAGAATCTTTTGAACATCGCTTGTGCCCTCGTAAATCTGGCAGACCCGCACATCACGATAAAACCGCTCCACGGGGAAATCTTTCACCACGCCATAGCCGCCAAAAATCTGAATGGCATCGGTGCAAATGCGCTCGGCGATCTCGCTGGCATAAAGCTTTGCCATCGCCGCCTCTTTCAGGCAGGGCCGGCCGGCGTCTTTCAGGCTCGCTGCATGCCAGACCATCTGCCGGGCAGCCTCAAGCTGCGTGGCCATATCGGCAAGCCGAAACTGAACCGCCTGATGCTCAAAGATCGGCTGCCCAAAGGCCTCGCGCTCTTTGGCATAGGCAAGTAGTGCGGCCTCAAAGGCGGCACGGGCCATACCAATCGATTGGGCCGCAATCCCGATGCGGCCGCCTTCCAGTCCTGAGAGTGCAATTTTGTAGCCCTGCCCCTCCACGCCGATACGATAGGCCGCTGGAATACGGCAATTTTCAAAAACAATCTGTGCAGTATCCGAAGAGTTTTGTCCGATCTTTTCTTCGAGCCTTGCCACGATGTATCCGGGCGTATCTGTCGGAACAATAAATGCGGACATCCGCTGGCTGGGCTTTCCGTCCCCGGTCACCGCGATCACGATAGCAACCTGGCCGTTTTTACCGCTTGTGATGAATTGCTTTACGCCATTGAGCACATAGTGATCGCCCTCACGCCGAGCCGCAGTGCGAATCTCAGCAGCGTTGGATCCCGCCTGGGGCTCAGTAAGACAAAAAGCACCGAGCTTCTCGCCTCGAGCCAGCGGTATGAGCCAATCGCGTTTTTGTGTTTCGTCTGCGAAGGCCAACAGGATGCTGCAGACAGGGCAGTTATTTACGGAGATCGCGGTGCTGGTTCCGCCGTCAGCGGCTCCGATCTCCTCCAAAATTAACGCCAGGCAGACCGCATCAAGACCGGCACCACCGTACTCCTGCGGCACCATCACGCCATAGCACCCTAATGCGGCAAGAGCCTGATGGGCCTCGCGTGGGAAATGGTGCTCACGGTCCCATTGTGCAGCCTTGGGAACAATCTCATGGCGACAAAAATCTGCAATCGCGTCACGCACCTGCTGTTGTTCATCCGAGAGAATCATGATCCTGAGTCTCGAAACAAGTTAGATCAGTTCAACACCCACAGCAGTCGCCTCCCCGCCTCCAATACATAGGCTGGCAACCCCGCGCTTTAAGCCCCGCGCCCGCAGGGCATGGATCAAGGTCACGATGATTCTCGCTCCAGAAGCGCCAATCGGATGGCCCAGCGCACAGGCCCCGCCATTGACATTGACCCGCTCACGCGGAATCTGCAGATCACGGATTGCTGCCATCGCAACAACGGCAAAGGCCTCATTAATTTCCCAGAGGTCGATATCGGATACTGACCAGCCATTTGATTGCAATAATCGATCAATCGCTGCAATCGGCGCAGTAGGGAACTGTGCGGGCGGACCAGCAAATCCTGCGTGCCCCAACATGCGTGCAATTGGAGTCTTTCCCATCTTGCTGGCGGTTGATTCACGACACATGATCAGCGCAGCGGCGCCATCACTAATCGACGACGAAGAAGCCGCTGTAACCGAGCCATCTTTAGCAAAAGCCGGCTTGAGCAACGGAATTTTTTCTAAAGCAATACTGCGCGGGCCTTCGTCTGAGTCAATTTTTATGCTGCCCTTGCGGGTCGTGACCTCAAGGGGCACGAGCTCCGCCCCAAATGCGCCGCTCTCACTCGCACGCTTTGCCCAAGTCACCGACTCAATTGCAAATTGATCCTGCATTTCGCGGCTAAAGCTGTATTGCCGGGCGCAGTCTTCTCCATAAGTGCCCATCGAGCGGCCCCGCTCATACGCATCCTCAAGGCCATCGAGCATCATGTGGTCATAGACCGTGCTGTGTCCGATCCGATAGCCTGCACGCGCACGCGCCAGTAGATACGGTGCATTGCTCATGCTTTCCATGCCACCGGCCACCGCTACTGAGGCAGCGCCCAGCACCAGCGTGTCGTGCATACTCATTACAGCCCGCATGCCCGAACCGCAGACTTTATTGACCGTCGTGCAGACTGTCGACTTCGGAAGGCCCGCGCCAATCGCCGCCTGGCGTGCCGGCGCCTGCCCCATCCCGGCCGGCAGCACACAGCCGAACATCAGTTCATCGACCAACTCTGGGCCTACGCCTGCCTGCGCCAGGGCGCCGCGGATGCTTGCCGCACCAAGCTCGGGAGCAGATAGGCTGGAGAGCTCGCCCATAAAATTGCCCATCGGGGTGCGCGCAGCGGATAGAAATACAACGGGATCTTGGACTTGGGGCTTCATCAGATGGTTCTCCTTGCGTCAATTAGATCGACGATAGGCCCTCCATTACAAAGAGTGTCATCAGGGCAATTGCACATTTCTTTCTTTGGCCCTCTTTCTCAACGAAAACCTCGCCCTGGCAGACCATGAGCATACGGCCAGGCTTGATCACTTGGCCGACTGCAATTAGTCGATCGCCGTCAGCCGGCGAAATCAAATTAATTTTATATTCAGCCGTTAGGCCTGCCTTACCGGGAGGCACCATCGATAAGGCCGCGTAGCCGCAGGCGGTATCGGCCAGCGCCCCAACAGTGCCGCCGTGAAAAAATCCATGTTGCTGGGTTACGCGATCCGACAGCGGCATCGAGATCACCGCCCTGCCCTCATCGAGCTCATCTAAGCACGCAGCGAAGGTCCCCATCAGGCCCTGGCCACTGAAACTACGATGTATTTCTTCAATCCGAGAGGCCGAAAGGGGCACTGGTTTTTCTCCAAAACTTAATCGTCACTCTTCGGTTTGACCTTAGCGTCAGCCTCCCCTAAAGTCAAACTCATGCACATCAAAGACAAAGTATTCATCGTCACCGGCGGAGCCTCTGGCCTTGGGGCCATCACAAGCGCCTGGCTTGCGGCACGCGGTGCCCGCATTCTGATAGCGGACTTAAATTCGCCCAGCCAAGGCCTGTCAGACTCAGTAAAATTCGTATCCACTGATGTTTCGGATTCAGCCAGCGCGAAAGCAGCAGTCGACTTTGCCTGCGACACATTCGGCAGCCTGCATGGGCTCATCAACTGCGCAGGGGTTGCGCCAGCCGAGAAAGTGCTGGGTAAAGAAGGGCCGCATCGGCTAGAGAGCTTTAGCCGCGCGATTGCCGTAAATTTGGTTGGCTCATTCAATATGCTGCGGCTTGCCGCACAGGCGATCAGCGAGCGCGCGCAGGCCGGAACCGAAGAGACCGCTGGTGTCATTATCAACACTGCATCGGTGGCGGCCTATGATGGTCAGATTGGCCAGGCCGCCTACTCGGCTTCCAAAGGCGGTATTGTTGGAATGACCCTGCCAATCGCCAGAGAGCTAGCACGAAGCAGAATTCGTGTCATGACCATCGCACCAGGAATTATGGCCACACCGATGTTGCTGTCCTTCCCGCAAGAAGTGCAGGATTCCCTAAATCGTTCGGTGCCGTTTCCAGCCCGCATGGGCAAGCCAGAGGAGTTCGCCCAACTCGTCGGCCACATCATTGAAAATGACTACCTTAACGGCGAGGTCATTCGGCTGGATGGCGCCATACGAATGGCGCCCCGCTAGGCGGTAAGGCTTGCGTTAGGGCGAAATCAGCAACCCGCCTTGCTGCTGAAGAGCGCCGGCTTTAACCAGACTCTCCAAAGACCAGTGTAGGGCGTGATCCGAGCTCAGGCCGGCCTGCGCGCTGGCATCCCGAAATATCTGTGCGGCCCCGAGTCGCTCAAAAAGCTGGGCCTCCGTCGCTTGCTCCAGATCAAGCATGATGAATTTCACAAGTACTTTCAGGGCATAACGCGCATTGCGAACGGGATCATCCTTAAGCCAGGCGAGGCGGCCCCGCGCGCGGGCAAGTGCCGATTCAAGATCAACAAAAATCGGGCCGTGTCCTGGGATTACGATCTTAGGCTGCAGCGATTCGATTTGCTCTAGCACTTCCTGCTGTTCTTGAAATCCACTCTCCCCAGAAAGCTCCGGAAACGTCACGCCAAAGCCATCTTCCCAGAGGGCATCTGCGGAAATAAGAATCCGATACGCTGGCGAATAGAGCATGATGGATTCGGGATCGTGGCCCGCTGCGGCGTGCACCTCCCAGGCGATCCCGCCGAGATTCAGCTGTTGGCCAGCAGAAATCGATCCACTCGGCACAAAGCGCTCACAGCGCTGGCCCGTTACGGTGAAACTCAATGTATCCAACTGCCAGTCCCTGGCCAGCGCATACGATCCACTGGGGACCAGAATCTCGGCGCCGAATCGCTGCGCCAAGGCCGCGTTTCCGCCGCAGTGATCCGAATGAAGATGGGTGTTTAAAATGCGTGTCAGTGGCCGCCCGTTGAGCATGCGCTCCAGTAGTGCACATGTCAGCGCTGCGTGCTTCACATAACCCGTATCCACAACGCTTGCTGAGCCGTCGTCTTCAAAAAATAAAATCTGATTGGCTGAAAGCCAGTCCCGCTCGATGAATCGCATCGACGGCGGGAGGGTATGGGTCATAGGGTCTTTTCGTGAGACTGCGCCAGCTTGCGCTGCGTGATCTCGCGCATCACTGCAGCGCGCTCCGCGTGGCTCATCTCGCCCCAGGCGGCGATTTCATCCAAGGTACGCAGGCAGCCAATACACAAGCCGGTCGTAGCCGACATCTTGCAAACCGATCTGCAGGGTGACATGATCGTCGCGGCTTGCGATAGTTCAGATGCTTTGGACATACCTAAGAATAACACCCCCGAATTGAGAGATCCCTGTGAGCGAATCGTCCATTTCTAACACCCCTGTTCCCGACATGACATCGCTTCCCAACGATATCGCCGAGCGACTCAGCATCACGAAAGAAAAGGCTGGCTTTGTACCCAATGTGATGCGCGTACTCTCCCATCGCCCACAAGAGTTCCGTGCCTTTTTTGCGTATCACGATGCCCTGATGGAAGGTGCGAGCGGCCTTTCCAAGGCGGAGCGAGAAATGATTGTGGTGACCACCTCAGCGCTGAATCGCTGCCCCTACTGCGTAATTGCCCATGGGGCCATTCTGCGAATCCGGGCCAAGAACCCCAGGATCGCAGATCAACTTGCCACCAATTACAAAACCGCTGAGATCACCGCCCGCGAGCGGGCTATTTTGGATTTCGCCGTGAAAGTAGCCGTTGCGTCAGCGGACTTAACCGAGCACGACCGGCAGACCGCGCGTGCCGCAGGCCTCTCTGATGATGATCTCTGGGATATCGCTGCGATCACAGCTTTTTTTGCGATGAGTAATCGGCTAGCGAGTGCAACAGGCATGCGGCCGAACGAGGAATTTTATCTAATGGGCAGGATTCCCAAAGAGAAATAGGGGTCGGTAGCGCTACCGCCGACGCGAAGACTCGGACACCGGCTGATGGCTGACAACAACACCCTCGGCGATCAAGTCCGCGATTTCGGCAGCGGTATAACCCTTTGCCAACAAAAGTGGTTCGGTGTCGGCACCGATAGCCGGACTGAAGGCGACTGGCGGCGAAGATGCTGCCATCAGCACCGGAAAAGGCAGAGCCGGCTGCGCTTCGGAATTTAGCGCTATCGTGCCACGGCTCACCGAGGGGCCATGCTGAAGTGATTCATGAAGGGTCATCACTGGGCTGACGCAACAGTCCTCGTCTTTGAAAATTTCGCGCCATTGCTCGAGCGGCCTTGCTGCAATCAAGGCAGACACCTCTGCAATCGCCGCCCGCCCCTCTTCACCGCAGACATGGCCGCGCTCCGACAGATCTGGACGACCAATAATTTGGCAAAACCTCTGCCAGAACTTCTGCTCTAAGGCGCCGACTGCAAGATGTCTTTTATCCTGGGTCATATAGATCTGATAGCACGCCGCACCGCCAGTAATCAGCTCTGCGCCCGCGGTAGGTTCCTCGCGTCGCAGATTCAGGAGACTTAATGCATAGGCATTTAAAGCCAGGATGCCATCGGCCATGGCGACATCGAGAAAGCGGCCTCGGCCGTTTAGCTTTGAGTCCAGCAAGGCTGCGAGAATCGCAGTGGCTGCAGTGAGCGCACCACCAGCAAGATCGGCCGTCTGTATCGCACCAATCGATGGGCCACCATCTTTTGTACGGTTGTGATAAAGCGCGCCGGAGAGCGCCTGATAATTCAAGTCGTGGCCTGCCTTATCACGATAAGGACCGGTCTGTCCGTAGCCCGAAAGTGCACAAAACACGAGAGTTGGTCTGACCGCAGCGAGTGTCTCGTAGCCCACGCCGAGCCGCTGCATAACGCCTGGCCGAAAGCCCTCCAACACGACATCCATATCGATGACTAGCCGCTTCACGATCGCTACGGCACGCGGATCCCGCAGATTCAATGCAATTGATTTTTTTCCACGATTGACCAGATCAAAGAATTGCCCGCCGCCGAAGCCTTCTAGATCGGCCTGCTCGCGCATGAGATCACCACCATCGGACCGCGTTGCATCGTCAACACGAATCACCTCCGCGCCGAGATCGGCGAGGATCTGAGAACAATAAGGTCCGGGCAGCAGCCGACTGAAATCCAGCACCCGCACCCCCGTAAGCGGCGGCGGCAAGCCGCCGACCAGCGGAGCCGATGAATGTGAGATCGGAGGCATGATGGGGGATTTGAAATGCAGGGGCCTGGGCAATTGGTAGGCGCGATTGGACTCGAACCAACGACCCCCACCATGTCAAGGTGGTGCTCTAACCAGCTGAGCTACGCGCCTGCCGCAGAACGACGGGCCGACTTTCTGAACCGGCTGCAATTGTAGATCAATTCCACATTTCGCCCACTCAGCCGCCTCGTGCTGCAGGCCAAAGACTGTCAGTGGATGCGCTTCCAGCCACAGGCCATCGATTTCGAGACGAAAACGCGATGGCCCCCCGACCAAATCAATTTCAGGAAGCTCGAGATCAAGCCGGCGGCGATAAAGCAAACAAGCAAGCCGAAAACACATCACGGCCGCACGCTGTGCAGGCGAACTCAGCTGAGGCTGGATCTTAGAGAGCTTTCCTCGCTGGCCCAGCACCAGCATCGCAACCATCTGCTGCTCCCTCCTCGAAAAACCAGGTAGATCGGCATGCATCACGATGTAGGCTGAGTGCTTATGAAAGCTGTTATGCGAGATAGAGACTCCGATCTCATGCAAACAGGCGGCCCAGAGCAGATGCTGCTCGAGCTGTTCGCGCTCCTCGTCAGAGCCGATTTTTAAACGCTTCCACAGATTCATTGCCAGAAGACTAATACGCTGTGATTGGGCAATATCGACAAAATAACGTCGCATCGCCTGCTCAACACTGATACGCCGCATATCCTCCTGCTGTGTGCGGCCCACCAAGTCATATAAAACGCCAAGCCGCAGGGCACCCTCTCCGTAGTGCATGGCAGTGATGCTCAGCTCTTCAAAAATTGCAGACATGATGGCCAGGCCCCCCGCAAACACGGGAATGCGATCAGGCTTCAGTCCATTGAGCCCGGCATCCTCGATGCGACCCGCACGCACGAGTCGGCCCACCAGGGCATCGAGCGCCTCCGCAGTAATTCCCTCGGTGCTCAGGCTATTGGCTTCGATAACTTCGGCAATGGCCTTGGCCGTACCGCTGGAGCCGATGACTTCTTCCCAGCCGGCCGATACAAAGGCCTTCCGAATTACCTGAATCTCCTCGCGTGCAGCGAGAGTGGCCGCCTTCATCGCGGGACGGCTAATTGCGCCGCCTGGAAAATAATCACGACTAAACCGCACGCATCCCACATAGACCGATTCCAACACCTCCGGCACATCATCCCGGCCGATGACAAACTCGGTGGAGCCGCCTCCAATATCGATCACCAGACGTTTCTTGCCGTTTCGCGGCAGACTCTGCGCGACCCCTGAGTAAATCAGCCGGGCCTCTTCCTGGCCGGCAATAATCTCGATCGGAAAGCCCAGCGCGGCCTCGGCGGTCCGCAGGAACTCCTGGCCATTTTTGGCGATCCGAAGCGTATTGGTCGCCACAGCCCGAACACGATCCGGAGAAAATGAACGCAGCCGCTCACCAAAACGTTGCAACGCGAGGATCGCCCGCGTCTGCGAGGCCGCATCAAGCCGCTTATCGGGCCCGAGCCCGCCTGCCAGGCGAACCACTTCCTTCAGGCTATCCAAAGGATAAATCTGAAAGCCCAGTGGAGACTCCACCACCCGGCCAATCAAAAGGTGAAAACTGTTGGATCCGAGATCCGCTGCCGCAACAAGCTTTACGGGATTCGACATGGGCATGGCGGCGTTATTGTCGCTCAAGTACCCCCAAAGACAACAGGGTCGGGGCTTATCAGAATAGCGGCGTTGTCACCTGGCCGTCATATTTCAGCTCCACACTGCGACAGCCATGAGCGCGACCCCTCAGCCCTCCCCGACTGAACATTTCCTTAACCGGGAGCTGAGCCTATTGGCATTTAATCAGCGCGTGCTGGCCATGGCCGAGGATCCAACCGTGCCCGCCCTAGAGCGGCTGCGCTACATCTGCATTGTGTCCAGCAATCTCGATGAGCTCTTTGAGATCCGGGTCTCGGGTATCAAAGCCCAGCTGCGGTCCCATCCCGATCAGGTTCATGCCGACGGGTTTACGGCAGCGACCACCTATGCCGCAGTCAGCGCCCAGGCCAAGGCGCTGATCGAACGACAGTACCAAGTGTTAAACGATCAGATTTTTCCATTGCTGACACAACATGGAATTCACTTTCATCTTGCTCCAACGCTGGATGATGCCCAACGCGAATGGGCCCACCAATATTTCACCCAAGAGGTTCTGCCTGTTCTCACACCCATCGGACTGTCGCCCACCCATCCCTTCCCCCGGGTGCTCAATAAGAGTCTGAACTTCATTGTTGAATTGCAAGGCGAAGACTCCTTTGGACGGCAAAGCGGTGTTGCGATTGTTCAGGCACCCAGGGCCCTGCCCCGTTTGGTGGCAATGCCCAAGAAAATCTCGGGCTATCCCCACGGCTTCATGATGCTGTCGTCCTTTGTCCAGAGCTTTGTTCATGAATTATTTCCGGGCATGACTGCCGTGGGTGTACATCAGTTTCGAGTAACGCGAAACAGTGACTTGTTTGTTGACGATGAAGAAGTCACCGACCTGCGCGAAGCCTTACAAGGCGAACTCTCGCAGCGGCAATTTGGTGACGCGGTGCGCCTGGAGGTTTCCGAGGGCATCTCTGATCGCATGCTCAAGCTTTTACGTAATGAATTTGGGCTAACGGATGCTGACTGCTATCGGGTCCATGGGCCAGTCAACATGGTTCGGCTCATGCAGTTGCCTGATCTTGTCGACCGGCCCGATCTAAAGTTTTCCGCTTTCACACCGCGCTACCCAAAGGCCTTCGAGTCGGCCAATCTCTTTGAGGTGATTCGTGAACAGGATGTGTTAGTCCATCATCCCTACGACTCTTTCTCAGCGATTGCTGATTTCATCCGACTTGCCGCCAAAGACCCACAGGTCGTAGCAATCAAACAAACAATCTATCGCACGGGTCAGACCTCAGAGCTGATGGAGTCACTGCTTGGAGCGGTACGCGCAGGCAAAGAAGTGACCGTCGTGGTAGAGCTGATGGCCCGCTTTGATGAGGAAACTAATATCAATTGGGCCTCGCGACTTGAGGAGGCCGGTGCCCACGTGGTCTTCGGCGTTGTCGGCAATAAGACTCATGCCAAGATGTGCCTCATCGTGCGCCGAGAGAAGACTGGCATGCGCCGCTACGCGCATCTCGGCACGGGCAACTATCACCCTAAAACCGCCCGCACTTACACCGACTTCGGTCTTTTCACGAGCCATAAAGAGATCTGTTCCGACATACACGAGGTCTTTCAACAGCTCACCGGCCTGGGCCATGCCAAACCTTTAAAAGTACTGCTCCAATCCCCCTTTACATTGCATCAACGAATCATCGCGTTTATTGAGCGCGAGGCACGGCATGCAAAAAACGGCAAGCCCGCGCGCATCATTGCCAAGATGAATTCGCTGGTGGAGCCACTGGTGATCGAGGCTCTGTACAAGGCGAGCCAAGCCGGTGTCAAAATCGATCTGATTGTGCGCGGCGTCTGTGTGCTCAGGCCGAAAGTGTTGGGCCTTTCAGAGAATATTTCAGTGCGCTCGACGATCGGCCGTTTTTTGGAACATAGCCGGGTGTTTTATTTTAAAAACGCCGGTCAAGAGGATGTCTATCTCTCCTCGGCTGACTGGATGGATCGAAATTTCTTTCGGCGCGTGGAGCTCGCCTTTCCGGTGCTCGATCCAAAGCTTAAACAACGTGTGATTCGCGAGGGCCTGACAGTGCACCTGCGGGATAACGCACTGTCGTGGACCATGCGGGCTGATGGGTCCTACACAATAAAACGCGCGAGCGGGACGAAACGACGCGCCTCACAAGAGATACTGCTGGCATAAACCAAGGCGGCCTGGGCGGCCGACACAGTCGCTTAGCGCTGCCGACTCTGGCTGGATAGCGGGCCCAATAAGATGAGTGGGATCAGCGCCACCACGGCCATCGTGAGCGATGGCCACGCTGCCTGGCCCAATAACTCGTCTGCCGCAAGGTGATGTGCGGAGACCGCCAATGTCTCCAGGTTAAAAGGGCGTAGCACCAACGTGGCGGGAAGCTCTTTCACGACATCAACAAACACCAGTAACGCGGCGACACCCATAGCGCTGCGCATCAGAGGAATATGGACCCGCAGAAACACCTGTATTCGGGATAGGCCCAAAGCACTGGCAGACCAATCCAATGATCGCGTAATGCGCTCAAGCCCCGTTTCAATCGGGCCAAGGCCAACAATAAAAAATCTTGTGAGATAAGCGCCCAGTAATAGCGCGCCGGTGCTCGCCAGAGCAACACGCCAATTCAGCCATTGATCAGCAAACTCGGTGAATAAGCCCGACCAGGCCAGCAGCCCCACAGCGACCACGAGACCCGGCATGGCATAGCCCACCGAAGCAAGCCGTACTGCCTGCCTAAGCCAGACAGTGCCATTGCGCAGCGCGTAGCCGCAGATCCATGCAGCCGGGAGAATGATAAGCACACCCAAGACACCCAGGCCAATCGTTGTCATGGCCTGCCGAAAAAGCGGCCCGACATTCAGGGCTGCTTCCGAAGTAATCGCTGCGTACAACAGCAGACCTGCGGGCAATACAAATCCGAAGATCGGCAAAATTGCGCAAAACATTGCCATGGCCCAGGCGCTCTTTCCAGATACGACGAACCGTCGGGGCCGACCGCTAGGCCGTTGCGCCGCCCATACCGCGCGACCACGGCTTCGCATCTCAAGCCACATCAGCACCAGCATCACAACCAGCATAAGCATGCCGATGAGCGCCGCCGATGATCGATCGCCATAGTTAAACCATGCCTTAAACAGACCGGTTGAAAGCGTCGGCACAGAGAAGAATGCGACTGTGCCGTAATCAGCCCAGCACTCCATAACGACCAAAACAAGGCCCGCAATCCACGCCGGCCGGGCCAGTGGTAGCGCGAGCCGAAAGAAAATCTGCGCAGGCGAGAGCCCCATTGCACGAGCAGCATCGAACGATCCGCCCTGCCGCTCTTCAAATGCGGTTTTCGCCAGCAGCGTTACATAGGGGCTTAAGGCGAGGCCCATGATCAAGCCGGCACCGGCGACAGAGCGAATATCGATCCGCGGAGGAGTAATGCCGATGGCAAGGAGCAGCTGCACCAATTCTCGATAAAGCCAACCCGAGGGATCCAGGGCGTCGGTGTAGGCATAGGCCAGCACATAGGCCGGCATTGCCATAGGAAGAATCAAGGCCCAATCGAATGCGCGCCGGCCGGGAAAGTCATAGGCTGCAATCATCCAGGCGGCAGGCAGTCCCAGGCCCAAGGCAATTACCGCGGCAATTACAGAGATGGCGATCGTGTTGGCCACGTAATCCAGCAGCACCGACTCGGCCAATGAGATGAGCACCGCCGGACTGGCTAATGCCTGCAGTCCGAAAACTGTGACCGCGGCCAGGGGCAAGATGATGGCCGCCACCAGTGTGACCGCGGCCAGTACAAGAGCCCGGCTGGGAGGAATTGGGTTAGATTTCACGACGAATCGCTCAAATAAGAATTATAATCATTTGCAATGAAGGCCCTCGAGCTCAATAACGTCGCAATCCGCTATCCGGATTCTGGCCGCCCGGAGGGTTTCCTCTTGGCCGCCTCGGAGGTCTCTTTGGCCCTGAATCGGGGTGACATTGGCTGCCTGCTGGGGCCCTCAGGCTGCGGAAAAACGAGCTTGTTGCGGGCTGTCGCCGGCTTTGTGCCTATCGCTGAGGGTGAAATCCGAATCAACGGCGAGCTAATGGCAGCCGTCCATAGCCATGTGCCCCCCGAAAAACGGAAGGTAGGAGTGGTATTCCAGGATTACGCCCTGTTTCCTCACCTGACCGTCATCGAAAACATCCGCTTTGGGCTAACCAAGGGTAAGAGGCATGCAAATGCCGAGGTCTTGGCCCGCGCTAACGACATGCTCCATCTTGTCGGCCTCAGGCAGCAGTCGGATCGCTACCCCCATGAGCTCTCGGGTGGCCAGCAGCAGCGCGTCGCGCTCGCGCGTGCCCTTGCGCCCCAGCCGGATTTGGTCCTGCTTGATGAGCCTTTCTCCAACCTGGACATCGCTCTGCGTGACCGGCTGGCTCGGGAGATCCGAGACATTCTTCGCCAGACCCAGACGACAGCGATTTTGGTCACTCATGATCAGCACGAGGCCTTTGCGGTGGCAGACCAGGTCGGTGTGATCTTCGATGGCCAGCTGACTCAGTGGGCCAATCCCTATCAGCTGTATCACGAGCCGAACTCTGCTGCCGTGGCCCGATTCGTTGGTGAGGGCGCGTTTATTACCGG
This sequence comes from Betaproteobacteria bacterium, assembly GCA_009924525.1. Taxonomy (GTDB): domain Bacteria; phylum Pseudomonadota; class Gammaproteobacteria; order Burkholderiales; family Burkholderiaceae_A; genus Lacustribacter. The sequence continues at coordinate 16,344 of RFRK01000024.1, forward strand.
ATCTCAGGTGGGCCACCAGGTGCAGACGCTGCTCGGCGCCCTGCCTCTGAGCGCCTGCTGCTGCAACGATTGCGAGCCATTCGGCGATGTTCGAGTGCTACTTCGGCCAGATGACGTAGTCCATGATGACGCCTCCCCGCTTAAGGCCAGGGTTGTGAGAAAAGCATTTCGGGGTGCAGACTTTCTCTACACCCTCGAGCTCGATAATGGGGAGCAAATCTTATCTTTGGTGCCAAGTCATCATGACCACGCGCTGGATGAGCAGATTGGGATTCGACTTGAGGCCGACCACGTCGTGACCTTTAGCCAGGCAGAGCCTGCCCAGCCGTTTTAATCCAAAAGCCCTTGTTTGTTCAGTTTTTTGTTTGTGACTTGTTGTTCATTTGTTAAATGGCTGTGCTAGAGTTTGTGCAATGCACAATTTCTCTTTCCTTTCAGCCGTTTGAACACACCCACTCCAATTGTCATCCGGCCCCTCCAGCTCAGCGACTCGCCCCAATTGGAGGAGTTTCTATCTCGCCTCTCAGAAGAGTCGCGTTATTTACGCTTCTTGGCCGTCATTCACCACTTCACACCCGAGCATCTGGCGCAGCTAACCAATGTCAGACCCGGCCGAGATGTCGCACTTGCTGCGGTGACCGCGGGCCAAGGCGCAGAAGAAATCGTTGGTGTGGCCCGCTACGCAGGGCTATCAGATCCGCACCGAGCAGAGTTTGCGCTAGTCGTTCGCGATGATCTGCAAGGCCACGGCATTGGCACCAAGCTGATGCACATGCTGATTGATTGCGCCCGTGAACACGGGCTACACGGACTTGAAGGTCTGGTATTGGCTACCAATCACAAAATGCTTGATCTCATGGCCCACCTGAGATTTGGTGTGATGCCCGATCCTCAAGACCCCACGATGCGCCGCGTGGTGCTTGATCTCACAGCCGGCGGGATCACTAACGCGGAAGCTGATCCTGATCTGATTTCTTTTCTTTGAATTCGCCATCAATCACGCGGTTATCCTCCGCCGAAGGGCGATGATTGCCATGTCCGGTAGCACTGGAGTCGAAACGTCCCACTCTTCCCCAGACACGGACCTGGCCGGTTGCAATCGATACAAGCGCGCCAACCAAAGAGATCGCTAACGCACACAGCACGCCCATCCAGAAACCTGCAATCTGAAAACCTGGAACCATATTGGCGACGCCCAATAAGACCAAGCCGTTCAATAAAGGCAGCGCCAAGCCAAACGAGAACAAGGTCAGCGGCAGTGCGATCAGTAGCAACAAGGGCTTGAGTGTCAGGCTAAAGACGGTCAGCACGAGTGAGGCCAGCAGCAGACTCTCCAGGCCGGAAAAACTCAGCCCATCCAAGAGGCCATCGACAATCCAGAGGGTCAGCGCGGTACTCAGCCAGAGCAAAAAGAAACGTTTTAGGACCAACATTTGCGAATTATTGATCACGAAACGCGCACAGAGTGCAAACTTCGCGTAGACTCCGTCTGTTGTTATCGTCCCTCTCTGCCTTTCCCGCCTGTCGCTTTACTGACAACCATGCCCGGAATCTGCTTGAGAGCTGATTCCCTCTGTTGTCTTTTTGAAAGCACCGATTGAAAACTTTTGCTGACCTCGGCCTGGCCGATCCCGTTTTGCGCGAATGCGCAGGGCTATGCCCACCCCACCCCGATTCAGGCTGCTGTCATTCCCGAGATGATGGCCGGCCGTGATGTCATTGGTATTGCCCAGACCGGCACTGGAAAGACCGCATCGTTCGTACTGCCGATCCTGCATGGTCTGGCCTCCCAAAAGCTGAGCCCTCAGAAATTTTCAGGCGTGGGGCCCAAGGCCTTTCGTCACCTGATACTCGCCCCCACTCGCGAACTTGCGCAGCAGATTTCGGAAAACATTCGCACCTACGGAAAATTCATGCGGCCCATGGTAGGCCTTGTGGTGGGTGGTGCAAATCCGGTGCCGCAGATTAAAGCGCTCGCAGCCGGTCTGGATATCGTCGTGGCGACGCCGGGCCGACTTTTAGATCATTTGCGTGCCGGAAAAGCGCGGCTGGATAAAACCACTACGATCGTGCTGGATGAGGCCGACCAGATGCTTGACCTTGGCTTTATGCCTGCCATTCAAGAGATCCTTCGTGGCATCGGCCCGAATCGCCAGTCCCTGCTGCTGTCAGCCACCATGCCCCAGCCGATTCGCGTGCTCGCCCAAGAGTTTATGAATGCACCGCGGGAAATTGCGGTCGCGGCCGTCTCCAAGCCAATCGAAGCCATCGAGCAAGAGATCATCATGGTCGAGCAGTCGCGCAAAAGCGATTTGTTAGTGGATTTGTTGGCGACCCGCGAAGTCGAACGTGCGATTGTCTTTACGCGCACCAAGCGTGGCACCGACAAGGTCGAGCGCATGCTCAATGATGCTGGCCTGCGCTCCATTGGAATTCATGGCGACAAGTCACAGGGCCAG
>RFRK01000231.1 GCA_009924525.1 Betaproteobacteria bacterium
ACGGTGGCAGCAGGCGATAAACGTATGCCCACGCGGTGCGCAGGATAGACCTGGCATAAGGCATCGATCACGGCCAGCGGAAACCGAATCCGATTCTCTACGCTGCCGCCATATTCATCGGTGCGTCGATTAGACTGATCCCGAAGGAACTGATCAATCAGATAGCCATTTGCACCATGTAGTTCAATCATGTCAAAGCCAGCCTGCTGCGCGTTTCTTGCTGCCTGCGCATAGACAGATACCAGGCCAGCAATCTCATCGCCCGTTAAAGCTCGCGGCTCTGAGCAGTCCTCAAGGCCATCGGGCGTAAAGACCTTTGCCTTGGCTGCAATCGCAGACGGCGCCACCGGGGCAGCGTGATCAGGCTGAAAGTAACGATGCGAAATGCGGCCGACATGCCAAAGCTGAATACAGATCTTTCCGCCTGCTGCATGCACAGCATCTGTAACCCGGCGCCATCCGGCGATCTGTCCGGCTGAGTAAATTCCAGGCGTTGAGACATAACCTTGGCCCTGGGGGCAGACCTGGCTCGCCTCAGTAATAATGAGCCCGGCAGATGCCCGCTGCTGATAGTAGGTCACTGCCAAATCGGTCGGCTCAAGCTGCGCATTGGCCCGACTGCGTGTCAGCGGGGCCATCACAATGCGATTCGATAGTGCAAGATTGCCCAGCTGAAAGGGTTCATAAAGAGATGGCAATTGATAGTCCTTTTCTTAAATTATTCCCGACCGGATTTCAAAAAGCCTTGCACGCGATTGATACCTTCTTGCAAAACATCCAGTGGCTTGGTGTAGGAGACACGCACATAACGATCGCCGTGATGCTCACCGAAATCGCGGCCGGGCGCCATCAGCACGCCTGCATGATCACAAAGATCCAAACAGAACTGATAGCTGTCATGTGTAAGGCCCGATACATCGCAATAGCCATAAAAAGCACCCTGCGGGGCAGATGGCAGCGCAAACCCAAGCTTCGCGAGCTCGGCAAGTAAATACCGGCCCTGCTCAGCAAATCGTCTACGGTAGTCTTCGGCCACGGCAAGACTCCGGCTCAAACGCTGCCAACGCAGCCCGCTGGGCAAGCGAGGAAGCCGAGATGTAAAGATTCTGCGCTAGCCGCTCCACCGCGCCGCTCATCTGCGGGGGCAGCACCAGCCAGCCTAGGCGCCAGCCTGTCATGGAGAAGGTCTTAGAGAAGCTATTCACAGAGATAACGGATAACGTCCTCACCCAATGAGACCAATGATTTGGGGGTGCCCTCAAACACCACGCGTTGATAGATTTCATCCACCACCATCACACCACCGAGCTGACGCACGGCCTGCGCAAGTGAGACGGCCGACGCATGGCTTAACATGGTGCCGGTGGGGTTAGCGGGGCTGGCCACCAGCAGCGCCTTGGTCTTAGGGCCCCAAAACTGTCGGACCTGATCCGCAGTGGGCTGAAAGGCAGTTGTAGCATCCACCGGGATCGTGCGCACTATTCCCCCCATCGCAGTCACGAACTGTCGGTTACAGGGGTAACTGGGATCGGGCATT
>RFRK01000232.1 GCA_009924525.1 Betaproteobacteria bacterium
GAAATTAGATTCGGCAGATACATTGCCTTTTGATCTGCTGAACCGTGGTGAGTAATTGCATCAATCGCACCGGCAGTCAACAGCGGACAAAGCGTGAATGCCATGTTGGCGCTATTCCACATTTCATTGACTGCCGTTGACAGCAGCGCCGGCAGGCCTTGGCCGCCATACTCGGGGTCACAGGCTAGCCCAATCCAGCCTGCCTGAGCGAATTGTTCATAAGCCTCTTTAAAGCCCTTAGGTGTGGTCACCACATTGCCATTTAAAACAGCGCCCTGCTGATCACCGATCCAGTTCAATGGGCCCAACACACCATTAGCAAACTTTGCGGCCTCATCCAAAATGGCGGCGGCCAACTCTTCGCCAGCCTCTTCATAGCCGGGCAATGCCGTAATTTCAGATAAGGGCACAAGCTCATTGATCACAAATTGCATATCCCGAAGGGGGGCGTTGTAGTCAGCCATGGTGGTGTTCCTTAAGTGTTAAACATCAATCGCAGAGACTGAGCCTGCTTGCTTACGTAATTCAAACTTCTGGATTTTGCCAGTCGAGGTCTTGGGTAGCTCGCCAAAGACCACCGCCCGCGGCACCTTGAATCCTGCCAGATACTGCTTGCAATGGGCCACGATATCAGCCGGGGTAACCGCTGCACCCGGCTTGATTTCCAAAAAGGCGCAGGGGGTCTCACCCCACTTCGGATCAGGCTTGGCAACGACTGCTGCCGCCAGCACCGCAGGGTGCCGGTAAAGAACGTCCTCGACTTCGATGCTGGAAATGTTCTCTCCCCCCGAGATGATGATGTCTTTGCTACGGTCTTTGATCTTGACATAGCCATCGGGGTTCATGACCGCAAGATCTCCAGAGTGAAACCATCCGCCGACAAAGGCATCTTGGGTTGCCTTGGGATTTTTCAAATAGCCTTTCATTGTGATGTTGCCACGAAACATGATCTCGCCCATGGTCTCTCCATCGGCAGGCACGGGCGCGAGTGTTTCTGGATCCCGCACGCTGATGGCCTGCTGCAAGTGATAACGCACGCCCTGCCGCGCATTTAACCGCGCCCGCTCACCGATTGCCTCAGACTGCCAGGCCTCATGCTTGACACAGACTGAAGCGGGGCCATAGGTCTCAGTCAGGCCATAGACATGGGTGATATCAAAACCCATTTTCTCCATACCCTCGATCATGGCTGCGGGCGGTGCGGCACCTGCGACCATTGCGCTGACTTTGTGGCTAATGCCTGCTTTCAGATTTGCATCCGCATTAATCAAAAGGCCATGGACAATCGGTGCGCCGCAGTAGTGGGACACCTTGTGAGTACGAATCGCATCAAAGATTGCGGGCGCTTCAACTTTGCGCAGACAGACATTGATTCCTGCACGGGCGGCAATCGTCCAGGGAAAGCACCAGCCATTGCAGTGAAACATGGGCAAAGTCCAAAGATAAGTCGGGTGCTTGGGCATATCCCATTCGAGAATATTCGAGATGGCATTGACATAGGC
>RFRK01000233.1 GCA_009924525.1 Betaproteobacteria bacterium
GACGCCCGGGCGCAGATTCACTTTAAACGCGATGGCGTGAAGTGGTTAGCCCTTGCCATCGCAAAGATCGAGGCCGCCTAGGCGGATTCTTCCTCGGGCCCAAACACGGCCTTGGTGCTGGCGTAAAACGAGCCGTGGGCAACCGCCATCAGAATCAAAGTAATTGGAAATAAAAATGCAGTCACAGTGCTGGGCTTCATTTTAATTATTTCGTTCAGGAGCGCCATCGCGACGCCTACAAAAAGCGTTAGCCCAATCCAGGTAATTGCATAGCGGGTGAATGCGCCCTTATTTCGCCAGACTGCAAAAAAACTATAAAAAAGTGCCTTCACGGGCGTGAAGCCCGACCAGACTACCAGCTGCGGTGCAAACCAAAATGCCATCATTACAGGGATGTAAAGAATAAACGCGACGATGCCCGAGGTCTGCACGGCTGAAATTTGCTCTGGCTTAGGCATCTGGCCTATGGTGATCCATTCGAGGAGCGCGCCATCATCAATCAGATAGCTCACCAACATGATCACTGTGATCTCCAACACATACCAGGCCCCCAGCAACAGCACGGATCTCACCTGGGCTGTGCGAAAAGCAGCAATCAGCAGTGGCGGCCTTGGCGGCTCGCGTCGGTCAATTGCTTGGGATATTTCGATAAATCCCATTGAAAGGCCTGGTGTGAGCAGCAGCGGCAGCACCAGCCCGAAAATCGGAATAAAGGCTGCCATCAGCATGGCTGCCCAGTAGATAAAGAGAATCAGGGTCCAGCCGAGGGGCTGCTGGTGAAATAGCCGAAAGCCCTCTGAGAGCCAACGTGCACCAACTTTTGATTCCAGAATTCGTGGTTCGGTAAGCAGTCGCATTTGCGCTTTTAGTGGCGAGCGGTAGCGCGTCGGGTCCGCAGCAGCCGCTCGAAGTGACTTGGGTCTTTGGGGGTAAGCATTGCAGCGTCTCTTGGTAGATGCCAATCATAGAGCCGCGAAACCCAAAAGCGATAGGCGGCTGCCCGCAGCATCATCGGCCAGGCCGCCTGCTCCTCTTCAGAGAGCGGGCGAACGGCGTTATATCCGGTGAGTAGGGCATCAAGGTGGGAGCTAAGAAAAATTCCACTATCGGCTTGGTCATGCTCAATGCACCAATCATTGGCTGCTACCGCTAAATCAAAGATAAAGGTATCGACACCCGCAAAATAAAAATCGATAAAGCCGCCCAGTACTGGCCCGGCAGGGACCTCTTCGAAAAGTACGTTATCCCGAAAGACATCGGCATGCACCGCCCCGCTCGGAAGCTGTTTTGCAATGGCACTCTTCGCAAAAGCCGACTGGGCAGCGAGTTCATCGGATAGCAATTCTGCTTGATCAGCTGACAGAAACGGCAAGATCTGGGGCACGGTCTGCTGCCACCAAGAGAGCCCTCGCAGGTTGGGCTGATTACCCGCGTAATCCGCGACGGCAAGATGCGAAGATGCCAGCGCGGCCCCCAGGATTCTGCAGTGTGTCGGCGTGG
>RFRK01000234.1 GCA_009924525.1 Betaproteobacteria bacterium
CCGCCGAGAGGCCCAGCCGGTTGATCCACTGGGGCTTGGGCCACGTGCCCCCGCTTTCGGAAAGACACTCGGTGACTGTGCGCTGCTGTTAACGATTGCAGCGCTTGGCCTTGTGTACCCCCTGCACCAACTCGGAACCGCCGCAATCGAACTCTTGCTGCAGGCCCTGCTGCTCTGGGCGCTGGCAACTGCGCCGGAAACACCGAAACGAGCAGGCCTTCAAGTCGCATGTATTGTTGGTGCCAGTCTACTCACCCAAGGTATCGGATTAGCACTCACACAATTCGTCTCTGTTGTCTGCGTCTTACTCTGGGTCCAGCCCTTACGGCGAATCGCTGGCGAATTTCTGCCTCGCGGAATACTGACCTTAGTTGGACTTATCGTTGTATGGCTAACAGTTACATCCGTCATGCTGCCTGGCGAACGAATCGCTCAGTGGTGGCATCTGGGTATCCTGGGGACGGCGCCGCCAAGTGATGTACCGATCCATTTGGCCGTTCTTCAGAATGTGGAACCCTGGCTCCGTGAATCGCTCTGGCGCTGGTGGCCGATTTGGCCGATCGCGATTTTCGGACTGCTATCAATACGTCAAACCCGACTCTCCAGATCGCCGCACTGGTCGATACCGATTGTGTTGTCGGCGGTCGCAGTTTTGCTCGGGCTATTGGGGCCGTCGCACTGGAAGGTTCAGCATATTGCACCAATTGTGCCACTGGCGATGATTGCTGCCTTCAGTCTGCTCTCACTCCCCCGGCCAATCGTCAATCTCGTGGATTGGCTTGCGGTCACGCTTTTTACTGGCGTCGGGATTTTCGTGTGGCTTTATTGGACTGCGCTGAATTTTGGAGTGCCCGCACCCCTCGCAGCGAAGGTTCCACTACGCGTGCCCGGAATTACAGGTAACGCAAATTTTTATGAAATCATCATCGGCCTGCTCGCAACCGTGGCATGGATAGCACTAGTGCTGTGGCGAATACGTCGCGGAGAGCCAAGACTCTGGCGGCCTGTCACGCTCAGTAGCGGTGGCGTATTGCTGCTGTGGAGCCTCCTAACGACACTATGGCTGCCGGCGATTGATCGGCTTCAGGGCCAACGCCTTCTGGTGACTGCGCTTGAGCAGGGCTGGCTACAGGCCGCTTCATTAAAACTCGGCATCTCGCCCGAACGGCTTGAACAAACGGTGATGACCAGTCGGCAGGACCTACCATTGACCGCCTGCATCGGGCCCTCAGCACAATCTGTTGCTTTTGATGCAATGGCGATTGCAACGAGCCGGCTGCCCATATCCTCAAGCGCAGCATGCCTATGGAGGCTAGGCATTGTTGGGGGGTCAGATCGAGAAACTGCAAACATGGCAGTCGGCCAACAATGGAAAATTGTTTGGCAAAGCAATGCCGAAGATCGGCGCGGTCGTCAGCGTTATCTATTACTTGAACGCATCCAATGACGCGGGCGCGTGATGTCTTCGCGCTGGGCTGGCC
>RFRK01000235.1 GCA_009924525.1 Betaproteobacteria bacterium
CAGATGATACACCTCCTGTCCGCCCGCAGGACCCGTATTAATCAGTGTTTTAAAGCCCTCGGAGGCCCCATTTTCCGCGGCCAACTTGGGCACAAGCACTAGCATTTTCCCCAAGAGCTCCTGGTGCGAGGCATCCACATGCTGGAGCGATTCGATATGCAGTTTCGGGATCACCAGCAGGTGAATTGGCGCCCGCGGGTTGATGTCATGAAAGGCAATGAAATCGTCATCTTCATAGATTTTCTTTGAAGGAATCTGGCCTTGAGCGATTTTGCAAAAAATACAGTTGGCTGAGGTCGTCATCAGTGTCGGGCTCTATGTTTTTTGTTCGGCACGGCGTGCCGCCTTTTCATCCAAGCCAGAAATGCCCTCACGGCGGGCCAGTTCGTCGAGGACCTGCTCGGGCCTTAGGCCCGACTGCTCCAAGACCACAAGGCAGTGAAACCAGAGATCAGCCATCTCACTTAAGGTGCGCAGCGCAACGCCGTCTTTTGCGGCCATGATGACCTCAGCAGCCTCTTCGCCAACTTTTTTCAACGCTGCATCCGGGGCGCCAGCAAGCAAGCGTGCGACATAAGAGCCCTGAGGATCGAGGCCTCGGCGGCTAGCAATGACATCGGCTAGACGTGACAATACCGCCGCCGAGTCACGAATATCGGTGTCAGGGGACAGCATTTTTGGATCAGGCAATGATGTCGTCATGGCAAATTGTTTGACTAGAGTCTACGCCGAACCGCCCTCGTGTGGATCCTTTGCCGATAAAGCGTAAAACGTCTTTGGGTCTTTCAGTACCGGGTCAACCGCCTCCCACCGCAGCGACAACGTGCCCGATGAGCCTGAAGCAGCCTTGAAGCTCTCATCGGACTGAAGCCGAAAGTACATGCAGGACTCACGGCCGGTGTGGCAGGCAATGCCGCCCACCTGCTCGACTAACAGCAGCACCACATCCGCATCGCAGTCCAGCCTGATTTCTTGCACATTCTGAATGTGGCCGGACTCTTCACCCTTACGCCATAGACGCTGACGAGAGCGCGAAAAATATACGGCGCGACGGGTGGTTGCGGTCTCAATCAGTGCCTCACGATTCATCCATGCCACCATCAGAACGCGCTTGGTCAGTGCATCCTGCGCGACCGCTGTAACGAGTCCATTGGCATCCCACTTCACTGACTCCAGCCAATCTTGATTCATTGCACAGCCACCATGGACGATGCTGCGCTGCGTACACAAACACCGCGGCTTGAGAGATAGGCTTTCGCCTCACCAATCGTGTGCTCACCGAAATGAAATATCGAAGCAGCCAAGACTGCATCGGCTGCGCCTTGAGTTACGCCATCATAGAGGTGCTCAAGGCATCCCACACCGCCGCTGGCAATCACCGGAATGGATACCGACTCCGAAACCGCGCGCGTCAGTTCAAGATCAAAGCCCTGGCCGGTGCCATCGCGATCCATGCTCGTGAGCA
>RFRK01000236.1 GCA_009924525.1 Betaproteobacteria bacterium
GGCATATGCAGCAGCGCCGCAATCAAAGCGAGCACGACTCCGCCCCACCAGATCGGCAAGTAGCTTCCCGTGGAAGCAAAAATTAAGCCGCCCAGCCACACACCAATAAAGGCGCCGACCTGATGCGATAAAAATACAAATCCAAACAGCATCGAAAGATAACGATTCCCGAACATCACACCCACCAGCTGTGCTGTTGGCGGCACCGTTGAAAGCCATAAGACTCCCATCGCAGCGCCGAAGATCAACACCGATGCTGTGGAAAGTGGTACCAGCAGAAAAACGGCAATCACAATTGCCCGCAGTAAATAAATCCACGACAGCAGGACTTTGCGTGAAAGCCGAACCCCCAGCGGCCCGCTCATATAGCTGCCGACCACATTAAATAGACCGATCATAGCCAGGCCCCAGCTCGCGGTCTTAGCCGATACGCCCATGTCCGCAAGATAGGGTGGGAAGTGCACCGTAATAAATGCGAGCTGAAATCCGCAGACAAAAAATCCGCCAATCAACAGCCAATAGCTGCGATGGCCAAAGGCCTGACGCAACGACTCGCGAAATGAATTGGCTGTCGCAGTTAAGGGCGCGGCTGTATTTTCAACAGACCCCCGGGGCCGAAGCGATAAGGCAAGCGCTGGAGTGCTCGCCATCGCAAATGCCATGATCAGAAGTGTCATGCCCCAGCCATAGGCTTCAATAAATGCCTGGCCAAGCGGCACCACCATGAATTGGCCCAGGCTTGCCATTGCAGTTGCTAAGCCCAGCGCCCACGGCCTGCGCTCAACTGGCATCAGCTGCGCAAATGCGGCGAGCACCGTGTTATGCCCTGCCCCGCTCATGCCCAGGCCAATCAGAATTCCACCGGTAAGCGTAAAGGTCAGTGGATCACTCGATACTGTCATCAGCATTAAACCAGCGGCAAAGATAACGCCGCCGCCAGCCAGAACCTTCCATGGGCCAAACCGATCGGCTAAGGCCCCGGCAATCGGCTGGCCAATTCCCCAAAAGAGATTCTGAATCGCCATCGCAAACGCATAGGCCTCGCGCCCAAACTGAAACCCACCGCTGCCTGAGATTGGGTCAACGAAGAGGCCAAAGGAGGATCGGATTCCAAATGAAATCAGCCCAATTAAGCAGCCACAGATCAGCATCATCCAAAGCGCGACGGTCATGGGGCTGGCGTTGTTTTTTTGAGTTCCTGAAGGCATCTGGGCGCGCTTAAAAAAGGGAAGCATCAAGTATCCGGACTAAACCCACTTTGGGCAAGCTGGCCTACAATTTGAGCTTATGAATCGGCCCACCTCTTTACTGCTCAATGCTGCCCATGCACTGGACCATCTGGTGCTCTTGATCTTTGCCTCTGCAGTGGCAACGATCGCGATTGAATTCGGCATCGATCGCTGGGAGGACCTCATGCCCTACACAGCAGGGGCCTTCATCATGTTTGGC
>RFRK01000237.1 GCA_009924525.1 Betaproteobacteria bacterium
GCTGCGGGTCTAACCGCCACACCCGATGCCATTGCATGGCTTTGCGATCAATGCGAGGGCAACCTCATGGCTGCCCACCAAGAAATCTTAAAGCTTGCGCTTCATCATGAGCAAAAAGACCAGGTACTGGATCTCGGCGACTTGCGGGCCCTGATTTCTGATGTTGCGCGATTTAGTCCCTTTCTTTTCAGCGAAGCTGTGCTCTCAGGGGATGCGGGTCGGGCCGTTCGGATCCTGCGAGGTCTTCAATCTGAAGCCGCACCACTGCCTCTCATTCTCTGGTCACTGGCAGAAGATCTGCGTATGCTCGCCCGTACCCAACAACTATTGGGCCAGGGCAGAACATCAGACGCCGCACTTCGTGAGGCCCGTATTCCGCGGGCGAAAGAGCGCTTGATCGCAGCGCGGCTACGACAGGCTACGCCCCAAAAGACTTGGAAAGCCCTGCGGCAGACGGCCGAGGTCGATACAATCACCAAAGGCCTGAAAAACGACGATCCCTGGATTGCCCTGGAACGCTTGGCCATTGAATTTTCCTAAACCGTGTCGACACCGCATCAAAGCATCGATCAGCAAATTGCTGAGATTGGCCAGAAGGCCAGAGCCGCCAGCCGAGAGATGGCCAAGGCTGGCACGCGCCAAAAAAATGAGGCCCTGACCCGCTTAGCGGAGTTAATTCAGACACACCGAGCAGAACTTAAATCGGCCAATCAGGCCGATCTGGCGCGCGCAAAAGCAGCAGGCCATGATGCCGCATTCATCGATCGGCTCACACTATCCGACAAAGCCATTGATGCAATGGTGGAAGGTGTCGCGCAGGTTGCAAAACTTACCGACCCCATAGGCGAAATCGACGCAATGCGACAGCAGCCCTCTGGGATCTCGGTTGGAAAGATGCGGGTACCACTGGGCGTGATCGGCATCATTTATGAATCCCGGCCTAATGTCACAGTGGATGCTGCATCCCTTGTGTATTAAAGCGGGTAATGCAACAGTCCTGCGTGGTGGATCCGAGGCAATCGAGAGTAACCAGGCCCTGGCAGACTTAATTCAAGAAGCGCTAAAGGCCGCAAAACTTCCGGCTGAATCCGTGCAGCTCGTCCCGACTACCGACCGACAGGCGGTATCCGCCATGATCACCATGCCGCAATATATTGATGTGATCGTGCCCCGCGGCGGAAAATCATTGATTGAGCGAATCGCGAAAGAATCCCGTGTGCCGGTGATCAAACATCTGGATGGCATCTGCCATGTCTACATCGATGATGATGCAGACATCGATAAGGCAGTGCGGATTGCCGATAACGCCAAGACCCAGCGCTATGGCACCTGCAACACCATGGAGACCCTGCTGATTGCGCAGGCCATTGCCGATCGGGTGCTGCCTGCCTTGATTGGGATTTACTCAGAAAAGCAGGTAGA
>RFRK01000238.1 GCA_009924525.1 Betaproteobacteria bacterium
GCCCAACAGATTCAGCGGCATCCGGAGTTTCGCCGTGCCGAACAGCAGGGGGTCCGACTCTTACCGCAACAAGGCCTTGATCCTGTCTCGCATCAGGTTCTCGCCGCCTGCGATGTCGCGCTTGTCGCGAGCGGGACGGCAACTCTCGAGGCAGCGCTTTTTAAGCGGCCGATGGTGATCGCCTATCGGGTGCCGACACTGACTTACTGGATGATGCGTCGTCGGGCATTAATCCAAGATATTGGACTGCCTAATATTCTTTTAGGCAGCCGGGTCGTGCCCGAGCTGATCCAGCATGAGGCGAACGCATCTGCACTTGTTGCAGCAGTGCGGCGATGGCTGGATGATGCTGCTTCGATTTCACGCGTGAGCGAAAAATTCGTTGGCCTTCACCAAAGCCTGCGGCTGGGTGCTGCCCAGCGCATTGCAGACATTCTTGACTCAGAGCTCACAGATGCAAGCCGGCGTTGACGAGGCGGGGCGCGGGCCGCTTGCCGGACCGGTCTGTGCTGCTGCAGTGATCTTGGGTGAGACGGGCATTGATGGCTTGGCAGACTCCAAACTGCTCTCTGCTAAGCGCAGGCAGGCCCTTGCAGCAGAGATTCAGGCCAAGAGTCAGGCCTGGGGCGTAGGCTGGGCCAGTGTTACCGAGATCGATGAGCTCAACATACTGCGGGCAACTTTTCTGGCGATGGCCAGGGCCATGCAGCAGTGCTTGGCCCAGCTTGAAAAAGTGCGGTCTATAGACATGAATGGATCGGTGTTAAGTGATAGTCGAGCTCCTTTGGTACTCGTGGACGGTAATCGATCACCGGCTGATTACTCAGGCCCGTGGCATTGGCCATATGCAACCCAGACAATTGTGAAAGGCGATCAGACGGTTGCCTGCATCTCGGCAGCCTCCATTCTTGCCAAGACCGCTCGTGATCAAGAGATGTGCCGACTGGATACAGAGTACCCACACTATGGGTTTGCCCGCCACGCCGGCTATGGCACCCGGGCCCATCTTCAGGCGCTGGCGCAGCACGGGCCCTGTGCGGCCCATCGTAAAAGCTTCGCTCCAATTAAGCAGCTCTCACTCGGATTGACCTGATATGCCGAAACTTGAGTCGCAGATAAAAGAAATCGCTTCGCGGCAAAACCCAGGTTTCAAACTGCTCAAAGCGATTATCAGCTCATCGCGTGCGCGGCGCGAGCATCGGGCCGCGTGGCTTGAAGGTGATCGGCTCTGTGCCGCATTTTTGGAAGCCAGCTGCACACAGGCTCCGGTGCTGGTAGTGCAAGCGTCAACGCAGCTTCAGAAAATTGATCAAGGCTTGCGCCGGCGCTGCCAAGAGGTCTGGTACCTATCACCCGCTCTTTATGAAGAGATTACTCAAGTCGAAAGCCCAACCGGCTGGGG
>RFRK01000239.1 GCA_009924525.1 Betaproteobacteria bacterium
CGGCCGCTTGCCATCTTCCTGGGCCTGCTGCTCAATGACGCGTACCGCGTCATTGGCCTTTTCAACGGAGTCAATAAACGGAATTCTGCGCAGGCGAAAACGCAGGCTGTCAAACTGCGCGAGGATGGATGAGCCAAAGGTTTCGGCAGTAATACCCGTGCCATCCGAAATGAAAAAGACGGTCCTGCCGGCAGGCCTGACGGGCTCGGCAGGGGTGGGCGGCAGATCGGTGGTCATCGTGTCGATTCGGTAAAATCCTTGTGAACCTAACTCGCTCCATTATCGTCAAGGTGCTCTGAATGAACAAACCGGGATCCCCCAGCCCAACCGCCTCTCAAACTCTTGCTGATCGCTGGGTCGTTCCCTTTAAAGAGTTGCGCATGACCGACGTCGACACGGTCGGGGGCAAGAATGCATCTTTAGGCGAGATGATCTCCCAGCTTGCAACGGCAGGGGTGCGGGTACCGGGCGGATTCGCAACCACAGCCTCAGCATTTCGCGCTTTTCTTGATCATGGTGGACTGCGACAGCGCATTCATGAGCGGCTATCGACGTTGAATGTCGATGATGTTCGGGCCTTGGCAGCCTGTGGCGCAGAGATTCGTCGCTGGGTCGTCGAGACACCACTTCCGGCTGACTTGGAGTCTGAAATTCGGGCCCACTATCAGGCGTTGACCCAGGGCAATCCGAGCCTGTCGGTGGCTGTCCGCTCCTCGGCAACGGCAGAGGATCTCCCCGATGCCTCGTTTGCGGGCCAGCAGGAGACTTTTTTAAATGTACTTGGAATCGATGACGTGCTGGACAAGATTCGGCACGTGTTTGCATCGCTTTATAACGACCGGGCGATCAGTTATCGGGTTCACAAGGGCTTTGCCCATGCGGATGTAGCGCTTTCCGCTGGTATTCAGCAGATGGTCCGATCGGATCTTGGTGCGGCCGGCGTGATGTTCACCATGGACACTGAGTCGGGTTTTAATGATGTCACCAGCTCTTACGGGCTTGGCGAGACCGTGGTTCAGGGTGCAGTCAATCCTGATGAGTTTTATGTACACAAGCCAATGCTTAGGGCGGAGAAGTTTCCCGTCATTCGTCGGCAGCTTGGCAGTAAGCTGATTAAGATGGCATTTGCCAGTGATGAACAGCGTAAGGCCAGTGGCAAGGCGGTGGTGACTGTTGATGTTGATGACGAGCAGCGCCAGCGCTACTCCTTAAATCATGAGCAGACTGTTGAGCTTGCGCGTTATGCGCTCATTATCGAGTCCCATTATCAGCGGCCAATGGATATTGAGTGGGGCCTTGATGGCCAGGATGGCCGGCTGTATATCCTGCAGGCCCGGCCGGAGACAGTAAAGTCGCAGCAAAAGGCG
>RFRK01000240.1 GCA_009924525.1 Betaproteobacteria bacterium
CACGACCTGGGTGCTGGCCTCATCGAACCCAGGAAAACTAAAGGAGTTTGAGCAGGCCCTTGCTCCAGCGCTGCGATCACGGGAAATTCAATTAATCAATCAATCTTCGCTGGGCATCGATCCGGCCGAGGAGCCCTACGATTCATTTGAAGCAAACGCGCTTGCCAAGGCACGGCATGCCAGCCGCGCCGCAGGACGTCCTGCCCTAGCAGATGATTCAGGAATTGTTGTCCCACTTCTGGGTGGCGCCCCGGGCGTGCGTTCAGCACGTTTTTTCGCTGATGCTGCCGCAGATGCAAATCCGGAGCATCAGGCCCAGATCGCCACGTTACAGTCCCAAGGCCTGAGCGCAGACGCACTGAATCTTCAGTGGCTTTTGTATTGTGTGGCACGCGAAACCGCTGCGCGCCAGCAGCATCGGTCAGATCCCGGCGCAGCGGCAGCTGGGATAGCCGGTGAAATCACGATTGATGCCGCTTTTTACGCAGCGATTGCTTTTGTTCGCAGTGCCGATGATGCCGATCCGCTCGTTGTCCACGGCCGGTGGGATGGCGCGCTGCTGCCCCATCCGCGCGGCCAGCACGGCTTTGGCTACGACCCAGTATTTTTTGATCTGCAGTTAAAGATGTCAGCCGCGGAAATGACAATCGAACAGAAACGGCAGGTCAGCCATCGAGGCCAGGCGCTGAGTGCATTGCTTCAGCGGCTGGCGTTTTGAGGTGCGGTCCACCCGCATTCAAGGCATGGGCGCAGAGATTCATTTTCAAGCTCTTCCGGAGCTCTCGCTGTATGTCCACCTGCCGTGGTGCATTCGCAAGTGCCCCTATTGTGATTTCAATTCGCATGAGCGTGCGACGCCGATTGCTGAAACGGCCTATATCGATGCACTGATCAATGATCTAGAGCAGAGTCTGCCCTTAGTGTGGGGCCGGCCAGTGGTCAGCGTCTTTATCGGTGGTGGAACCCCCAGCCTTTTCTCTCCCGAAGCAATCGCGCGGCTGCTCTCGGAGATTCGCGCGCGACTGCCCCTAGTGCCCGATGCTGAGATCACCATGGAGGCTAACCCCGGCACTTTTGAATCAGACCGCTTCGTGGGCTTTCGGGAGGCGGGAGTGAACCGACTCTCTCTTGGAGTGCAATCATTTTCCGATGCCATGTTGGGCCAGCTTGGCCGTGTGCATAGCGCGGATCAGGCTGGCCTCGCTCTGGAATCGGCCCAACAGATATTTGATCGGGTCAATGCCGACCTAATGTTTGGGCTGCCTGGGCAGCGCTTAAGCGACCTTGAGCAGGAGCTCGATCGGCTACTTAGCTTTCCGATGGCCCATGTGTCGCTGTATCAGCTGACA
>RFRK01000025.1 GCA_009924525.1 Betaproteobacteria bacterium
AGCGACTGAAGATCGTTGCTGCCCACCACAATGACCTTCTGGCACATATCGCGGGCAATCGGTAATCCAAATCCACCGCAGACCACATCGCCTAAGAAATCCAGCAGCACATAGTCAAAACCCCAGTCATGAAAACCGAGTTTTTCAAGAGTCTCGAAGCCGTGAATAATCCCCCGTCCGCCGCAGCCGCGGCCGACTTCTGGGCCGCCGAGTTCCATCGCAAAAACGCCATCGCGCTTAAAGCAAACATCGCCAATGGCGACCTCTTCACCAGCAAGTTTCTTTTTCGATGAAGTCTCAATAATGGTTGGCGTAGCCTTGCCACCAAAAAGCAGCGACGTTGTATCGCTTTTGGGGTCGCAGCCGATCAGCAGAACCTTCTTGCCTTGCTGGGCCATCATGTAAGACAGATTGGCCAGCGTAAAACTCTTGCCGATGCCTCCCTTGCCATAGATCGCAATAATCTGGGTTTCTTTTGTTGTGCTCATGCAAGCGTGCTCCAGTCGAGAACCATCTTTAGACAATCGGGATCGGTAAAAGCGGTGCGATAGGCTGCCTCCGCATCGGGGGGAGATCTGCGATGTGTAATCAATCCAGCGAGCGATAAGGCTCCGGATTGCGCAAGCGATCTCACCGCATCAAGATCTTGCGGCTGCCACTGGGCAGCGATACGAATGCGTGCTTCGCGCATGAAGGCGGGCGGAAAAGTAAACGAGAGTGCGTCTTCGTAAAAACCAGCAAGGGTGATTTCACCGCCTGCTGCAAGACGTGACACCAGGGTATCCAGAATCTGTGGATCACCACTGACATCACAAATACGTGCGTAATTGCGGCGATCGTCTTCGGTAGGATCAATCACGGTGTAGCCCCGCGCGCCTGTTCGACGGGCGGCATTGGTCTCCCAGACCACGGGCCGTCGGCCTGCTGCGACTGCAAGCCGCGCAATCAGTCGGCCCAAAACCCCATGGCCCACAATCAAATCTGGCTGCTGTTCTGGCACACCCTGATAGACGTGATAGGCCGTCGCAGCCAACGCCAACAGCACACCGCGCTCACCCAGGGATTCATCGATAGCCAAGGCACGATCGGATGCAACGATCACCCGCGAGGCTGCGCCGCCAAATAGGCCCCGGATATCACCAAAGCATTTCGCACCGGGAACAAAAACAAAATCGCCTTCGTGATGCGTGGCCCTGGGCATTGCATGGACCACCCTGCCGACTGATTCGTAGCCTGGAATTAAGGGATAGCCCATGCCGGGAAACATGGGCATGCGTCCCGACCACAATAGTTTCTCGGTTCCGGTGCTGATGCCGCTAAACAGAATGTCCACGACGACATCACCCTCTGCGGGCGGCGAGAGCGCCACCGGACTTAATGCCAAGTCCATCGGCTGTCGGAGCACGATCGCCTGTGACTGCTTGGCGAAATCGGGGCGGACCATTGTCAAATTTTCCTTACGTTTTTGTGTGTCAATTTTAATTGACATTCTGATCGTATGCTTCCTGCTGTCAAAGTCAATACCCCGGGCCGGAACAAAGCCTTCCAGACTCCTTGGAACAGTTCCAAGCCCGCCCCCCGATCTACTTTGATTTGTCCCTTATTTTTCTTTCTGGGCGATGATCAAGCCGACCTGTAGCGGGAGTCGGGTCGACCGCAGACGTGCGTCCTTAAACCCCACCTGCGAGATGAGCTGCATCAGCCTTTGAGCGCTTCTCGACCTGCCTTTGCCCATGGCCAGTAGATAAAAACCGAAGTAAGCACTTCCCATTGATTCCGCGCCAGGGGTCTCTGACATGGGTTCGGCCACCAGCAGCGTGCCCCCGGGATCCAGCGCGTGATAGGCCGCCTGCAGAATCGCCAGGGCGCGATGGTCATCATGGTCGTAGAGGACCCGAAGCACGGTGATGAGATCCGCCCCTTTCGGCAGCGGGGTCTCAAAAAAACTGCCTCCGTGGGCCCGGGCCCGATCAGAAAGGCCCGCCGCCTGGAAGTTTTTCTCGGCAAGGCCAGCGACAGCGGGCAGATCAAAAAGCATAAGCTGGAGGTGCGGAAAGGCACGTGCTGCGGCCATTAAAAACGTGCCTTGACCACCACCGACATCCAACAAACAACGATGTGCGCGAAATGCATAGGCGCTCAGTACCTCCTGCGCAATCAGAGGCTGCGATGCACTCATCAGCTCGGAATATTCTTTGACGCGCGCCTCGGGGAGCAGCGTTGGTGATGCGGCCCGCTCATCGGCGTACGGCCAATACTGCGCCAGATGAGGATCCGTCTCTCCGCGCAGCAAAGCAACGGGATCACGTAAATCCGCATACAGGGTGGCATGGTGCTTAATTAATGCAGTCACCGCAGTATTGCTCACCAAAACCGCGCCCAGCATGCCTAGGCCCCAACGCTGATCGGATCTGAGTTCCACGAGCTTTAGCGATGCGGCAGCACGCATCAGCCGCTCCGCAGAATCAGTAGTTAGATTCAGCCGGACTGCAAGATCTTCGAGGCTTAATGGACCCTTTGACAGTAATGCGAAGAGATCAAGCCTGACACATGCGAATAACACCTGGGAATAAACGAATCCCGCGACCAGATCGAAGAGAGACTTGGCCTGCCGGCGTGCAACCCAGCGCGTGAGCGGAAAGCGGATCGCGAACCGATGAAAAGCCTCACTGGCGAGAAGTCGATCTCGCAGGCCCAGCCACGCCCGAATCAACTAGACCCGCTCCAGAATCTCTCTTGGTACCAAGCGTTCAGACTCGGCCAGCACCAAAGCCCGAAGGCTGGGTGCGCCAGGGCAAGAGGGAATCGCTCGAATCGCTTTCCCAACCAACAAATCAAAATTCTGAATCGCGCCCACTAAGCCCAACTCACGCGCAGCGCTCTGTCGATCATGAGCAATGTCCTGGCCAGTCGGTTTTCCCATAAGCTCAGGATCGCCAACCACATCGCGAATATCATCAGCGACTTGATAGGCCTCACCGAGCCACTCGCCTAGCGGCCTCCAGGATTCAGCATTTCCGCCTGCAGTAAGTGCGCCACAGGCAGTTGCAGCGGCGAACAGGGCGCCAGTCTTCGCACGCTGATAGTCGCGCAGGTTTGCTTTGGACTCACACTCCCATGCCTGACCAGCGACGATACCCTCGGGAGCACCAGTCGCCTGCGCGATCAATCCAATCGTGGCGGCAATACGCTGTGGGTGGCGAGCCTTGACACCCGCCAAGACTTGAAAAGCCAGCACAATCAATCCATCTCCGGTAAGCACTGCGAGCCGCTCACCAAAAGCCTTATGCACCGAGGGCTGACCGCGGCGCATTGCGGCATCATCAAAGCATGGCAAATCATCGTGAACCAGTGATGCGCAGTGCAGCAGCTCAAGTGCGACCGCTGCTGCCATCGAGAGCTCGGGATCATCATGGCCACATGCTGATGCCACCGCCAGAACCAGATGGGGCCGAATCCGGGCCCCTCCCGGAAAAACCGCATGATGTGTAGCCCTCGCCAACAACGCGGGACCGTGCGGCGACTCGGAGAGCGCAACTGCAGAACCGAGGGCCTGCTCAAGCGCCTGCTTGACGGAGTGGGCCGATGCCATGGAACCTCCCTAGATTGTTTAGGTGCGGCCCTACAGCGATTACGGGCCTGAGCCGCCCCCGATTGTCTAGGTATATTGTCATTTATGACTGTCAACTGCAATAGACACATGGCCGGGGATGCCGAGGCTGCCCAACGGCTGCTGCCCGCCGACTGGCCCCATCTGAAAGCAAGCCGGCTCCTGCCCCTGGATGACCTCACCTGGCATTTACAGTTTCACGCGGCAAAAAAACCCGGCGGTCCGCTGCTTTTTCTGCTCCACGGCACCGGATCATCGGCCCACTCCTGGTCTGACTTAATCGACCCACTGACTGACTTCGCCGATGTGCTCGCAGTTGATCTGCCTGGGCACGGTTTTACCCGCGGCGGCCAGTCCCGATTGATGCGTCTGCCGGCGATGGCTGAAGCACTACAGCAGCTGCTCGGACATCTGCAGTGCACCGGCCATGTAGTGATGGTGGGCCATTCAGCGGGCGCAGCTCTTGCCATCGAATGGGCGCTGCGCTTTGCAAAACAAAATCCCGGACTTGCACTCACCAGAATTGTGGGGCTTAACCCCTCGCTGGTGCCACCGCCCCTGCTCTACACCACGATGCTCGGTCCCGTCGTGGCACCGATTGCGACTTCGGCGGCCATGACAGGGATGCTTGCCTTCATCGCGGCCAACACAGGCATGGTGGATCAGCTGCTGGACTCGACAGGATCGAAAATTCCAGAGGCCCATCGACGTCTTTACCGCTACCTCTTTACCCAGCCGAATCATGTTCAGGGTGCGATGGAATTTATGGCTGGCGCAGATCTTCCCGCCCTGTTATCCAGAGCCAGATCGCTCACAACACCCACAAGTTTTTTAATTGGCACACAAGATGCCTGGGTAAAAGAGGAGCCACTTAAAAACGTGATTCGCGCATCGTTTCCTGCGGCTGCTGTTACGACATGGACAGGGGGCCATCTCTTACATGAAGAACGGCCCGCTGACGTTGCAAGGTTTATTCAGACCATTGTCTTGACAGCCTGAGAGACCGCGGCCGCTCCGGCGTACGGCAGGGGAAGGTAGCGGGCCCGTATCTGCTCTGACAATATCTGCGCAGCCTCTGAGGGTTGTGGTGATGTGTCAATCACCAACGCCGAAACGCCTGCTCGCAAAAACCGTTGGGCTGCAAGCGCAACATCCTGGCGGGCCTGCTCGCGGCCTGGCTGACCATCAAGGCTGATATTGGCCTTGCCATCAGTCAGCATCACCACCATTGGTGTTCCGCCTCGACGCTTCACGGCCTCTGCAAGGCACTGGCTCATCTGTATGGCTTTCGCCAATGGTGTACCACCCCCGCCCGGAAGTCCCGAGAGGCTGCGCTTCGCACGCACCAGAGAACGTGTCGGGGAGAGAATAATCTCTGCCTGTTGATTACGAAAAGCAATCACTGCCACTTGATCGCGACGAACATAACAATCAGCCAATAACAGCTCAACAGCGCCTTTGGCCTCGGCCAGCCGATGCAGCGCGGAGGAGCCGGAGGCATCCACTACAAAAATCGTTGTCGTCTCAGAGCGCTCCTTAAATCGCTTGACTCGAAAATCCTCTGAGCGAATCAACAGCGCAGAGGATGCGGCACTTTGGCTCGATGATGCCGATGCAACCTGCCCACGACGGCGCACTCGCTGCCAGGGTGCAGCCGCACGCAACGTATCCATCAGGCTAAGCCGCGCACCCCCGCGCGGCAGGCCCGGCTTTGATCCGATGGGCCGGCCGCGCAGACCACCCTGTTTCAGCGCACCCGACTTGCCTGAGCCGCCACGGCCCTGACGATTAGGATCGATGAAGAGCTGCTTCAGAAGGCCAGCGGGAATCGCAGCCTTCGCCGCCTGCAGCACGACTTCCTCGAGTGCCTGTAGCTGCTGTGGATCTTGTGAGGCCTGCTCCATCTCCGAATCTGACTGAGAGGACTCTGCCGGCGGAGCCTCAGATGGAGGCTCCTCAAGGGAGGGCAGCACGGTCGCACGCGGCGAGAGCACCAGCCGCGCAGCAAGGGCGACATCCTCTTGGCTGATCGCATCGGCCGCCCGCCAGCTGCATGCGAGTGCTGCAATACGATGCGCAAAGATCACTGCGCGCAGTGAATCAATTCCAAGAGCCAATGCAGTCGCGCATAAGGCGGCTGTCAATGGATCCGTTGATGAAGGCAGCGCGGGGCAACGACCGGGGATATTTGGTGGGCCATCATTGCAGCCCTGCGACTGCTGAAAAATCGCAATCGCTTCCTCCAGGAGCGATAAAGGCATCTCACGCAAATCAACATGAAACGCCAGACGATCACAAAGCGATGCGGGCGCGTGCTCATCCTCTTCAACCCGCTCATCGAGGAGTACAAGTCCAAAGGCTGCTGGCGTCGTTGCGAGAAGCCCCTCGCGCGCGATTGCAATCTCACCACGATCCATCGCGAGCGCAAGGCGC
The DNA here is from genome assembly GCA_009924525.1 of Betaproteobacteria bacterium. GTDB lineage: Bacteria > Pseudomonadota > Gammaproteobacteria > Burkholderiales > Burkholderiaceae_A > Lacustribacter. Next base: position 6,044 of record RFRK01000025.1, read on the forward strand.
GCAGCAAGCGCTGGGCTCAGGCGCTCCGCCATCGGCACCAACAGCACGCCACCATGGGCCTCTGCCAGCAGACCCCGCGAAAGCACAGGACGTCCGGACTGCAGCGTCGCGACCAGATCCAGCCCGCCGAGTAGCCGCTCATCTTGAATCGAGAGAGGTAATTTTCGAAAGGGCTGGCCTGCCTGCAGGCGTGATTGAAGAAAGTCTATGAAGCGTGTGCGCACCGAACCCGCATGGGCCTGCACGAGGATACCGCCACATCCGCTTGGATCGTGTGCGAATAAGGCTGCAGCCAACACCGCATCGTGGGCAGCCTGCTCCCACTGAAGACCAAGTTCGGCCGGGTCACCCGCCATGACGCCCACCGCAGTCGGTGGCTTTACGCGTTAAAGAGCTCATCAACGGCCCGCTGCACTCTCACACCGGATGCCGTGTCATCGAGAGGATTTCGACGCAGCCGATGACGCAGTGCCATTGGCGCCACCCGACTGAGATGGCCTGATGACACCATCTTGGCGGACTCTAATGCTGCTAAAGCGCGTGCCGCACGCATCAGTGTGAGCTCGCCGCGCAGGCCGTCTGTGCCCAGTTTCATACACAGCGAGGACGCCCGCCGAAGAATCTCGTCCGACACCTTCACCGATCCGAGATGCTCGCGGCCCTGGCTAATCTTACGACGAATCTTGCTGTCTTCTTTTTTCCAAAGCTCTACAAAAGCCTGAGGATCTCGCTCAAATGCATCACGACGCTTCACCACCTCAATACGATCGCCAAGGCTATCGGGAGTGCGCACATCGACCGAGAGACCAAATCGATCCAGCAGCTGGGGACGAAGCTCGCCTTCCTCGGGGTTGCCACTGCCAACCAATACAAAACGCGCAGGGTGCTGAACGCTCAGGCCCTCGCGTTCGACCACGTTCTCGCCACTCGCAGCGACATCAATGAGCAGATCGACAATGTGATCCTCTAATAGATTCACTTCATCGATATATAAAAAGCCCCGATTGGCCCTCGCCAGCAGTCCGGGCTCAAAGTCCTTCACCCCATCAGCAAGCGCTCGTTCAAGATTCAGCGCGCCAACCACACGATCCTCGGTAACACCCAGAGGCAGATCCACCACTGGCACCGGCAGCTGATGAACCCTGACGCGCGCAGCGCTGGCCTTGCGTTGATCGCAAAACTCACAATGGGTCTGACGCGATTCGGGATCGCAGGCATAGGGGCAGCCGACAACGGCCTTCATTTTTGGAAGAATGGCTGCTAAGGCCCGCACTGCGGTGGATTTTCCCGTGCCACGGTCGCCAAAGACCAGCACACCACCAATGCTCGGATCGATGGTGGTCACCAGCATCGCTAGCTTCATTTCTTCCTGGCCAACGATTGCGGAAAATGGAAATGCAACTGCCATGCCGTCTAGTTTAACGCCGCCATCGACTTCGAATGTCTAGGGCATGAAAAAATCCAGCCACCAAGAGCAGCAGCATGATCAGCGGGCTACCGGCCCCCGACAGAGATGCGCGCAACGCCCCCATCAACGCTAGGCCAGAGCAGAGATTCAGCCGAATCTCTTGCGATGGCACGCCGCGGCCAGAACGGCGATACCACCAGCCCAAGCCCAGCAACTCAAGTGCGGTCAGCAGCATGATCGCATCCACCAACATCACCAGGCCGCCCATCAGAGCAATGCCCCGCGTGCAAGGATGGGCCAAATATCCGTAACCCGGCCCTCGCGCACCACAATGAGCTCATCGTATAAATTCACAGTGGGATCACAATGGCCGGGGATCAAACGAATCTTTTGTCCCAGTAACATTTTTTCCGCCCGAGGCCCCCGCTGCAAAACGCCATGCTCATCCGAGGCCTTGTGATATCGAACGTCGGTGAGATCCGCAACGATTGGCATGCCCGAATCCACGCTTGACGCCTTCAGGCCAGCATCCACGACGGCATGATCGGGATCCCGCAGACTCATCACCGATGCCAAGACAAATAAGCTCTGCTCAAAAATTGGCATGCCGCTCTCGCGCCAATCATTGCGGCTGTAATCTGCATCCATAAAAATATAAGAGCCAGGCTGGATCTCGGTATAGAGGTGACTGGATGCCTCGAGCATAAAACTGCCTGTGCCTGCTCCTGTAATCTGCCTGCAAGGCATGCCATGTTTGGCCAATAAATCCCTGGTGCTGCGGGTCAGCGTAATCGCCTGATCGATTGCGGCGCGCCGCTCTGAGTGCGTTCGCAGATGCTGGGCTGGACCATGATAGGACTGCAGACCCAAAAACTCTAAACCCGGCATCTGGCTGATCTCTCGCGCAAGGGCTAGGGCCGACTCACCCGGCGCAACTCCGCAGCGCATGGCGCCCACCTCCAGTTCAATCAACACGCCCAGCCGTAGGCCAGCAGCGCTGGCAGCCGCACTGAGTGCACGAGCATTTTCAATGTGATCCACGCAGACTGAGAGATCTGCCCGCTGGGCCATCGCAATTAATCGAGTGATTTTCTTTTCGCCTACGACCTGATTAGAAATGAGGATGTTCTGAATGCCAGCCTCAACGAAGGCTTCGGCCTCGGAGACCTTCTGGCAGCAGATCCCGACTGCGCCTGCCGCTACCTGACGGCGGGCAATCTCGGGGCACTTGTGGCTTTTGGCGTGCGGGCGCACCCGAATAGGCAGGCCGCTTACGGCGGCCATGAGCGCAGCGCCATTTCGCTCAAATGCAGATTGATCCAGGATCAGTGCCGGTGTATCGATGTTGGCGAGAACATCGCCGATCTGGGCTGCACTCCGCTGCATCAAATATGGCCTACAGCGATGCTTGCTTGCGCGCGGCAGCAAGTACCTCGTGCGCATGGCCTGGAACTTTTACATTGCGCCAGACGCGACGCACGCTGCCCGCTGCATCAATCAGAAAAGTAGAGCGCTCGATACCGATGAATGTTTTGCCATAAAGATTTTTTTCTTTCAAAACACCAAACGCCTTGCAAGCCGATTCCTGTAGATCTGCAACCAGAGTGATCGATAAGCCATACTTGGTGATAAATTTTTCATGCGAGACTAGGCTGTCGCGGGATATGCCAATCACTTGCGTGTCAGCAAGAAGAAAATTCTTGTGCAGGGCTGAGAAATCCTTACCTTCCGCAGTGCAGCCAGGCGTATCATCTTTGGGATAAAAAAAGATCACCAATTGATGGCCCAGAAAATCACTGAGCTTTGCCGCGCCCCGACTGGTGCGGAGTTCGAGGCCAAGCACAGCAGCGGAGAGTGGTCCGATATCGATTTTACGGTTCATGAGCATCCTCTTGGCAAAGGGAGAGTGGGCTCGGTTTCAGCAGATTCGCCGTAGGCGACGCGCACCACAGTAATCTGTCTCGGGCCAGCTGGGCTCTGCACAGTCACGGTCTCACCCTCGCGGGCCTTGATCAGGGCCCGGGCCATCGGTGATACCCAGCTGATACTCTGGGCCGCCAAATGGGTCTCATCGACACCCACAATACGATACGTCTGCAGATCGCCCTGTTCATCCTCAATCGTGACTTGCGCACCAAAGAAAATCTGATCGTTGCCCACTTGCACAGCGGGATCCACCACCTGAGCTACCGAGAGACGCTTGGAGAGAAATCGCAGGCGCCGATCAATCTCGCGCAGGCGACGCTTCCCGTAAATGTAGTCCCCGTTTTCTGAACGATCACCATTCGAGGCCGCCCACGACACGATCTCGACTGTTTTCGGTCGCTCCACCTTCAGCAGTTGGTTGAGCTCCGCTGTCAGCGCTGCATAGCCTGCCGGAGTCAGATAGTTTGGCGTGCCGGATGGCAGCGCAGTCACGCCCACATCCGACTCTTCCTCCTGGTCGTCATCGCGTTCTTTGGTAAAAGCTTTACTCATAGAATCCCACTGTAACAAAGGAAATCCCGTTGCATGGCAATCCAAACACTACCGCTTTTTCCGCTGTCTCAGCCAATTTTTCCGGAAGGCGTGGTGCGGCTCACTATTTTCGAAGTCCGCTATCTCCATCTCATCAAACACTGCCAGCAAGAGGGCATCGAATTCGGTATTGTGCCGCTGGCCGATGGACACGAGGTCCAAAAAGCGGGGGCGTTGGAGCGGCTTCATGCCATCGGCTGCCTCGTTAAATTACTCACCGTGGAGGCGATACAGCCCGCAGTGTTATCGGTAGCCTGCGTCGGCACAGCACGGTTTCGTTTAGGCGAGTATGCACGGGGTGCCTTTGGGCTCTGGAGCGGCGAAATCATCCTTGGCCCACCCCCCGCCCGGCTGCCAATCCCGGCCGAGTTTCAGCCGCTCGCAGATCAACTCGGGAGCCTCATCGCTGCCGCACAACAGCAGGGCCTAGAGTCCAACCTTCCGATGCGCCCGCCCTATCGCTTAGATGAATCCGGCTGGGTGGCCGATCGCTGGGCAGAGCTGCTGCCTTTGCCCGCCAGAGAAAAAGCAATGCTCTTGGCCGAGCACGACGAAATACAGCGACTGCAGCGGATCGCCAACTGGCTACCAGCCGCTTCGCCTTAATAAGGCGGCTGAAGGGCTGAAAATTCTGTTGGCGGGGTTAGCTCAAGGCCCAGCCAGCCGGTCGACTGCCAGCACAAGTTCACCAGCGTGCAGGGCGAGAGCTCGTCTGCGGCAGGTGACAGCAAAATGGCAAGCTCAGAGAGTTCGGGGTTGTGGCCGACGATCAGCAGCCGATCCACTGAATCGTCAGCTTTGGCGATGATACGCAGCAGCCGATCCACGCTGCTGGCATACAAGGCCTTCTCGAATTCGATCGTAACTTGCGGAAGGCCCATGGACTGCAGCAACAGGTTGGCTGTTCGAGCCGTGCGGACTGCTGGGCTGCACAGAATTCGATCAAAGCCGGTCTGGGCGTCCCGGAGCAACATGCCCAGACGTAAAGCGTCGCGCTCACCCGAGGGCTCAAGCGGCCGATCAAAATCCTTAAACCGGGGATCTTTCAACGCCGTCGCATGGCGCAGCAACGATAAAACCTTCATCGAACCGCTACTCGATCCATCAGTGCTGAAGGGATTTAATCCAGGTGTCTACGCGACTGCCCAGCCGATCCATCAGCTTCAGCGCGATCGCTGAGGGCCGAACGATTCTTCGACGGGTGTCCTCGGGGTCGACCACAACCTCAATCATGCGTTGATCCATCAGCTTGGAGACCGATTTATAAATCGTTGCAGGAGAGGCGACATTAGCGTGGAGCACGAGGCTCTGCATAAAGAGGGGGGCTGCCGCACGGCTACTCTGAGTGACCACCCAGTCTAAAAGCCGAAGGGAGATGTCGTCGAGCTTGGCGAGCTCGGAACCATCGATCGTCTCTTGGAGAAACCGACGCACCTCAAGCCAGGAGTTGGTTTTCATTCGTTCTGGGATGTGCTGAGGAAATCAAAAGTTTATCAATTGATAACAAATTAACGGCTGATCACCAGTGGATCAACTTGCCGCCATGAGTTCAAAGGCCATAACCCTAAGCCTAACCGGGTTATTGGCCGGCGGGTCACCGTGTCGCGAGCAAATCAGCGGCGGTGCCACCTCGGGCGATAATTCGTGCACTACAAAAAGATCACCATCCGGCCGCTAGAGGAGAACACCGAATGAGCCAAGATCCCACCATCATCTACACCCTCACCGACGAGGCGCCGATGTTGGCCACGCATGCGTTCCTGCCCATCATTCGGGCGTTCGCCAGGCCCGCCGGGATCCGAGTCGAGGCCGCGGACATCTCCCTGGCTGCCCGAATCCTTGGCCAATTCCCTGAGCACCTCACGCCACAGCAGCGGGTGTCCGACACGCTGTCTGAGCTCGGCAAGAAGACGCTGCAGCCGGATGCAAACATCATCAAACTTCCGAACATCAGTGCCACCGTCGCGCAGCTGACGGCTGCGATCAAAGAGCTGCAGGCGAAGGGCTACAAGATCCCGGATTACCCCAGCGATCCAAAAACAGATGAGCAAAAGGCCATCAAAGAGCGCTACGCAAAATGCATTGGCTCCTCGGTGAACCCAGTGCTGCGCGAGGGAAATTCTGATCGCCGCGCCCCACGCGCGGTCAAGGAGTACGCGCGCAAGAATCCCCACGCCATGGCCGAATGGATGCAGGCCTCACGGACCCATGTCTCGCATATGCACCACGGAGACTTCTATCACGGCGAGAAATCCATGACGCTGGATCGTGCCCGTAACGTCAAGATGGAATTGATCACCAAAAGCGGCAAGACGATGGTGCTCAAGCCCAAAGTTCCGCTACAGGCCGGCGAGATTATCGACTCGATGTTTATGAGTCGCAGGGCCCTGTGTGAGTTTTATGAGCGTGAGATTGAAGATGCACGCAAATCAGGTGTGATGTTCTCGCTGCATGTGAAGGCCACCATGATGAAAGTCTCGCACCCGATTGTCTTTGGCCACTGCGTCAAGATTTTCTACAAAGAGGCCTTTGAAAAACATGCCCAAGTTCTAAAAGAGCTTGGTGTCAATGTCAACAACGGCATGGTCGATCTCTATAACAAGATCGCGGCCCTGCCCGAGCGTGAGCGCGAGGAAATCATGCGCGATATTCACGCCTGCCATGAGCATCGGCCCGAATTGGCGATGGTGGATTCCGCAAAAGGCATCACCAACTTTCATTCACCCAATGACGTCATCGTGGATGCTTCAATGCCCGCCATGATCCGTAATGGCGGCAAGATGTATGGCGCCGACGGGCGGCTGAAAGAAGTGAAGGCCGTCATGCCAGAGAGCACCTTTGCCAGGATCTACCAGGAAATGATTAACTTCTGCAAATGGCATGGGGCATTTGATCCGCGGACCATGGGCACAGTGCCCAATGTGGGACTCATGGCCCAGCAGGCTGAGGAGTACGGATCGCACGACAAGACCTTTGAGATCACCGAGGACGGCATTGCGAATATCACCGACTGTGAAACGGGCGAGGTGCTCCTGTCGCAACACGTCGAAGAGGGTGACATTTGGCGGATGTGTCAGGTCAAAGATGCACCGATTCGCGATTGGGTAAAGCTTGCAGTAACTCGCTGCCGCAACTCTGGTATGCCAGCAGTCTTCTGGCTGGATCCCTATCGTCCCCATGAAAATGAACTGATCAAGAAGGTTAAAACCTATCTCAAAGATCACGACACCGAGGGCCTCGATATTCAAATCATGTCCCAGGTCCGGGCGATGCGTTATACGCTGGAGCGTGTGGTGCGGGGCTTTGACACCATCTCCGTCACCGGCAACATCCTACGAGACTACCTGACTGACCTGTTCCCCATCATGGAACTTGGCACGAGCGCAAAGATGCTTTCGATTGTGCCGCTTATGGCAGGCGGCGGCATGTACGAGACGGGCGCCGGGGGATCGGCGCCGAAGCATGTGCAGCAATTGACCGAGGAAAACCATTTGCGTTGGGACTCCCTTGGAGAGTTTTTGGCCCTTGCGGTGAGCCTCGAGGAGCTAGGAATTAAAGCGGGTAATTCGAAAGCAAAGCTGCTGGCCAAGACGCTGGATGCTGCAACCGGCAAACTGCTGGATCACCGTAAGTCACCCTCACCGAAGACTGGTGAACTCGACAACCGTGGCAGCCAGTTCTATCTGGCGATGTACTGGGCCCAAGAGCTTGCATCACAGTCTGAAGATACCGAACTGGCGAAGCATTTTGCGGTTCTGGCCAAGAACCTGACGGAGAATGAGCAGAAAATTGTGTCGGAGCTTAATGCCGTGCAGGGCAAAGCCGTGGATATTGGTGGCTATTACATGGTTGACGCGCAGAAAATCGCTGCCATCATGCGGCCCAGCGCGACATTTAACACTGCGATTGCATCGGTTTAGTCCGACTGGCTTTGCCCGCAGGCGGCCCAGCCGTGCGCGGGCGGATAGGCAGCGCACGCTACTGAGGGCGGGCCTGCTTACGGAAATCCTCCACAAGGCTCTCCCAGACCACCTCAAGCTCATAGGCGCTTGCCCGCGCTAGGCCTTCGAGATCCGGAAGGAGCGTGGCCTGCGTGATGTTCATCCGATAGAGCGACTGCATGGCCTCATCACGAATCTGTTGAGGCAATACATACTTCACCAGCAATTCCGCGCTGGTCTGATAGCTATCGAGTACTTCGGATAGCGGGCGATCAATTTGTCCGGGAATTACAAACAGGCCCGACTGGGCGATGAGTCGACGGTCCATCTCAAGGGGCTCGCCGACCCAGACCACCGGGAATTCATTGTTCACAAAATACTTATCAAAATGTCCCGGTACGCGCGGATCAATACGATCTCGCGTTAGAGCCGGATTAAACGCCGGCGCAAGGCCCCAGAGTAGCGGCGTATTCAGGGCATAAACCGCAGAATCACCGAGTGCGCTTTCAAGCGCGAAAAAAGCCGCCACAAAGGCCGACTTTGTGAAGTCCAGTAGCCGGGTCGGTGCCCCATGATGCTGCATGAGTGCCAGTGTTCGCAGGTCGTCGCGCAAAGTCGATGAATCTGTAAGGTAGATGTGCCCCTTGCGCCGAAAAACGCGCAGGGCACGTGTCTCACGCAATGGCCAGAGTGTCCTATCCGGGCAGTAAGCGCTCAGCCGACGGGCCAATGCAGTATTCAACGGCCATGCTGCCTCCGACTCTCCACGAAAGGCCCAGCCCTCGAGTTCATCGACACGCCGCACAAACTCAGACCAATTCGACATCACGATTTCACGCATGGTTCGAATCATACCGCTCGCAACTTGTGTGGCAGGGCAGGAGGTCTATACTGCGATACGCCTTCCCATAAAAACCAAATTAAATTGGGCGAAGAAAAAATCTCAATTGCGCTGATTGGTCTTGGTGCCGTTGGCCGCGCCATCTTTGAACATGCATGCCGAGAACCCGGAGCCGGTATTCGCACCGTCGTTGTCTCCGAAGGCCGCCGTGCTGAGGCGGCAGCATGGATCAACGGCCGGGCAGAAGTACGAACCGACCTGCCCAAAGACTGCGATCTCGCGCTGGAGTGTGCAGGCCATGCAGCACTCGCGCAGCATATTATTCCCGCCCTTTCCGCAGGCACCGAGTGCGCGATGCTATCGGTGGGCGCACTCGCAACACCCGGCGTGGCTGAGCAGCTTGAGGCCGCCGCTCATCAGGGCGCGGCCCGCCTTCATCTGCTGCCCGGCGCCATCGGCGGTATTGATGCGCTTTCCGCTGCTCGGCTGGCTGGCTTGGATGCCGTAACGTATACGGGCCGAAAACCAATTGCTGGCTGGCGGGGCACCGCAGCTGAGACAGTGCTTGACCTCGACTCCCTTCGAGAACCCGAGGTAATCCTGCGGGCAAGCGCCCGAGACGCGGCACGCCAGTACCCAAAAAATGCCAATGTGGCAGCCGCAATTGCTCTGGCGGGCGTCGGCCTAGATCAGACGCAAGTAAAACTAATTGCCGACCCCACCATCCAGGACAACATTCACGAATTCACAGCACGCGGCGCGTTTGGCGACATGCGGATCACACTCGCTGGCCGACCACTCGCAGAAAATCCCAAGACTTCTGCGCTTACCGTGCTCTCTGCCCTGCGATTTTTGCGGCACCGCACACCCGGGATCTGCCTCTAATTGCATTGGCTGCCGGCTTGACGCAGCCAGAGTTTTGGCTAATATTTATTTCAATATTGAAATTTATCTGCCTTTCGGAGCACTCCCATTAAAATCGTCTGCATCGGCGGCGGCCCCGCCGGCTTGTATTTCGGCCTCCTGATGAAGGCGCGGCATTCGCAGCACGACGTCACCGTCGTTGAGCGCAATCTTCCTTATGACACCTTCGGCTGGGGGGTCGTCTTCTCGGATGCCACCATGGATAACATGCGGCAATGGGACTCGGTCACCGCCGATGAAATCCAGCAGGCATTTAATCACTGGGACGACATTGAGCTGAGGTTCAAAGGTCGCGTCATTCGATCGGGTGGCCACGGCTTTGTCGGTATCGGCCGAAAAAAGCTTCTCAATATCTTGCAGTCACGGTGCGAGGCCTTGGGTGTAAATCTGCGCTTTAGTACCGAGGTGGACTCTGATGAGGACTTTCCCGATGCTGATCTGATCATCGCCTGTGACGGCATCAACTCAAAAATTCGCTCTCGTTACGCAGAGCACTTTCGGCCCGATATCGTGGTGCGGCCCAATCGCTACATCTGGCTGGGCACAAACCGGCTCTACGATGCCTTCACCTTTGCCTTTGAAAAAACTAAGCACGGGTGGTTTCAGGCCCACATCTATAAATTTGATCACCAGACAACCACCTTCATTGTGGAATGCCCCGAATCGGTCTGGCGCGCGCACCAACTTGATCAGGCCGATCAAGAGCAATCGATTTCGTTTTGTGAATCGCTATTTGCCGACACCCTACAGGGCGCTGCGCTCATGACGAATGCCCGGCACCTGCGTGGCTCAGCCTGGCTTAATTTCCAACGCGTGGTCTGCGATCAGTGGTGGCTCAAAAACAAGCGCGGCAGTCATGTCGTTCTTATGGGAGATGCGGTTCACACCGCCCACTTTGCAATCGGATCCGGCACGAAACTGGCGCTGGAGGATGCGATTGAGCTCACACGCCAATTCGATCACTTCGGCCATGAGTCCTCACAGATTCCTGTGGTGCTCGCGGCTTACCAGGAACTGCGCCGCGTTGAGACACTGAAAATTCAAAATGCTGCATGGAATGCGATGGAATGGTTTGAAGTCTGCGGCCAACGCTATTGCGATCAGCTCGAGCCAGAACAGTTCATGTATTCCATGCTGACCCGAAGCCAGCGCATCAGCCATGAGAATCTGCGGCTCCGAGATGCGGCATGGCTCGAGGGCTACGAACAGTGGTTTGCGACCCGGGCCCAAAGCTCCGTTGCAGATGCGATTCCCCCAATGTTTACGCCCTATCAACTTCGCTCAGTCCGCCTGAAAAATCGAGTAGTGGTCTCGCCAATGGCCCAATACTCTGCGATCGATGGTGTTGCGGGGGATTTCCACCTTGTCCATCTCGGCGCACGGGCCCTGGGCGGCGCCGGCCTCGTTATGGTGGAGATGACCGCTCCATGCCCCGAGGGCCGCATCACACCTGGCTGCCCCGGCCTCTGGAATGACGCCCAGCAGCAGGCCTTTAGCCGAATCGTGGACTGGGTACACCGGGAAACCGATGCCAAGATCGGTATTCAGATTGGCCACTCAGGGCCTAAAGGCAGCACCAATGCGCCGTGGGAACACACAGGGATGGACCGGCCCCTGCCGGAAAAAAACTGGCCGCTGATGTCGGCCTCCGCCATTCCCTATCTGCCCGACGGAGTACTTCCGCAGGCCATGTCAAAAGCCCAGATGCAGGATCTGATTGAGCAATTTGTGGATTGCACCCTGCGGGCGGCGCGGGCCGGATTCGACTGGCTAGAACTCCACTGCGCACATGGCTATCTGCTGTCGGCTTTTATTTCACCGCTTACCAATCATCGAACTGACGACTATGGCGCAAACCTAGAGAATCGCCTGCGCTTTCCGCTCGAGGTATTTTCAGCAGTCCGATCAGCGTGGCCTGATCATTTGCCGATCAGTGTGCGGATCTCGGCCCATGATTGGGTGGAAGGCGGCATCACACCTGCCGATGCCGTGGAGATTGCAAAAGCATTTAAATCTGCTGGCGCCGACATGATTGACTGCTCCTCGGGCCAGGTCAGTCCGGCGCAAAAACCAACCTATGGCCGTATGTATCAAACGCCCTTTGCGGACCGAATTCGTCAGGAGGCGGGTATCGCTACCATTGCAGTGGGTGCAATCAGCGAAGCAGATCATGTCAACAGCATCATTGCTGCGGGCCGGGCCGATCTCTGTGCGGTAGCGCGCCCGCATTTAGCTAATCCCGCCTGGACACTGACCGAGGCCGCACGCATTGGCTTTCGTGGCATCGACTGGCCGCATCAATATCTGGCTGGCAAATCTCAGCTCGAAACGAACTTTGAGCGGGCTGCAGCACTGGCCAGCGCAACAAGCAAATGATCTCCTCGTATCTTCAGAGCCAGCATGCGGTGATCACGGGTGCGGGCCGCGGCATTGGGGCCGCCATCGCCCACACACTGGCCGATGCCGGGGCACGGCTCACATTGATCGGCCGCAGCATGCAGCCCCTTGTGACACTGGCCGCAGAATTAACGGGCTCCGCTGAGCATCACACCGTCGCAGTCGATGTGACTGATCATGCCGGCATGCAGAATGCATTGCAGGAAGCCGCCGAAAAGCTGGGCCCCATTTCGATCCTAATTAACAACGCTGGCCAGGCCGAGAGTTG
>RFRK01000241.1 GCA_009924525.1 Betaproteobacteria bacterium
CCGATCAGCAATCTGTCGCCACTGCGTAGCCGACAAAGTCAGTGCGATGGAGGTGGCATCAATAACGACGAAATCATTGCCAGCGCCTTGCATTTTGGTAAAGGTCAGCTTCATTGCCTCGGATTATCTAACGGCCATTGCCCTCTAGTCTGGCGCTGACACGCCTCGCGGAACCTTGAAACGGTTATAAGCCCATAAATATTGCTCTGGTGCCCGCTCAATCTGAGATTCAAGCGCTTGATTCATCCCAGCTACGGCCTCAGCCAACGGTGCGTTCGAAAGGTCGAAAGAAGGTTTCCATTGTTCAATTTCAATGCGCCATCCATCATAAGTTCGCAGGGTTAATGCCCAGAAAATGGGTGCGCCGGTCGTCTGGGCGAGTCGAATCGGTAACACCATGGTGTATGCAGGTCGGCTGAAAAAAGGAGCCCAAAGTCCCTCGCCCTGTGCAGGCACCTGATCGGGCAGCATGCCAATGGCTTCGCCTCGGCGTAAGGCACGCAGCAGCATTCGAACACCCGAGGCATCCGCAGGGGCGGTCAGCAAATTCTGGGTCGGACGCAGGGCCTCCATCATGTTGCGCAGCAGGCGTTGTCGGGCGGGTCGATACAGCACCGTGATTGGCCGATGTATGGCGAACGCCCGCGGCGAGAGCTCGAAGGCACCAAGATGCGGGGTTAGCAGAATCGCACCACGGCCCGCATCAAGGGCTCGCAGCACGGGGTCCAGACCCACCACCTTCACTTGCTGTGCCCGATGCGGATCACACCAAATTGCCGGCAACTCTGTGACCAGCAGGCCCGCATGGCCAATGGCCTGGCGCTCAATCTGCGAGATCCGGCTGGCAGCGCCAGAAAGCGGGCCACCGCGCACCGCAAGGGCCAGGGCCTCACGGGCCATCGCACGATAACGGCCAGAGCATCCCCAGATCACCCAGCCCAAAATCAGGCCCATCAGTCGCAGAAATGGCAGCGGCAGGCGGGCCAGAATTTTGAACAGCAAGATCATCTGATTTATAGTCTCCGAATCGCCGATTTAATTCACAACTTGCGGGGCGAGGGGCAATACGAAGTTTACGTGTTGTCCACACAATACCGCTAAAGCGTCTGCCTCCCGTAATTCGTTCTGCAGTCGGGCTCAAAACGCTGAAGCGCCGCGGTTAGAGAGTCATTACCCAGGAGGTATCGTGTCAAAGAGTTTCTATTTCACCTCGGAGTCTGTATCCGAGGGCCATCCCGATAAGGTTGCCGATCAGATTTCAGACGCCATCTTGGATGCCATCTTGGCCCAGGATCCGCGCTCTCGAGTCGCCGCTGAGACCCTTTGTAATACC
>RFRK01000242.1 GCA_009924525.1 Betaproteobacteria bacterium
CAAATTGGATAGCTCGGTGGTGCCGTTAGCCAGCGCTGCTAAAAGCAGCATGCGGTTTGAGATGCTTTTACTGCCCGGCAGGATCACCTCACCCACTGCAGCCTTACGGGGTGTTAAGGCGATGGACTTCGGATAAATGCTCACTGAAAGCCTTTACGCCAGTGACTTGCCTGCTGCAAAAGCTCGATGAGTGTTTCGCGGTCTGCGGCCTCGAGTGCCTTATGCATGACCTCGACATGTGACCTCGACATGTAAAGACCACTCCGACCAGGCAGCAAGCAGCTGCTCTCGGTTATCTAGAAAAATATCCGCCCAAAGCTCAGGCGATGAGGCTGCGATACGGGTGGTGTCCCGCAAGCCCCCGCCATGAAGCGCCTGCGCTGCGCCTGCAAGTGGCGAGCCCGCGAGCACCCCAGCAAGCGAGTAAGCCACTGCATGTGGAAGGTGACTGATCGCCGCTAAGAGCTCATCGTGCTCTTCAATCGGCAAAAGACTGGGCTGGCCACCAAGGGTGATCCAGAAGTCCTCAACTGCAGCCACAGCATTGTCAGTGGACTGCGGCAGCCGGCTGATCAGTACCCGGGCTGACTGAAAGAGATCCGCGCGGGCATCGGCAGGGCCATGCTTTTCGGAGCCTGCCATGGGGTGAGATGAAACAAATGCGCTTGCAAGATTGCCAAGGTTATTTGCGGCCTTAAGAACACCCGACTTGGTGCTGCCAATATCCGTGATCCAGGTAATTGCTTGGCTGGCTTTAAGCATCTGCGAGAGATTCGATAGCTCGGAAAAAATCTGGCTGTAAGTATGGACTGGGCTGGCAATTACGATTGCGATTGCAAAGCGGTCGTTTTGAGCTAAGCGCTGCGAGCAAAGCTGCGGCAATTGCGCAATCGACTCTGCCTGGGCATCAATGTGGCCCAACGATAAAGCCTGCTGGGCGGACTGGCGATCGATACCAATCACATGGTTAGCGATTCCCCGCCGCTTGGCGGCTGCCGCAATGCTGGCACCCATAAAGCCCGTGCCCACAATTGCAAGCACATCAAGAGAAGCAGTCGATGCCATGATGGAGGTGCTGCCAGCGCTAAGGCTTGGATGCCGCAGCGATCACCTGCCGCATGGCTTGAATGCACTTCGCATTTTCCTCGCGCGTACCCACTGAGATTCTTAGCCACTGCGGCAGGCCATAGTTCGCAACAGGCCGGGTGATCACGCCCTTGGCAAGCAGCGCCTGAAAGACCTGCATGCCGGCATCAGCCGCATCACCCATTTTGATGAGCAGAAAGTTACCCCACGATGGCACATACGGCAGGTTAAGCTCATCGGC
>RFRK01000243.1 GCA_009924525.1 Betaproteobacteria bacterium
CTCAACACTGATGTCATCGCCTGGTTTGACCAATACTTCAATGATCTCAACATCTTTGAAGTCCCCGATATCCGGAACCTTGAGCTCAACAGTTGCCATGCGTGGTCTCCCGTTCCGAATTAGAGGACTGCGCGACGGAAGTCGCCCAGCAATGACCGCAGCACGTTGTTAAACCGAGCGGCTGCAGCGCCATCAATCACGCGGTGGTCATACGATAACGACAATGGCAGGGTCAGTTGTGGCACGAACTCTTTGCCATTCCAGACCGGCTTGTAATAAGACTTCGATACCCCAAGGATCGCAACTTCAGGCGCATTGATAATCGGCGTGAAGTGGGTGCCACCGATGCCGCCTAGAGAAGAAATTGAAAAGGTTCCGCCCTGCATATCTGCAGGAGAGAGCTTTCCGTCGCGGGCCTTCTTGGCAAGCTCCGAAGTCTCTTTCGCGATTTCCGACAGGCCCTTCTTATCAGCATCCTTTAATACCGGCACAACCAGACCATTCGGTGTGTCGGCCGCAAAGCCGATGTGATAGTAGTGCTTATACACCAGCTGATCACCGTCAAGCGAGGCATTGAACTCCGGGTGTTTTTTCAGCGCTGCAACCACGGCCTTGATTAAAAACCCCAGCATGGTGAATTTCACGCCGGTCTGATCACTTTCTTTATTCAGAGAGACCCGAAAGGCCTCAAGATCAGTAATATCTGCTTCATCATTGTTCGTAACATGCGGAATCATCACCCAGTTACGATGCAGATTCGCACCAGAAAGCTTTTTGATTCGCGAAAGCGGCTTTGGCTCAATCGGGCCGAACTTCGCAAAATCAACCTTCGGCCACGGTATCAGGCCGAGGGCTGCCCCATCACCCGCCGCAGCGGGCGCATTCGAAGATGCGATCACGCCTTTCACATAGCCGCGCACATCCTCCATGGTGATCCGCTGTTTTGGGCCGGTGCCACGGACTTTTGTTAGATCAACACCGAGTTCGCGGGCAAACATTCTGACCGCTGGTGAAGCGTGGGGCTTGACCACATGACCGTCATCGATGGGCGATACATGGGCCGGTCCGATCGATGTGGGTGGAGGCGCGGACATGGATTCAATAACTTTTGCTGCTTCGGCCATTTGGGCAACAGCAGCGCCAGCCGAGCTCGGCGCTCCGCTCGAAATCTCTCTTGACTCGCTGCGCGCCGACCCGGCTGGCGCTGCCTGAGCGGCACCGGCGGCTTCAATCAGTGCAAGCACGGAGCCTTCGGAGACTTTATCGCCGAGTTTGACTTTCAGCTCAACGATCTTTCCGGCAATTGAGGCCGGGATCTCCATT
>RFRK01000244.1 GCA_009924525.1 Betaproteobacteria bacterium
GTGCCGATAAAGCCGATCTTTAGCGGCTGACTCTGGGCGTGTACCCCAAGGCTGCCAAGGCTGAGCATGCAGGCCAAGACCGCCGATTTAATTGGTAAAGCTTTCATTGACGTCTCCTCATTAAAATGCACTTCAAAATTGAACCTGAAAGTCGGGCTTCTGGGATCTAGGCGAAACCCCGAAGCAGGGTCATGGCGGCACTTTTTCCGCCGGCTGCCGCCCGAATGCCTTCACCGGCAGCCGAGCACAGGCCCTCCAGTCAGTCGGGAACAACCGCAGTCGCTTCAATTTCAACTTTCGCCCGATCCTCGACCAAATCGGCGACCTGTACCAGCGCCATTACGGGATAGTGTCGGCCGATGATTTCTTGATAAACCGTGCCAAGCTCTCTTGCACGCGAAAGATACTCATGTTTGTCTTTGACATACCAGGTCAGCCGAACAATATGCTGCGGCCCGGCCTGCGCACAGGCCAGTGTCTGCACGATATTACGCAAGGTCTGACGGCATTGGCCAATGAAATCGTCGGTCTCAAATTCAGCTTTTTCGTTCCAGCCGATCATGCCCGCGACATAAATCTGGCGACCACGGGCCGCGATGCCGTTCGAATAGCCCTTGGGCTGAACCCAGCCTGGCGGCTGCAATACATTCCACATATATTTATCCTTTACTCATCTGCCGAAGTTTGAAGCGCTGGAGTTTGCCAGTCTCTGTACGCGGCAAGCTGGTGACAAAGTGCACGCGCCGTGGGTACTTGAAGGGCGCAATATTGGCTTTTACGAAGTCTTGCAGGGCCTCAATCATGGCCGCATTGCCTTCATGGCCTGTTTTGAGCACAACATAGGCGGTGACGACTTGGCCACGCTCTTCATCCGGATCGCCGACAACACCACATTCGGCGACCGCAGGATGTTGAAGTAATGCGCCTTCGACCTCGGGACCCGCAATGTTGTAGCCCGCAGAAATAATCATGTCGTCATTGCGAGCGAGATACTGGAAGTAGCCATCGCGATCCATGACAAAGGTATCGCCCGGAAGATTCCAGCCGTCTTTGACATAGTCTTTCTGACGCGGGTCATCGAGGTAGCGGCAGCCGGTTGGTCCGCGCACTGCTAACCGGCCAGGTGTGCCTGCCGCAACGGGCTGCATGTCATCATCAACGATCTGCGCGATATAGCCTGGAATTGCCTGACCAATAAAGCCTGGGCGGACCTGCTTGCCGGCACTTGCAATATAAATATGAATGACCTCGGTGCCGCCAATGCCATCGGTAATTTCAATGCCGGTTGCAGTTTTCCAGAGCTGACGCGTTGCATCGGGCAG
>RFRK01000245.1 GCA_009924525.1 Betaproteobacteria bacterium
GCGGCCTGAAGCATTAGATCCTGTGGCGGTACGAGTTTTGATTCGAATTCGGGGGCCGAATTCACAGCGTTCAGGCCGCCAAGGATTTTCGATAGCGATTCAGCTCCTGCACTGAGCTGAAGGTCTGGTCAAAGAGCAGCGACAAATTATGCAAAATGCGTTCGGCGACCTTGCCTTCCCACGTCGCGTCGAACCGAATCTGTTGATCGAGCCAGCGCTCCAGCCAGCCGGGTTCTGGTGTTCTGCTCTGCACGGTGTCGTTGGGAAAGAGTGCTTGATTGACATGCAGATTCGTGGGATGCAGCGCCTGCGATGTTCTGCGGGCGCTGGCCATTAGCACGCCAATTTTTGCGAATGCATTTCGCGCCGCATCGCCAGTCGTCACGAGGGCTTTCTTCATATAGCGCAGATAGGCGCCACCATGGCGGGCTTCGTCTTTGGCGATGGTTTCGTAGATTTGTCGAATGACGGGCTCAGTGTGCCATTCCGCTGCGCAGCGGTACCAATGATTCAGACGAATTTCGCCACAGAAGTGCAGCATCAGCGTCTCAAGTGCGGGTGCCGGGTCGAACTCGAATCGTACGGCATGGAGTTCTTCCTCAGAGGGCAGCAGGTCGGGTCGAAAGCGGCGAAGATATTCCATTAAAACCAACGAATGCTTTTGCTCTTCGTAAAACCAGATCGACATGAAGGCGGAAAAATCGCTGTCATGCCGGTTGTCTCGAAGAAACATTTCTGTAGCCGGCAGAGCAGCCCACTCTGTGATGGCATTCATCTTGATCGTCTGGGCCTGCTCTTCAGAGAGAAGCCTTGGGTCAAATGCATCCCATCGAATGTCCCGCTCGAGGTCCCAGCGGACACGCTCAAAGGCCCGAAACAATTCTGGGTAGAGCATCTCGGAGGGCTGGGGCGTACGCATTGTCGTTTGGTGCGGTAAAAAAAGACGCCTGATTGTAAGGTCAACCGCTGCTAGGGTGGGCGATTTTCCGCCTCAGCCAGCCAATCACCGGCCCGATGACAGGAAATGCCTGCATCAGCCGGGATCCATCCCAGAAGTCAGTATGGTTTTGGATATTCCCATGGGCGTTTAAGCGCAGCCGGCTGCAGCCCAGCACTCGCTGCAGTGGCTTCCCAGGGCTAACCGCAAACTCAAATGTCCAGCCGATCACGACCTCAGTCGCCGCGCCCGTGGTGGTGCCCATGATGTGTACATCGCGAAATTTTGGCTCATGAAGATGGGCGAACATTTCTGAGTAGACGCGTCGGATTGCAGATTTGCCGCTGACTGTTTGAAAGGGGTCGGTGAACTGGCAG
>RFRK01000246.1 GCA_009924525.1 Betaproteobacteria bacterium
GCTGGTAACCGAGGCATTCACCCCACCATGGTCCATGCGGGCGTGTACTCGGCAGTACTGCACTATCTGAAAGCGGTTGAGGCTGGCAAGACTGATGACGGCACCAAGGTGATTGCCCAGATGAAGTCGATGCCAACCGAAGATCCATTATTCGGTAAGGGCTCGATCCGTCAGGATGGCCGCAAGATTCACCCGGCTTACCTTGTGGAAGTGAAAAAGCCCTCGGAGTCCAAAGCACCCTGGGACTATCACAAGATCCGCGCCACCATCCCGGCTGATCAGGCATTCCGCCCGATGAGCGAGGGCGGCTGTCCGCTGGTGAAGTAATTCCGGCGCAAGGAAAGTTGTGATGAATCAACTCACGGCAAAGGAGCGCTAAAAGATGGAAATCTTTGGCGTTCCCTCACAGGCCCTGTTTGGGCAGCTGCTCATCGGGCTGATTAATGGCTCGTTTTATGCGCTGCTCTCGCTTGGCCTGGCCGTGATTTTTGGTCTGCTGAATATCATTAACTTCACGCACGGCGCCCAGTACATGCTGGGCGCCTTCTGCGCTTATTTGTTGCTCAATAAACTGGGCATTGGATATTGGTGGTCACTTGCGTTTGCACCGGTGATCGTTGGAATTACCGGCGTGATCATTGAGCGGACCATGCTCTCTAAGCTCTATAAGCTCGATCATCTGTATGGACTGCTTCTAACCTTTGGCCTTGCCTTGATTATTCAGGGCCTCTTTAGAAATGAATTCGGCTCCTCGGGCCTGCCTTATCGCATCCCGCAGGAGCTTCAGGGCGCACAAAACTTGGGCTTTATGTTCCTGCCGAACTATCGGGCCTGGGTGATTGTGGTCTCCTTGGTGGTCTGTCTTGCGACCTGGTATGTCATTGAGCGCACGAAACTGGGCGCCTATCTGCGCGCTGCCACTGAGAACCCGCAGCTGGTGCAGGCCTTCGGCATCAATGTGCCGCGCATGATTACGCTGACTTACGGCTTTGGTGTGGCACTTGCCGCCTTTGCTGGCGTGATGGCGGCACCGATTTACCAGGTCAACCCGCTGATGGGTGCCGATCTCATTATTGTGGTGTTCGCGGTGGTGGTGATTGGTGGTATGGGGTCGATTATGGGTGCGATTGTCACTGGCTTTGGCCTGGGCATTATCGAGGGCTTAACGAAAGTCTTCTACCCCGAGGCCTCAAACACGGTGATTTTCATCATCATGGCGATTGTTTTGATGTTTAAACCCGCTGGACTCTTTGGTACCCAGAAATGAGCGGATCTACTCCCACGACTTCTCACGCTTCGGCTGCGACTA
>RFRK01000247.1 GCA_009924525.1 Betaproteobacteria bacterium
TGGATCCCCTCGCGCGCTTGATTGGCATCAGAATTAGTCGACATGGCGGATGGATCCCCTCGCGCGCTTGATTGGCATCAGAATTAGTCGACATGGCGGATAGCGGCCGCAGCCAAAGAAAGGAATAGTCATGCATTTTAGGCGCAGCCCATGCAGCAACCGAGAGAAAAACTAATTTCCCGAGGCGCCCAGAGCCTCGAAGATGCCGAATTGCTCGCCCTGCTCTTGTGCACCGGACAGCCGGGCAAACCTGTTGCCGCACTCGCACAAGAGCTTCTAAAAGAATTCGGCAGCATTTCGGCGACCCTATCTGCACCCTGGGAGCAGCTCCAACGGAAATCGGGTGTCGGGCGTGCAAAGTTCGCTCTATTTCAAGCGGTCCGGGAGCTGGCAAAACGATCCTCGGCAGAGGCGCTTCAAGATCGTCCGCTGGTCGTGAATTCGGAGAACACCCGCCGCTTTTTGGTCGACCGCCTGGGTGGGCTGCACCAGGAAGTCTTTGCCGTAATGTTCCTTGACACCCGTCATCGGCTTATCCGATTTGAGCAACTCTTCACTGGCTCGCTCACCCAGACCAGCGTCTACCCACGAGAAGTCGCCCGCAGGGCGCTTCAACTGAACGCAGCGGCGGTGGTGGCTGCCCACAACCACCCTTCGGGCACTGCCGAGCCTAGTCGTGCTGATCAATTATTGACCACTCAGCTCAGGCGCAGCCTGGAGGTCCTCGATATTCGCCTACTGGATCACCTCATTGTCGCGGGCGATCAGACTCTTCGGGCTGGGGAAGCTTAATTAAGGCCGCTGGCCAGCCCTTATTCGTTGGCCGAGTTTGACCTAAGTCCTTGTTTTCTCATAAAATCCGAGTCTTTGCCGAAATTCGGCCAAGACAGAATTTTTAAAGGAAACATCATGGCACGCGTATGCCAAGTCACGGGGAAAGGCCCCATGGTGGGGAACAACGTCTCCCACGCGAACAACAAAACCAAGCGTCGCTTTATGCCGAACGTGCAGTACAAGCGCTTCTGGGTTGAGAGCGAAAACCGCTGGGTGCGCCTGCGCGTGACCCCTGCCGCTGTCCGCACCATCACCAAGAATGGTATCGACGCGGTGCTTGCTGATCTCCGGGCCAAGAACGCCCTCTGAACTAACCGACAACCTCTTCACCAGGAACGACCATGGCAAAAGGCGGCCGCGAAAAGATCAAGCTGGAGTCCACTGCGGGCACCGGCCATTTCTACACCACGACAAAAAACAAGAAAACCATGCCCGAGAAAATGGAGATCAAGAAGTTTGATCCCAAAGCC
>RFRK01000248.1 GCA_009924525.1 Betaproteobacteria bacterium
CTAGCTTGGTCTCTTCAACCTGTGATGTTTTGGTCACGGCGTTTTGTTTGCTGTCAACCCGGGCGTGGAAAACTCCGGTGGGGTTGGCGGCTGGGGATGTCACCAGGTCCACGGAAAAGAGGGTCTGAACGTCTGCCAGCTGCGTGCCATCCGCCGCCTCGCGAGGCACCCCGCTAAAGCTGATGGAAAAACCAATCTGGCCAGGCAGGGTGCTGATGAGCTCGCTGAAATAGGCAAAACCTTCGTGGCTTTCAAAAAGCGTCAGGTCGGCTCGGACGCGGCCGCCATCCAGGCCAAAGTTTTCCAGATAGCCGATGATGTTGGAGACGCTGGAGCTGTGGTCTGACAGGACCTTCACCTGCCCGGCTTCGTTTCCTTTTTCGACGACCTGGTTAAGGGTTTCGGCGTCGATGACCATTCCATGACCCAGGGCGGGGCCGGCGGTAATGACGGAGATGCCCTTGAATTTCTTTTCGGCCATACGCTGGCCGGGCGCGTCAACTAACTCTTTTTCTTTTTCTTTGAGGCTTTGTTTTTCAGGCCGATGGCCTTGGCCACCATGTTGAGCTCTTTATCGGTCAGCTCCAGATCCGGATCGTCTTTCATGGTGAAAGCCTCGGTCAAAACTGCGGCAGGCGCTGGATCGGCTTTTAGCTCAACTGGAGCCTGCATGGTCACGGTGGCGGTGGGCTGACTCAGCTCGGGCTCCTGCTCAGGCTGTTCTGAAGGAGCGGTATTTTTATCATCAGGTGAAACCTGCTGCTCATCCGGTGCTTGGGAATTATCCCTCGGAATGCTTGCTGGCTGCTCTGTCTTTTTTACGCCGGCATCCTGAGCAATTTTTCTTGCCGCTTCGGTCGTCATTCCAAAAACAGACACCAAGATTGTCTCAGCTTGGGTGGGCGTGATCAGTCCCTGACCGATTTGCTGGATGATTGAGCTTAAAGCCTGAGCACCTCCGATTCCAATGCTTGTGATAAGCGGCTCGGCTTTTACCTCCCCTCCGGATTCGTAAGCTTTCTCAATTTTTCTTTGGTCCAGAACATCCTGCCAATCCTCTCCTCGCTCGCCGGCAATGTCCGCCAAGGTCCTGATTCCCATCTTAAGATCCTCGCGGTCAGCAAGGCTGTCGCGCCCTGCGTCTATGGTGGACTTTTTAGGAGTATGAAAAGCAACATCCCACCAGCGATCCATGCCGCGGGGCGGAGTGAGGTCTCCGCGCTTGATCGCCTTGGCCAAGGCCCAGAGGCGGACGCGAGAGACCAGCTGCGTGATGATGGCCTGGCTGAT
>RFRK01000249.1 GCA_009924525.1 Betaproteobacteria bacterium
CATAAGCTGCTGACTGAGTTTCCCGATTGCGCCCAGGCGCTCTCCAAGTACCGTATCAATCCAGGCAATGTTGGGCGGGGCGCGAAACGGGATCATCAATTTGGCGCGATGATTGAGATTGCCTGCAAGTACGACAAACCGGTTCGCATTGGCGTGAATTGGGGCAGCCTTGATCAAGAGCTTCTTGCCCGCCTCATGGATGAAAACGCCAAACGCGCTGAGCCCTGGGATGCCCAGGCAGTGATGCGCGAGGCGTTGGTGACTTCCGCCATCGAGAGCGCACAGCTGGCAGAAAAGTGGGGCCAGCCGGGCAATCGCATTACCCTGTCAGCGAAAGTCAGTAGTGTTCAGGATCTGATCACGGTCTATCGGGCGTTGTCGGCACGCTGCGACTACCCGCTGCATCTTGGCCTGACCGAGGCCGGCATGGGCAGCAAAGGCATTGTGGCTTCGACCGCTGCGATCGCAGTCTTACTTCAAGAGGGCATAGGCGACACGATTCGCGTATCGCTGACTCCTGAGCCCAATGGGGATCGCCGGCAGGAAGTCATCGTTGCTCAGGAAATTCTGCAGTCGATGGGCCTTCGGGCGTTTGCACCGATGGTGGTAGCCTGCCCGGGTTGCGGCCGCACTACGTCGACATTTTTTCAGGAGTTGGCTGCAAAGATTCAAGGCTATCTGCGCGATCAGATGGTGGACTGGAAAAGAACATACCCCGGCGTTGAGAACATCACCGTGGCGGTGATGGGCTGCGTGGTGAACGGTCCTGGTGAGAGTAAGCATGCCGATATTGGTATCAGCCTGCCAGGCACGGGTGAGCAGCCGGTTGCGCCAGTGTTTATTGATGGCGAGCGGAGCGTCACGCTGAAAGGCGAGCGCATCGCAGAAGAGTTCCAGGCGATTGTTGCGGATTATGTAGAGAAACGATTTGGCGGAGCGTCACGGGCCTAACGCCCTCGCGATGACGAGACCCTATGGCCAAAGAAAAACTCACCGGCGTCAAAGGCATGAACGATCTTCTGCCCGATCAGTCGGGCCTGTGGGAGTGGGTCGAGTCCAGAGTGGCGGAAGTCTTTCGACAGTATGGCTACCGCGCCATTCGCACACCGATTCTTGAGCCCACTGCGCTTTTCGTACGCGGCATCGGCGAGGTCACTGACATCGTTGAAAAAGAGATGTATACCTTCACCGATGCATTAAATGGTGAGCAGCTGACACTGCGGCCAGAAAATACTGCTGCGGTCGTGCGCTCGGTGATTGAACACAATCTTCTTTACGATGGCCC
>RFRK01000250.1 GCA_009924525.1 Betaproteobacteria bacterium
CCCCGCGTTGCCGCGGGGCTCAAGACAAAGGAGACATTCAATGCAACCGGGATCACTTTCCCATGTGGGCAGCGCTCCCGGCGCAATCCGAATGTGGGAATTACATTCCCATATCGCCCATTCCACCCATTCCACCCATGCCGCCAGGCATTCCGCCGCCAGCCTTCTCTTCGGCAGGAGCCTCTGCCACCATGCAGTCGGTGGTGAGCATGAGTGATGCAACCGATGCTGCATTTTGAAGCGCAGTCCGGGTGACCTTGGTGGGATCGACCACACCCATGGCGAGCATGTCGCCATATTCACCCGAGGCAGCGTTGTAGCCGTGGCTGCCTTTGCCCTCAAGCACTTTGCTCACGACCACGCTGGCTTCTTCGCCGCAGTTGGCCACGATCTGGCGCAGCGGCTCTTCCACTGCACGCATCACGATCTTAATACCCGCTTCCTGGTCTGGGTTTAAGCCCTTGACTGCCACTGAGGCGCGTGCACGCAGCAGCGCAACACCGCCGCCTGCCACGATGCCCTCTTCCACAGCAGCGCGGGTCGCGTGCAGTGCGTCTTCCACACGGGCTTTCTTTTCTTTCATCTCGACTTCAGTAGCAGCACCGACACGAATCACGGCAACACCGCCAGCGAGTTTTGCAACACGCTCCTGGAGTTTCTCGCGGTCGTAGTCGCTGGTGGCTTCCTCGATCTGAACACGGATCTGCTTAACGCGTGCCTCGATGTTTTTGGCATCACCTGCGCCATCAATGATCGTGGTGTTCTCTTTACCGATTTCAACACGCTTGGCGCGGCCCAGATCATTTAAGGTCGCCTTTTCCAGCGACATGCCGGTCTCTTCCGAGATGACGACGCCGCCAGTCAGGATGGCCATGTCTTCGAGCATCGCTTTGCGGCGATCACCAAAGCCTGGCGCTTTCACAGCGACCGTCTTCAGAATGCCACGCATGTTATTCACCACCAGGGTGGCCAGGGCCTCACCTTCGACTTCTTCTGCAACGATCAAGAGCGGCCGGCCAGCCTTGGCGACTTGCTCCAGCACGGGCAGAAGGTCACGAATATTGGAGACCTTCTTGTCGTGCAGCAGAATGAAGGGATCATCCAGCACAGCGATCTGTTTTTCAGGGTTGTTGATGAAGTAAGGCGAGAGGTAGCCACGGTCAAACTGCATGCCCTCGACAACATCAAGCTCGTTGTTCAGGGACTTGCCGTCTTCGACGGTAATCACGCCTTCCTTGCCCACTTTTTCCATCGCCTGGGA
>RFRK01000026.1 GCA_009924525.1 Betaproteobacteria bacterium
CAGGTATTCAGCCTTCCTGCTGTGGCGCAGTATCAGGCCCGGCTGGTCATGGACCTCTATCCGACCGTAGACGAGGATCCACTGTTTCGTTTTCTCGCGACGCTCGAGCGTGAACGTGCGATGCCGCCTGCAGTTGCGCGATCACCCGAGCTCTCCGACCCCGCGCAGAATCGCTCGACAGGCAAGGCCGATCGCAAGCCGGTGGTCAGTCGGCTGGTGACCATTGCGCTGGATCCCGGCCATGGCGGGGAGGATCCCGGGGCGATTGGCAAGCGTGGCACTTTTGAAAAAGACGTAGTGCTCTCGATTGCCCGCCGTCTGAAACAACTGATCGACGAGGAGCCCAATATGCGGGCCTATCTCACCCGAGATGGCGATTATTTCGTGCCACTTCACATGCGGGTACGACGGGCGCGCCGAGTGCAGGCCGACTTGTTTGTCTCGATTCATGCAGATGCCTGGATCTCGCCAAATGCACGGGGATCATCGGTCTACGCGCTGTCCGAAAAAGGCGCGTCGAGCGGCGCCGCACGCTGGATGGCCAACCGAGAAAATAGCGCAGATCTGATTGGCGGAGTCAATATCCGTCACAAAGATCCTTCAGTGGCGGAGATGCTTTTGGATATGTCAACCACTGCGCAAATCAAAGATTCTCTAAAACTCGGCCGCGCCATGCTCACTGAAATCGGCGGCGTCAATGGACTGCATAAGCCCCGCGTGGAGCAGGCCGGATTCGCCGTGTTACGGGCACCCGAAATTCCGTCAATCCTGGTCGAGACCGCTTTTATCAGCAACCCCGATGAGGAGGCGCGACTGCGCGATGAGCTTTATCAACAGCAGATGGCCGAGGCCCTGATCGCAGGGATTCGGCGTTATTTTCGCGCCAATCCGCCTCTGGCGCGGGCACAAAAGCTCTCCTGATTCCTCTAATGCTTTGTCTTTTAGGCCCCACAGCAAGCGGAAAATCCTCCCTTGCCTTTTGGCTTGCCCAAGAAATTCCCGAGATTGAAATCATCAGCATGGATTCTGCGCAGATCTATCGCGGCATGGATATTGGTACGGCAAAGCCAACTGCAGACGAATGCGCGCAAGTTCCCCACCACCTCATTGATATTCTCGATCCTGCGGAGTCTTACTCTGCAGCCCGCTTTGTAAATGATGCACGCAAGGCAGCAGAAGCAATTCGCGCCCGCGGAGGAATTCCGATCATCGTGGGGGGCACGATGCTTTACTTCAAAGCGCTTTCCGAGGGCCTGGATGATTTGCCAACCGTGCCTGCTGAAATTCGCTCGCGTATCGCTGAGGAGGCTCGTGCCCTCGGCTGGCCAGCATTGCATCAACAGCTGGCAGACATTGATCCTGAGACGGCCCAGCGGCTAAACCCTAACGATGCGCAGCGCATCTCTCGGGCGCTTGAACTCTATCGCTTTACGGGCCAGAGTATGGCCAAGCTCATCAGCCAGAGCGTTGCCCGCGGCACTCGACAGTCGGCCAACAAACGTTTGAAAGTTGTCGGTCTGCAGCCCGAAGATCGGGCATGGCTGCATCAGCGCATCAGCAGCCGATTTGAGCTGATGCTCGCACAGGGGTTTTTAGATGAAGTCCGCGCGCTCTTTCATCGAGGGGATCTTCATTGCGGACTTCCAAGTATGCGATGCGTCGGCTATCGCCAGGCCTGGGATCATCTCGCGGGACGCGCCTCCCACGATGCCTTCGTAAGCGCTGCAATTGCTGCAACCCGTCAGCTCGCGAAACGCCAGATCACCTGGCTGCGGGGATTTCGTGATATCACCCGGCTAGATCCTCGGGATCAACAGCAGACTGCACGTCAGTTGTGTAAGGAGCTGATCCTGGCTGATTAGTCTGCGCGGATGCGCGATCAGATTATTAGTCTTGCTGCCGGAATACTGATCGGACTCGGGGTGTCCAAGTATCAGGCCCGAAGCTATTTAGAGTCTGGCTTCCAGCAGGCAATCGCCAGCCAAGATCAGGCCTGCCTGGCCTGGTGGTGGGGAGGCGATGCTGCTGCATTAACGCGGGCAAAGGCCTCGATCTGCCCCGCACCGCGGCCAGCACCGCCACAAGTGACTACTGAATAATGGTCTGAGGCTCGCCCTCAGCCCGTGCACGAATTTCTCCGATGCGATAGACCCGCTCACCCTGTAAGGTCAGATGTGCCGCAATCGACTCTGCCTGGGAAGCCTGCACCACGACCACCATTCCAATGCCACAGTTAAAGACTCGGTGCATTTCATCTCGGGCGATATTGCCCTTGGCCTGAAGCCAGCGCATCACCGCTGGCATGGTCCAGGAGTCTTCCCGCAGAACCGCAGTGAGATGCTCGGGCAGCACGCGGGGTACGTTACCTGTGAGGCCGCCACCAGTAATGTGGGCCATGGCCTTAATGTGATCGCGGTGCACCGATAAGGCCGAAAGCATGGCCTGAACATACAGCCGAGTGGGCGCCATTACCAGCGTGGACAGCGGCTGGTCCTCGCCCTCAATGCGAACGCTATCGACTGCCGGCAGCGTAATCCGGCCGCACACGTGCTCAAGGACCTTTCTCACCAGAGAATATCCATTGCTATGAAATCCACTTGAGGCCAGGCCAAGCACAACATCACCCTGCGCGACCCGTCGGCCGTCAAGAATATGAGGGCGTTCAACCGCCCCGACCGCAAAACCGGCAAGATCATATTCACCGTCGGCGTACATGCCAGGCATCTCTGCCGTCTCGCCACCAATTAAAGCGCAGCCCGAAATCTCGCAGCCTTTTGCGATCCCCGCGATAACACTGGCCGCAGTGTCTACTGCGAGCCGGCCGCAGGCAAAGTAATCAAGAAAAAAAAGAGGTTCGGCGCCCTGCACAAGAATGTCATTAACACTCATGGCAACCAGATCAATGCCAACGGTGTCATGCTTGCTGAGCGCAAACGCTAGTTTGAGCTTGGTTCCTACGCCGTCGGTCCCCGAGACCAGCACCGGGTCCTTAAACCGCTTCGGCACCTCGAAAAGGGCGCCAAAGCCACCGATCCCGGCAAGCACCTCAGGCCGCATGGTCGCCCGTGCGAGCGGTTTAATGCGATCCACGAGGGCATCCCCCGCATCAATATCGACCCCCGCATCTCGGTAGGTCATTGGAGTGGCCGGGGCTTTTGCCCGCTGATCAGAGCTCATGAGGGAGAATCTTCCTAAAATCGACATTTTATTGAACTTGTCGTCTTAACTGATCAAAGCCCCAAGGATGCAAATCCCCCTTAATCTCGTGGAGCCACCCAGGCCCCATCTTGCCGATGGTGTTATCGGAAGAAACGCTGCAGCCTTAAGTGCACTGGCGGCTCTAATCGAGCAGCCGTCCTCGGGTTTTGCATCGCTGTTTCTGTGGGGCGCTCCGGGGTGTGGAAAGACCTTCTGGCTGAGGGCCTGGGCCGAGGATCATCCGGAGTCTGCAATTTATTTAGATTTAAAAGCCGCCAAACAATCTCAGCAGGCCGCAGACTCGCTAAGCCCGATCCTTTCGCAATTTCGGTTAGCCCCGCCACAGGCCTGTCTCTTGTTGGATCATTTAGATGAGGTCCATGCCGAGGCTGCGAGCCAGGTTTTTCAACTCTACAATGCCGCGCAGGAGGTTGGTGGCCGAATTGTTTGCGCTGCCTCCTGTGCGCCGCTGCATCTTCAGCTGCGCGATGACTTGCGGACCCGCCTGGGACAGAGCCTCATTTTCGAACTGCAGGAGTTAAGTGATCAAGAAAAACGAGCCGCCCTGCGGGAGCGGGCGATGCGACTGGGGCTGCCCCTGGCCGATGAGATTATCGGCTATCTGCTTACCCGGCTGCCGCGGGATCTCGGACGCCTGATGCAGATCGTCGATGGACTAAACGAACTGGCGCTATCTCGGCAGCGGCCTGCGACACTGCCACTTTTAAAAGAGCTTCTGGGTTCTTGATATGCAAGCGCTCGCGCTATTTGATCTTGATAACACCCTGCTGCCAATTGACAGCGATGTTTCTTGGGCACAATTTCTAGTCGATCGTAATGTCGTCAACGCCCAATGGTATTCGCAGCGTAACGACTACTTCTATGCACAGTACTGCGCGGGAACACTCGATATCTATGAATTTTTAGACTTCCAGCTTGCGCCTCTCGCCCAGCATCCGCGGTCGCAGCTGCTGGCCTGGCGCGAAGAATTTATGAGAGATGTAATCCGGCCGCAGATTCGCCAGCCCGCCCGTGAATTAGTACGGCAGCACCAGCACGAGGGTGCGCTTTGTGCCATCGTGACAGCAACCAACTCATTTATCACCGGTCCAATTGCACGCGAATTTAATGTCGAACATCTGATCGCCACAGAAATAGAAATCGGCACCGACGGTAATTTCACCGGTAAGCCCTCCGGACTGCCCAGTTTTCGCGAAGGCAAAGTGACACGGGTCGAACAGTGGCTCGCCCTGCAGGGCCTGGGATTGACCGATTTTTCTGAGTCATGGTTTTACAGTGACTCCATGAATGACCTGCCCTTATTGGCCCGTGTCGGCTCGCCTGTGGCCGTTAATCCCGATTCTCGGCTGCGGGCTCACGCCCAAGCGCAGGGCTGGGATATTCTGGATCTGTTCAATCGGACCGAAAGCACAGGCGACTAGGCCCGGATGATTCGTAAACTCTTTAAAAACCTCTCCCGACTCGCCCCGGGCCGGCTTTCCATGAAGGCCCTGAGACGCTCAAAAGCGCCTGCCCATGAGCCTGAGATTCACAAAGGCAGCCGCCTAGGCATGGATCGACGGCTGATCTCCAATGCGGCGACCCGCACTGTCGAGGAACTGCAGCGGGCTGGCTTTAAAGCCTATGTAGTGGGGGGTGCCGTTCGCGATCTACTGCTCGGAATTCGGCCAAAAGACTTTGATGTCGCCACAAACGCCGAGCCTGAGCAGATTCAGCGCAGTTTTCGACGGGCACGCATCATCGGACGGCGATTCCGGCTAGTCCATGTGATGTTTGGTCCGGAGACGATTGAAGTCTCTACGTTTCGTGCGCTTCAGTCGGACGATATTGAACTCGATGAACATGGACGCGTGCTCCGAGATAACGTCTTTGGCGAACAGCACGAGGATGCGACACGCCGAGATTTTACTGTTAATGCCTTGTATTACGACCCAGTCAGTGATCAAGTGCTGGACTATCACCATGGCGTAAGGGACCTCAAAAGCCGGGTGCTGCGCATGATTGGAGATCCCGAGCATCGCTACCGCGAAGATCCTGTCCGCATGCTGCGGGCTGTTCGGCTAGCAGCAAAACTGGGGTTTGAAATTGATCGGGCAACTCGCCGCCCGATCCGAGTGATGGCCGACCTGATCCGTAATGTGCCCAACGCGCGGCTTTTTGATGAAATGCTCAAGCTCCTGCATTCCGGCAATGCGCTAGAAGGCCTCACACAATTAAGGGCCGAGGGCCTTCATCACGGCTGCCTGCCATTGCTGGATTTGGTGTTCGAGCACCGTGATCCGCGGGGCCTGGATTTTGTAACGCGGGCTCTTAAGGCCACCGATGCGCGCATCCATGACCGCAAGCCTGTTTCACCGGGATTTTTGTTTGCCGCCTTATTGTGGAATCTGGTCAATGAGCGCTGGCTGCAACGTCACGGCCAGGGCGAGCACCTGATTCCTGCGCTTAATGCAGCCATCGATGAAGTGATTGAAACCCAACTCGATGCCTTAGCAATCCAGCGACGCTATGTTTCGGATATGCGCGAGATTTGGCTGATGCAGCCTCGCTTTGAGAAGCGTCAACCCGCCACTATCGCCCGGCTCATGGAACACATCCGATTTCGTGCAGCCTATGACTTCATGCTACTGCGGGCAGAAGCTGGCCTATGTGATGCAGCGCTTGCACACTGGTGGCAGGCTTATCTTGATGCAGACGCGGATGAGCGCAGCCAGCTGATTGCACAGACCAAATCGCATCGGCTGCCCGCTGGCAGCCCGCGACGCCGTCGGCGGCGCAAACCTGGATCTACGCCAGGGAGTGCCGAGCCCGCCGGTCCGGGACCCACCAATTCCACATGACCGCAATAACTGCCTACATTGGCCTGGGCGCAAATCTCGGCCAGCCTGATCTCGCCTGCCAATCAGCAATCAAACGCATTGATGCAGCACCTGGAATAACAGTCGTGAAATCCTCGGCGCTTTACCGGACGGTACCCATCGACGCTCCAGGGCCCGACTACTGCAATGCCGTTATCGAAATCACATCCGAGCTTTCCGCGTCGGATCTATTGGATTTATTGCTGGCCATTGAACTCGAATTTGGACGCACGCGCGCAGGCTGGAATTCGCCACGCACACTGGACTGTGATCTGCTCGCAATGCAAGGGGTGCGGATTTGTGAAACACGACTGATCCTGCCTCATCCGCGGGCCCATCTGAGGGCTTTTGTACTTATTCCTTTGTGCGAACTGAATCGTGAAGTCCAGCTCGGTCCGCCGGAATCGGATACGCTCGAATCCGCAGAAACTTGGATTTCGCGGCTCTCGTTGTCGGCCCGCAGCCAAGTAGAGCGCTGGTGAGACAATAGCGACATGAATATGCCCGTAACTTTGACGGCATCCCGGCCACCCTGGGCCAGCCGGTTTCGCTCGATTGTCATCGAGGGGCCGATCGGTGTCGGCAAAAGCAGCTTAGCGATGAAATTTGCGGAGCGCTTTGGCTATGTGCCGCTAATGGAAGCCCCACAGGAGAATCCTTTTCTTGCTAAGTTTTATCGCGACAGTAGCCGCTATGCACTGCCCGCTCAGCTGTTTTTCCTTTTTCAACGCATTGATCAGCTGCGAGAAGTCGCCCAGCGCGATCTTTTTTCCGAAAACATTGTGAGTGACTTCATGATCGAAAAGGATCCGCTTTTTGCGCGGCTGACCCTTTCCGACGAAGAGCTCAGTCTGTATCAGAAAATCTATGATGCCCAGCGGCCACAGGCGCCAACGCCCGACTTGGTGATTCTGCTGCAGGCCTCTGCTGATACGCTCATTGAGAGGATCCGCCAGCGAGGGGTTCCAATGGAGCAGAACATGTCCGAGGATTATCTGCGCCGGCTCTCTGAGGCGTATATTCATTTTTTTCATCATTATGAGTCTTCGCCTTTACTAATTATTAACACCGAGCAGCTCAATCCGATTGGGCGCGATGAAGATTTTGAAACCCTGATTGCCCAGATTGCTAGCTTCAAAGGACGTCGGGCCTTCTTCAACGCTCACTGAATTCAAATGAAAATTATCCGTAGCATTTCCGAACTTCGGGCTCAGCTCAGGGGACAGCTGCGTACCGCGTTTGTCCCAACGATGGGTAACCTCCATGAGGGCCATCTATCACTGATGCGGCTCGCCGCAAATCACGGGGATCCAGTTGTCGCCTCCATCTTCGTGAATCGGCTGCAGTTTGGCCCAAACGAAGACTTTGATAAATATCCGCGGACCTTGGAAGACGACATCGCAAAGCTTGAAAAAGAAGGTGTCTATGTATTGTTTGCGCCCGATGAGCGCGAGATGTATCCGGTACCTCAGGAATACCGGATCAGCCCTCCCCAGGATCTGGGTGACATCCTAGAGGGCGAGTTTCGGCCGGGATTTTTTATCGGTGTGACGACGGTCGTGATGAAACTATTTCAATGTGTACAGCCTCAGGTCTCGGTTTTTGGAAAAAAAGACTATCAGCAGCTGATGATTATTCGCCGCATGTGCAGCCAGTTTTCAATTCCGACAGAGATCATTCCTGCTGAGACTATTCGTGAGTCCGATGGCCTTGCCATGTCTTCACGCAATCGCTACCTCAGTCCAGATGAGCGGCAGGAGGCGGTCTGGCTCTCCAAAACCCTGCATCAAGTCGCCGATCGGATTCGCCAGGGTCAATCGGCCAGCCGCATCACCGTGCATGACGTGATTGAGATTGAGTCAGCAGCCATGCAGATTTTGAACCATCGCGGCTGGAGCACAGACTATATTTCGGTACGTCGGCGAATTGATCTGAAAGCGCCGCAGGTCCAAGACCTGGTCGAACCAAATCAGCTGGTCGTGCTCGCCGCATCGCGCTGCGGCGCGACACGGCTGATTGATAATCTTGAGATTTGAGTCAGGACTTCTCGTAGCTGACTGGACTACCGCGACGGCCCTTTAACCAGGCGCCCACTGCAGTGCAGCCAACGACAGTGGCCAACACGATGAACCAGTAGATCCAGACAGGAAGCGATGAGACCCAGGTCTTCAAAATGGGTTCGTTAAGCACCATCTTTGCCGCCGTAAAGGCCAACACTGCCCCGCCGATATAAATTACGACGGGGTAGCGCTCGATGAGCTTTAAAACCAGCCGACTGCCCCAGACCACAATCGGAATGGAGATCAGCAGCCCTAGCACGACGAGCAGAAAACTGCCGTGGGCTGCACCCGCAACGGCCAAAACGTTATCCACACCCATCACGGCATCGGCAATGATGATCGTTTTCATGGCGCCCCAGAAGGTCGTCGCGGCAGAGGAGTGTTCGTCGCCGCCATCTGCAGGAGCAATCAGCTTAACTGCAATCCAGACGAGCAGCAGCCCACCGATCAGCATCAGACCGGGGATCTTCAGTAGCCAGACCACCCCAACAGTCATCAGTGAGCGGACCACGATGGCCCCGATGGTGCCGAGGATAATCGCGCGATTCTTATCTTTTTCAGGAAGATTGCGTGCCGCCAGTGCAATCACGATGGCGTTGTCACCGGCCAGCACGAGATCAATGATGATGATGGCCAAAAGCGCAGAGAAAAACTCAGCCGAAAAAAGCTCCATGAAGCGGGTTCCTTATCGAATCAGCATTGCGACCAACAACGCGGCAATGCCAACGATGGCCATGGTCTTAAGAATGGTGCGGCTTTTGACCGGGTCGGAATGCATAAGGGCAGAGTTGTTGTGTCCAAATTAGAGTACGGACTTTAACAGCTTACCCATCTCCGAGGGATTCTTAGTTGTACGGATACCGCAGGCTTCCATGATGTCTAGCTTGGCCTGGGCGGTATCAGCGCCGCCTGAAATTAAGGCCCCCGCATGGCCCATCCGCTTGCCCGGCGGCGCAGTCACACCAGCGATAAATCCAATGATTGGCTTTTTCATGTTTTCCTTGGCCCATTGGGCGGCGTTAGCCTCATCCGGGCCGCCAATCTCGCCAATCATGATTACCGCATCTGTGTCAGGGTCTTCGTTAAACAGCTTGAGAACATCGATATGTTTTAGGCCATTAATTGGATCGCCCCCAATGCCAACTGCCGACGACTGGCCCAGGCCGAGCTCGGTGACTTGGCCGACGGCTTCATAAGTCAGAGTGCCTGACCGCGACACGATTCCGATTCGGCCCTTACGATGAATATGGCCCGGCATGATGCCAATCTTGATCTCATCGGGCGTGATCAAACCCGGACAGTTCGGTCCTAGTAACAGGGTCCGCTTGTTGTTGGCCTTCATTTTGTTGCGCACGACCATCATGTCGCGCACCGGAATACCCTCGGTAATGCAAATCACCAAATCTAGGTCGGCCTCAACCGCCTCCCAGATGGCATCTGCTGCGCCCGCAGGCGGCACATAAATTACAGAAACCGTTGCGCCAGTGGCGGCCTTTGCATCTTTAACTGAAGCGTAAATCGGTACGCCTTCAAAATCTTCACCGGCTTTTTTGGGATTTACCCCAGCGACAAAACAATTTTTTCCGTTGGCATAGTCGCGACACATCCGGGTGTGAAACTGGCCGGTCTTGCCGGTAATGCCCTGCGTGATGACCTTGGTGTTTTTATTAATCAGAATAGACATAGTTGGCGCTCCCGGGCTTATGCTTTTTTGGTGGCATCCACCACGCGCTGCGCGGCCTCGGCCATGGTGTTGGCCGTGATGATTGGCAGGCCGGATTCGGCAAGGATCTTCTTGCCTAGATCCTCGTTGGTGCCCTTCATGCGGACCACCAGCGGCACCTTCAATCCCACAGCCCGCGATGCCGCGACCACTCCTTCGGCAATCACATCACAGCGCATGATGCCACCGAAGATATTGACCAGAATCGCCTTCACTTTCGGGTTACCGAGCATGATCTTGAAGGCCTCGGTAACCTTCTCGGTAGATGCACCCCCGCCGACATCAAGAAAGTTGGCGGGCTCGGCTCCGTAGAGCTTAATGGTGTCCATGGTGGCCATCGCGAGTCCAGCGCCATTGACCAGGCAGCCGATGTTGCCATCGAGCTGAATGTAGGCGAGATCATATTTTGAGGCCTCAATTTCTGCGGGATCCTCCTCATCGAGATCACGCATCTCCACAATCTCTGGATGCCGATAGAGTGCATTCGAATCAAAATTCCATTTGGCATCCAATGCAATCACCTTGCCATCGCCAGTAAGAATCAACGGATTGATCTCAGCCAGCGAGGCATCAGTCTCCCAGAAGGCCTGATACAGGCCCTTGAGAACCGCGCGCGCCTGACCAATGGATGCAGCAGGAATGCCGATCTTGCTCGCCAGACCATCCGCCTGCGCATCAGATAATCCAGTCAGAGGGTCAACAAAAATCTTATGAATTTTCTCGGGATGACTGGCAGCGACCTCTTCGATATCCATGCCGCCTTCGCTTGAGCCCATCACACAGACCCGTTGGCTCACGCGATCAGTGACCACAGCGACGTAGAGCTCTTTCTTGATATCCGCGCCCTCTTCGATCAGCAGGCGCCGAACTTTTTGTCCGGAGGCACCCGTCTGATGGGTCACCAGTTGCATGCCCAGAATGCTTGATGCATAGGCCTTCACTTCATCGAGCGATTTGGCAACTTTCACACCGCCGCCTTTGCCGCGCCCGCCCGCATGAATTTGCGCCTTAACGACCCAGACCGGCCCGCCTAAGCCTTGGGCAGCCTTGACCGCCTCATCGACCGTAAAACAAGGCGTGCCGCGGGGCACTGCGACACCATACTTGCGCAGGATTTCCTTGCCCTGATATTCGTGAATTTTCATGCTGAACCGCCTCCCGTTTTTTGCGGGCCAGTTTAGCATGCAGGCCCTGCGAGATCGCGCAGGGACGGGGCCGAAACGGCTAGCGGTGGCGGGAAAGCGCCCGAAAAAAATCTCGAATTAGCGAAGATGAGAAGCCGCGCTGCTGAAGAAACCGTTGCTGCCGAGCTGCCTGCTCAAATGACTCCGGAGCCGAACCAAATTTTTTTTGCCAGACCTCTCGGAGTCGATCAGATTCGGTCTGAGAAAGCTGATCGATGGCAGCCGCGGCATGATGCTCGGCAACCCCCTTGTTCTGCAATTCAAATGCAATGCGGCGCACACCAAACCGTGCGCCACGACTGCGTGCAAGCGACTGTGCGAAGCGGGCATCAGACAGCAGGCCGTGCTGCTGAAGTGAATCGAGAATTTCTGCGAGAGCTTGTGCGCTCTCGGCAAGCGGAAGAAATTTTTGCTCTAGCTCATGCCGGGAGTGCTCCCTTCGGGCGAGGGCAGACACCACCCTCGCCCGAAGGGCGGCTGAAGAAAGAGAATCAGTCTTGCTCTGCGACAGCTTGCGCCTCGCCTGCAGGACGCGCGTTTACACCAAATTTTTCGCGGAGTTTATTTTCAATCTCCAGGGCGATATCCGAATTTTGGCGCAAAAACTCGCGGGCATTATCCTTGCCCTGGCCGATGCGCTCGCCGTTATAGCTGTACCAGGCGCCCGATTTTTCAACGATGTCACTTTCCGCCCCCAGATCAACGATCTCGCCCTCGCGGGAGATGCCCTCGCCGTAGAGTATGTCGAAGGTTGCCGACTTAAAGGGCGGCGCTACTTTGTTTTTCACGACCTTCACCTTGGTCTCAGAGCCTGTGACCTCCTCGCCCTTTTTGATCGAGCCCACCCGCCGAATATCGAGACGAACTGAAGAATAAAACTTCAGCGCATTGCCGCCGGTAGTGGTTTCGGGATTACCAAACATCACGCCAATTTTCATGCGGATCTGATTGATGAATATCACCAGGGTATTGGTGCGGTTGATGTTCGCGGTGAGCTTACGCAGGGCCTGCGACATGAGACGGGCCTGAAGGCCGGGAAGAGAATCCCCCATCTCGCCTTCGATCTCCGCCTTTGGAGTGAGGGCAGCCACTGAGTCTACGACGATGAGATCCACCGATCCGGACCGGACCAGGGCATCAACAATCTCTAAGGCCTGCTCGCCAGTATCGGGCTGCGAGATGAGCAACTCGGAGAGGGTAACGCCGAGTTTCTGAGCGTATTGGGTATCGAGTGCATGCTCGGCGTCCACAAAGGCGCAAGTGCCGCCAATCTTCTGCATCTCTGCGATGACCTGAAGTGTTAGGGTAGTTTTCCCCGATGACTCTGGGCCATAAATTTCGACAATCCGGCCACGGGGCAGGCCACCAACCCCGAGCGCCAGATCCAAGCCCAGAGATCCTGTCGAAACCACCTGAATATCCGGGGCGACATCGTTCTCGCCCATGCGCATGATGGAGCCCTTGCCGAATTGCTTCTCGATTTGCGACAGGGCGGCTTGCAGCGCCTTGGCTTTTTCGGCGCGGTTTTTGGGGTCTTGTTTATCTTGCATGGGGGCGCATCCTTTGGGTGATTGGGGTTAGAAGCCGGCAGGTCGATGGGGGAAATATTACTGTATATAAAAACAGGTTACAAGGGGTAGAGGCATTCTAGAAAGCGGCTGCTCATGCCGCCATCCGCGAAAAGACCTAGCCCCCAAAACCTAGGTCCGACAGAGCTGGCCAAAAAGCTCGGCCATTGCCCAGGCCGCGGCCTGCCGTTGGATTTCCGCCCGATCCCCGGAAAAAAAACGCTGCTCGGCCCGCACGCCTTGCGGGCCCGCCCAGGCGAAACAGACCGTACCGACGGGCTTGGCGGGCTGGCCGCCCTGGGGTCCGGCAATGCCGGTGATTGAAAAAGAAAATAGATGCTCGGGGATATGTTTCACCAGATCCGACAGCACCCTTCGATGCTGGCTGCGAATGCCCTGGGCCATCTCGGCAGCAGTCTGTACGCTGACCGCGCCCTTGTGCAACAACGTCTCGGACTGGACACCGAGCAGGACATGCTTTACCGAATTTGCATAGCTGATTACGCCCCCGTCGAACCATCGGCTTGATCCTGCAATCGCGGTGATCCAGTGGCCGGCCAGCCCACCCGTGCAGGACTCGGCCACCATCAGCCGACTGCGCCGGCGGATCAGGCCAAGGCCAACCGCCAGCCCGAGGACCAGCGCCAGATTGTCTGAGATACGACTCGTCTCGGCTTGACCTAGCGCCACCACGCCTCCAGCAAATGGGCAAGCCGTAACAGCACGGCGCAACTCAACAGGGTATAGGCCGCAGCAACAAGATCATCGAGCATCACGCCCCAGCCATCTCGGCTTAAACGATCAATAGTGCGAATTGGGGGCGGCTTCACGATATCGAAGAAACGAAAGAGTACAAATCCCACCGCCTCAATCAACCACTCCGGCACATGGCCCATGGCATGAATTCCGGCAGGGTCACTCGCCTTCGGCAAAATCCACAGCACAAGCCAGAAGGCTACGATCTCGTCCCAGACCATCGATCCGTCGTCCGCCCTTCCTAGGGCGCGGCCGGTCACGGTGCAGGCAACTGCGCCCACCAATACGCCAGATGCGATCAGTGCGGCCCATGAGAAGTCGGTCATGATCGGATCGATCATCAGAAATACGACCCAAGCCCAGAGCGTTGCGATGGTGCCGGGTGCATAGGGGAAAAATCCGCAGCCAAATCCAAACGAGATCAGGTGTGCAGGATGCGATAGCAGGCCAACACGCTGCACGGACTGTGCAGAAGATGCGGCTGCAATCCCGCTCTTTTCAGAAATGTCGGAATCCGCCACGCGCAATCATGTCCTGCAGAATTTCAGGGGGCGGCTGGCCTGAAGCATCCCGCCAGCACACAACAGGCCGATCGCTCGAATCCACACTGCCAATTCGCGTCAACGCCAAGCTCAGCTGCTCGCCCAGCGCCTGAAGATGTATCCGCTCACGCGGAGAGGCTCCAAAGAGCAATTCGTATTCATCACCACCGGTAATCGCAATGCCTGCGGCCTGTGGAGGCATCAGTCTGCCTGCCTGAATGGCCTGCTTCACCAATGGCCCAAGCGGCAGCTTCTGCCAATTCAAATTCGCCTGCAGGCGCTGCGGCTGCGCGGCACGATTCTGGGCACCGTTTAGCAAATGCATCAGTTCGGACTGCAGTCCATCCGAGATATCGATTGCCGCCGATGCAAGGCCCACGAGCCCGAGCCCCAAGGCGAGACGCGGCTGCGGACAATTCAATTTCGGATCATTAATTTTCTGCGCTAGCGCGAAGGCCGCATCGCCCAAATGGCCGGAGACCCAGAGGTCATCGCCTGGCCGCAGACCGTCCCGACGCAGCGCCGTGCCTGCCTGAACAACGCCCAGCGCGGTTACAGAAAACACTTCGGGAGCCTGCTCGCCCACGGCGGTCGTATCACCGCCAATTAGCGGACATTGCGACTCACGGGCCAAAGAGAGCATGCCGTCTAAAAAAGACTCAATCCACGGCCTGCGAATTTCACGCAGACCCGCGGACAAAGTGAAAGCCAACGGCCGAGCGCCCATCGCAGCGAGATCGGAGAGATTCACTGCCAAGACCTTGTGGCCCAAAGACCGCGGATCACAGTCCGCAAAATAATGCCGGCCCTCGATCAGCATATCGCTGGCCACCGCGAGCTGCTCTTGGGGGCCAAGCGGCGGAATTAGCGCAGCATCATCACCAATACCGAGCGCAAGCGGATGCCGATAAAACGGCTGGCCTTGCGCCGCCGGACCTTGCAACAATTGTGCGATGA
Source organism: Betaproteobacteria bacterium (assembly GCA_009924525.1). Taxonomy (GTDB): domain Bacteria; phylum Pseudomonadota; class Gammaproteobacteria; order Burkholderiales; family Burkholderiaceae_A; genus Lacustribacter. The sequence continues at coordinate 14,868 of RFRK01000026.1, forward strand.
ATTCGAATTCACCCAGGTTAGCCATGGGGTCGCAACGCTGCTGCTAGCTTATCGAGCACGCCGTTGATGTACTTATGCCCATCGGTGCCGCCAAACGATTTTCCCAATTCAATGGCCTCGTTAATGACCACTCGAAATGGTACTTCTGGCGCATGCAAAAGCTCGTATGTGGCTAAGAGCAAGATGGCATGCTCCACCGGGGAGAGCTCTGCCAAAGGCCGATCACACTGAGATGAGAACGTTTCGCGCAAGGCAGCGCTCTCGCGAATGGCCCCATGCAATAAGCGATCAAAGTATTCCTGATCGCATCGGCCGTAGGCCTGCTGTTCTCGCAAAAATCCATCAATTGCGCCCGCATCTTCGCCGGAGACCAGCCACTGATAAAGGCCCTGGACCGTCAGACTGCGAGAGGCCCTTCGGGCACCACGGGCAGTTGAATCGGGCCGGCTAGTCGTCATCGCCGCTGAGTTGATCATCGATAGCAAACAAAAGATTTGCCATCTCAACCGCTGCCTGCGCACAGTCGCGGCCTTTTTCATTGGCTCGGGCCATAGCCTGCGCATCATCTTCTGTGGTCAGAATGCCGTTGGCAATCGGAATATGAAATTCGAGTGCGACCCGCGCGATGCCCGCCGCCGATTCATTAGAGACCACTTCGAAGTGATAGGTCTCACCACGAATCACAGCGCCTAGGCCAATCAATGCATCAAATCGACCTGTCTCGGCAAGCTGCGAAAGGGTCAATGGAATCTCGAGCGCGCCAGGCACAGTGGCGAGAAATGTATCGTTGGGATCCACGCCCAGCCGGGCCAACTCCTGAAGGCACGATGCCCTGAGGGCCTGTCCCACTGTTTCGTTAAACCTTGCCTGCACGATCGCGATCCGAAGGCCTTCGCCATCCAGATCCACCTTGATTTCATTCATGGGCTTCTCCGCCAAGATAACCGGTCACTTCTAAACCAAAACCCATCATGCTCGGCATTTTTCTCGGCTGCGACAACACCCGCATTTTTCCTACGCCGATATCCCGCAGAATCGCCGCGCCCAGGCCATAGTTGCGCAGCTGGGCGCTCTGGCCCGCACCCGCCGACTTCACGGGGCCGGCAGAAGACGGGCCTAAGGCCATGGCCTTCTCCAGCAAGGCGTCGGCAGAAATCGCACAATTAAGCAACACGACGACCCCTTCGCCATGACGCTGAATCGCTTGCAATGCCTGCGTCAGACTCCAGCTGTGCGCGGTGCGGCCCGTGTCCAATGCATCCATCACCGTAAAGGGCTCATGGACCCGAACCAGACACTCACGGTCATGCACTGGTGTGCCCAGCACTAAGGCAAGATGGGGCTGACGGGCCGCACGGTCACGGTAAACCATCAAACGAAATGGACCATGGGCGGTCTGAATTTCACGCTCGGAGAGCCGCGACACTAAGCTCTCGTGGGCGCTGCGATATTTGATGAGATCGGCGATCGTGCCGATTTTTAATCCGTGGGTCTTGGCAAACGCAACCAGATCGGGAAGCCGCGCCATCTCGCCATCATCTTTCAAAATTTCACAAATCACCGCAGCAGGCTCAAACCCCGCTAAGGCCGCCAGATCACAGCCGGCCTCGGTGTGGCCAGCCCGGGCCAAGACGCCGCCGGATTGGGCCATTAATGGAAAGATATGGCCGGGCTGCACCAGATCCTGGGGCCGGGCATCGGCAGCCACCGCTGCCGCAATCGTGGTCGCGCGATCTGCAGCGCTGATGCCAGTGGTCACGCCACTTGCAGCCTCAATTGAGACCGTGAATGCCGTGCCATGTGAAGAGCGATTCTCGTTGACCATCAGCGGCAAATTCAGCTGACGACAGCGGGCCTCGGTCAATGTCAGGCAGATCAGTCCGCGGCCATGCTTCGCCATGAAGTTAATCGCATCGGCCGATACGCAGGCGGCCGCCATAACCAGATCACCTTCGTTCTCGCGGTCTTCATCATCAACGAGCACGACCATACGGCCCGCACGTAATTCGGCGATCAGCGCATCAGCGTCAGAGAGTTCTAAGGCGGCTGTCATCGTGGGGCCTGCTGCATGCGGTAAAGGATACGCTCAACCTGTTTGGCGATTTGATCGACCTCAATATTCATTCGGTCACCGGGCCGCCGAAGATGCAGCACAGTGGACTGCCAAGTGTGAGGAATAATGTTGATACTGATTTGGCAGCTGTCTGGGCTGTCGATAACCTGATTGATGGTTAGGCTCACACCATCGCATGCGATCGAGCCCTTCTCGCTGACATAGGCCGAGAGGCCAAGCGGCAATTGCACATCGAGTCGATGCGACTCCCCCTGTGGCGTGATCGCCTTGATGGTGCCCGTGCCGTCAATGTGGCCACTCACCCAATGGCCGCCAAAACGATCATCGGCACGCATCGCTTTTTCAAGATTCACCGGGCCAGGATGATCCAGGCCCGCAGTCCGATTTAAGCTCTCGCGCGAGACATCCATCTGTAACGTCTTGCCCTCGCGAGATACGACGGTCATACACGCGCCATTAATCGCAATCGAATCGCCGATCTGAATATCGTCAGCAGCAAGGCTGCCCACATCCACTGTGATTCTCAGGCCCGGGGAGTCGCCCGCCCAGCCTGTAGTCGCGGGCTGGGCCGAAACAATGCGGCCCATTGCCTGAACAATTCCCGTAAACATGGCGGCAGTCTAGCCCTGTGATCCGCTTTTCACCAGGCGCAGACGCAACGCATCACCGATTAAGAGATGCTCTTTCCAACGCCAACGTGGGGCCTGCTCGGGATCCTTCCACGGGCCTACACCCGCTGCTAAAGGCATACCGTCTCCCAGCAGGGTGGGCCCGACATAAATCAGCCACTCATCAATCAATCCGAGTTGCATCATCGCGCCACTCAAATGGGCTCCTGCCTCCAAATGAACCTCATTGCATTCCCGCGCCGCCAAAGCCTGCATCAGAGCCTGAAGATCAAGCTTTCCTGAGACTGGCTCTGCTGGCAGCGTCAGCACCTCAATGCCACGATCGCGCAGGGCCTGGGATTTTTCCTTATAAACGGGAAGTTCCTGGTCAACACAGACTGCGATCAGCGCCTGGCCGCCCTGAAGAATTCGGGCCTGCGGATCAATCTCAAATCGTGTGTCCACAACAACGCGCAGCGGCTGACGGGCAGTCTCAATCGCACGGACGGTCATCTGGGGATCATCTTTGCGCACAGTGCCAATGCCCGTGACGACTGCGCAGGCCCGCGCCCGCCAGGCATGGCCATCGTCGCG
>RFRK01000251.1 GCA_009924525.1 Betaproteobacteria bacterium
AATTGGCGGAAAGCTCGGCCAGCTTGGCAGCCGACTGATTGAGGGGTCCGCCAAGAAGCTCTCGGCTGAATTCTTCTCGGCCTTTGCGAAAGCTGTTGGCCCTGACGCGACCAGCACAGAGTCTGTCGCAGCTACTGGAATTAGTGATGCCATAGATAAACCACCGAATACTTCGATGAGCGGACCGTTTCAGTCTCGGCTATTCTGGCTGGCCATTGCCGCCGCGGCCGCTGGCCTTGTGGCGTTAGCTGCAAATCGCAAATCTGCCCGCTAAATAAGAATTCGATCGATGCGATCTGCCCTATCGGGGCAGCGACCAGGTATCGATTCCCTGCAGTGGCCCCAAGGGATTTCTACGCGTTTCGTCCTCGCGGACCTGGGGCTTGCCGCCAATCAGCTTATAGACCACTAAGTCGTTCTTAATAAGCCAAACGGCATTGAATTCCCACCCGGTAGTCATTGTCTTGCGATTGAAATTAAAAAAATCGAGCCAGAAGTTTCCGTATCGGTCACGGCGCAGCGTCTTTTGATCCAGCTCATAGCCCTGGCATTCACTGCGAACTCGAATGCAGTCCATCACCCCAGGGTCCAGACTGTAGCCATCGACGCCGCCCGGAGGAACAAAACGGCGAATGACATCTGAATAATTCAACAGCGAAATATTGGGGTTGCGCCCCGGGTTAAGGCCGAGCGCGTCGAGCTCCGATCGGGTCGTCTGGTAGGGAACGATTTGCGCAAATGTGCCGCGTGCCTCCTCGAAGCTTTTCCAGGGCCCCGCGACTGAAGTCTTTGCTTCGGGCAGCAGGCCAGCGCAGCCTGCGCTTAGCGCAGCCAGCCCGCACCACAGCACAAAGAAACACCTGGAGCTCTCGGTCACCGGGAGAGAGTCTGCAGAAAAACAAAACCCCCGGCACCACATGGGCCGGGGGTTTTGGAAGGGGAGCCTGACGATGCCCTACTTTCACGACAGTCACTATCATCGGCGCAAAGGCGTTTCACGGTCCTGTTCGGGATGGGAAGGGGTGGTACCACCTCGCTATGGTCGTCAGGCAAAACTTGTCAACAATCTTGATCTTTAACGGTAAGTTGTAATCGCTTTAAACACACAAGTTGTTCGGCTCTTGCGTGAACAAATCAACACTTTTTGTTCGGCTTGCTTTACACCTCGGTTAGTTTTGCAACATCACCAAGGTTATAGAGTCAAGCCTCACGGGCAATTAGTACTGGTTAGCTTAATGTATTACTACACTTCCAC
>RFRK01000252.1 GCA_009924525.1 Betaproteobacteria bacterium
TCCTGCGCCCACACACATCAGACCAAGAGAAATTGCGGCGGAGCTGGCCCGATCGAGCACTCCGTAAATGAGCTCTGGGGGAATGAGCCCCAGAAAATTGCAAATGACTCCTGCCAGGGTTGCGATGAGCAACGGGTTACGCAGCAACTCTGCAGCGAGTCGGGCCGGATGCAGGGTGTTGGCCAAAAAGGAAACGGCCATGACATTGGCCAACGGCACCCCAAATCCGACGATCACCGCCATCATGGCAAGGCCCTCGCCGCCCCAGCCACGGGAGGCAATGGCAAAAGCAACATAGGTATTGAACCGAAATGCGCACTGGATGCCAGACGCCCAGTCCATTCGTGTCATACCGGGAATCCATCGGGTCAGAACGCCGAGTGCTGCGGCAACGAGCACACCGACTGTCGCGGCCTGGACCATCAGCGTGGTTTGACCAGAGGCCAGCGAGGTCCGTGTGACCGCTGCAAATAGCAAGGCAGGAAACAGTACGAAATACACCAGCCGCTCGGCGCCCTCCCAGAAGCCGCGGCCGATCCACCCTGAGTGCATGATGATGGCGCCCGCCACAATCATGGCGAAATCAGGGAAAAGAAGTGAAAATCCGTTCATGGTGAGCAAGGCAGACGCACAGTCTAACGGGCCGATCCGGCCCGATGTATTCGATGCCGCTGAAATCGATCGCTTTTGTGATGCGATGTGGCTGGAAGCGGGCTTATCCAAAAATACGCTGTCGGCCTACCGTCAAGATCTCTCTGATCTTGGCGCATGGCTGGTGAGCGAAGGTCGCGCAGGCCTGCCGAAGGCCTCACGCGAGGACATCAGCCGATATTTCTCGGTGCGTTTTGCAAGCATTCGGGCCAGCACCGCCAATCGGAGACTCTCATCATTGCGCCGCTATTACGGCTGGCTGTTGCTGCATGGCCGACGCGAAGACGATCCCTGCTTGCTACTGAAATCCGCCAAGCGGCCTGAACGGTTTCCAAAGGCGCCTGCGGAGTCGCAGATTGAAGCGCTTTTGCTGGCGCCCAATGCAGAGTCAAGCCTTGGCCTTCGGGATCGGGCAATGCTTGAAATGATGTATGCCGCGGGCCTTCGTGTGAGCGAGCTCGTTGCCCTCAAGAGCATTGATGTCTCTCAGGCCGATGCCGTGGTGCGCGTGATCGGCAAAGGCGATAAAGAGCGGCTGGTTCCGATTGGCGAAGAGGCGATGGCCTCACTGCTGTTGTACATGCAGCGCGGCCG
>RFRK01000253.1 GCA_009924525.1 Betaproteobacteria bacterium
ATGGGTACCGATAGCCTTGCGCCTTATCTGAGCTACGAAGGCAGGGGCATCTTTGTGCTGTGTCGCACTTCCAACCCCGGCGGTGATGATTTTCAAATGCGGCCCTCGCCCCAGCAGCCACTTTATATTGAGGTAGCGCAGCAGGCCGCCCAACGCTGGAATCATCATCAGCAAGTCGGATTGGTCGTAGGCGCCACCTACCCGCGCGAGGTCGAGGCGGTTCGCAAGGCCGCGCCTGATCTGCCGCTACTCATTCCAGGCATTGGCGCGCAAGGCGGCGATCTTGTAGCAACAGTCAAGGCGGGCCGCAACGCCCAAGGCGGCATGCTGATCAATTCATCACGCGCAATTCTTTATGCAAGCGCTGGTGATGACTGGCAAGGCCGGGCTGCTGCCATTGCCCGCAGCACACGCGATGACATCAACGCGGTTAAAGCCTAAGGCCAGCGAACCGATGTCAAGCATCCCCGCAACAACGCACGCCAATTTGTCGGCTATACCCGCCAATAGCTCTGGGGCTTGGGCGCTGCTGCACAAAGAAACCATGCGTTTTGTAAAGGTCTATCTGCAGACCATTCTCGCGCCGGTGATCTCTAGTCTTCTGTTTTTGCTGATCTTCTCTTATCTACTGGAGGGCCGTGTCGAGCCCTATCCCCAGGTCAGCTACACCGCTTTCCTGGTGCCGGGCCTAGTGATGATGACCCTGCAGCAAAATGCCTTTGCGAATACCTCATCGAGCATCACGCAAAGCAAGATGACTGGCAATCTTGTATTCCTGCTGCTCTCGCCCATGAAACCCTGGGAATGGTTTGTTGGCTACATCGGCGGGGCGGTTGCGCGGGGTCTGGCCTGCGGGCTGGGCGTGTGGCTTGTTGCCGTGCTTTTTGTGCCGGGGGCCCTGTACTCCGTTGGCTGGGTGGTCATGTTTGCAATCTTGGCCTGCATCGTATTGGCGACACTCGGCTTTATTGCCGGTCTTTGGGCCGAAAAATGGGACCATGTCTCGGTTTTTCAAAACTTTCTGATTAACCCACTAACAATGTTAGCTGGCGTGTTTTATTCGGTAAAACAGCTGCCGCCTGTCTGGCAGGCCATCAGTCATGCCAATCCGTTTTTTTACCTCATTGATGGATTTCGCTACGGTGTTTTCGGCGTGGCCGATGTTTCGCCCTGGATGAGTCTTGCGATCTCAGGGGGTTGTGCCTTGGTCTTAACGCTGATTACCTTGCGGCTGAT
>RFRK01000254.1 GCA_009924525.1 Betaproteobacteria bacterium
GTCTCGAAAAGCGGCACCACAACTAAGCCAGCAAAGCCATCGCGATTCAGGGTGCCGGACATCAGCCCAGTTTCTTTTTGAATCAGCAATACTTCCAGCAGGTCGCTCACACTTTCAGTGTGGCTGATAATGGCGTGCCGAATGGTTTCGCTTCCAAAACGCTGATTGATATCAAAGGCCGCCTCGAAAATCGCAAGCTCCCCCTCAGCTTGCGCGGAGTAGCTGACATGCCGTGAGCGCAGGCTTCGGGCATCCCCAAGAAGTATCAGCAACAGTTCAATCTTGCTGTTTTCTTCTAGGTGCTCATAGCCGCTTTCAATGCCTGCACCCCGCAAAAGTTCTGCCACCACATGTTCATGCATCGATGAGTTTTGGCGTAAATCTGTGGTTGCCATGTGAAAGCCGAAGACTTCAACTGCCCGAATCAGTGGCAGTAAGCGCGGCCGGGTCAGTGACTGGCCATGGTGGGTCACCAAAGATTCATAGATCGTGGCCAAATCCTGCAGGAACTCCTCACTGCGGCTATAGGGCTCGGATGGCTCCACCGCATGGCGTAAGGCCTCGGTGCCTGTAAGCACTGTGAGTGTGGCGGCAAGCCGAGAGTAAATTCCAATTAAGGCCCGGCGATAAGGTTCATCTTGACGATGCGAGTTGGTATCGCCGGATTGATGAGCAAGTAATTTCAGGGCATCTGAGCAGCCCGCAAGCGATTCGCAGAGTGAGAGCTCGCCGCCAAGTGCATGGACCTCGGTCAGATAGTGGCGCAGTACCACTTCGCTGTGCCGTGATACCGCCTGGATCAGGGTCTCGGCATTGACATTCGGATTGCCATCGCGGTCCCCGCCAATCCAATTGCCCATCCGGAAAATGGGCGTGATCCACTCCAGTCTTGCTTCCCGCTCGATGCGCTGATAAAGCCGAGGAATTTCTTGCAGAAAAGTATTCTGATAAAAAGAAATGGCATTCTCGATTTCATCATCGACCGAGAGTTTCGAGAGCCGAATCAGCCGGGTCTGCCAGAGTTGTGCGACCCGCGCCCGAATCAGGCTTTCAATTTCAGATTGAAGTTCTTGCTGCTCAGCCTGACGATAATGCTTCAAAAGCTCAGCTATCGCCCGCTTGGCATCCAGGATGCTGCGCCTTTGCACTTCGGTCGGATGTGCGGTGAGCACTGGCGAGATCCAGGCGTTGCGCAGGGTTTGCTGCAAGCGCTTTGAAGAAATCTTTGCGGCTTT
>RFRK01000255.1 GCA_009924525.1 Betaproteobacteria bacterium
AGCTCCACATCACGGTTTGCGATCGGATTGCGCTTCATTAATGCGTTGATCGCCGTATCCGGATTTCTGATGGTGTCTTGTACACCCCGAATCGTGGCCCGAACAAAGCCTGCAACTGCCTTGGGATTGGCGCGGGCAAATTCAGGGTTCACGATAATCACGTTGCCATACAGGTCCACGCCAAAGTCACGCATCATCAGCACAACAATGTCGTCATCCTTGATGCCGTTGGCTTTCAGGTTCATGTACGAGGAAAACCAGAAGCCGGTAATCGCATCGACCTTGCCCTGGGCGAGCATAGGCTCGCGCACCGGGAAGCCTACGTTCTCAATCTTTACCTTCGAGGTATCGATCTTGTTCGCATCCACGAAGATCGGCCACTGCGCATAGGCGCCATCTGGAGCGGGGGCCCCAAGGATCTTGCCCTCGAGGTCTTTGGGCTTGGTGATGCCTTTGTTTTTCAGGGTGACGATCGAAAATGCCGGGGTGTCATAAATCATGGTGACGGCCCGGATCGGAGCGTTCTGCGGGTTATCCCGGAACTTGATCAGTGAGTTGATATCCGCAAAGCCGAACTGATAGGAGCCCGAGGCGACACGGTTGATACCCTCGACCGAGCCAGTGCCCGGATCGATCGTGACATCCAAGCCTTCGGCCTTGTAGTAGCCGTTATCGATTGCCACAAAGTAGGGCGCAGCTGGCCCCTCAAAGCGCCAATCCAGTGCAAAACGAATAGCGGTCTGCGCCATCGTGGTGCCGGCAAGTGCGGCAAGAACAACTCCAGCAACAAAACTCTTAATACGCATTACAACCTCCTTAACAAGCGGTGTGGGCGGGCAAACTGCGGTGATTTTGAGTGCTTATTTTAACCCTGAAACGATAGGCTCTGGCTGCGCCGCACAAGAAGTTGTGCGGCGACCGAGGCGGCAATTATCGTTGGTGATTTCCCGATGATTTCGGTGAGTCCAATCGGGCAGGTCACCGCCTCGAGCTCTTGCTCCGAGTGGCCGCGTTCAATCAGGCGATGACGGAATTTCCTCCATTTCGTTTTGCTGCCAATTAAGCCGATAAAAGGAAAGCAGCCAGGCTCCTTTCGGCGACGCAGCAATGCACAGCGAATGACTTCAAAGTCCTCGGCGTGCGTAAAGCTCATGACTAAAAGCGAAGACTCGGCACTGACTTGGTCAAGACCATCAATCACATCATCGGCTGGG
>RFRK01000256.1 GCA_009924525.1 Betaproteobacteria bacterium
GCCGATCTTCGCGAGTTATTTACCGCTATTTTTGATCCTGCCGGCTGCAGGCCGGATAAAAGTCTCGAACAATGGTGCGTTCAACGCAATCGTGAATCTCAATCACGCAAGGCGCTGAATTCAAAGCACCAGAAAATGCGCATTGGATTTTCGAGTGACTGGGGCGGGCTGCCCGTGCAACGGGAAGTCCGCCATCAGATGCAGGTCTGCGCACAGCAGCTGGCAGAAAATGGTGCTGAGATCATCGAGGGCTTTCCGAAACTCTCAGAGATGCGCCAGGCCTTTCTCACGCTGCGCGGATTATTTTTTGTTGCCGAACTAGGGGGACTCTACCGCACGCACCGCGACCAACTAAAAGACACTGTCGTGTGGAATATCGAGCAGGGACTAAAGCTCACTGCTGCTGAGATAGCCCATGCAGAAAAACTTCGATCAGCTGCCCGCAGGCAGCTGGAAGACTACATGCAGTCCCATAGCCTGGAGGCCCTTGTCGGGCCCACCAATCAGGTGCTGCCCTTTGATCTCGAGACTGCTTATGTTTCAGAAATCGACGGCACGCGGCTCGAAACCTATGTGGACTGGCTGGCTTCGAACTTTATTTTTTCTGTTGCGGGCCTGCCAGCGATCTCCCTGCCTGCAGGCTTCGCACGACCATCACCGCAGCAGCTGCCGCTGCCAGTAGGACTGCAGGTCGTCGGGCCCTGGGCCGGAGATGATGCGCTTATGAATACGGCAGAGCAGATTGAATCCATGCTGGCCCCCTTGAATGCGCCATTTTCTTTTCCCGATCCGTCTGCTTAATCCTCGCTACACTCCCGACTTGATAAGCGAACAACTGCCTGCCAACGCCCAGAATTAGCTGCCCCATCCATGACCGCTCCCACCTCTAATCCACAACGGCTTGCAAATCTTCGAAAAGAGTACGCTCAGGCAGCGCTGGACATCACGGATGTCGCTGCAGATCCGGTATCCCAATTCGAACGCTGGTTTCAAGAGGCCATCAAAGCAGAGGTGCTCGAGCCTAATGCCATGACTCTGTGCACGGTTGACCCCAGTGGCCGGCCCTCGGGGCGCATCGTGCTCATCAAAGGCATTGATACGGCGGGCATCACTTTTTTTACAAACTATCAGAGCCGAAAAGGCCAAGCCCTTGCTGCCCATCCTTATGCCAGCGTGGTCTTTTTCTGGCCTGAACTTGAACGACAGGTC
>RFRK01000257.1 GCA_009924525.1 Betaproteobacteria bacterium
ATTGTGAAGATTGTGCGGCATAGCGTGCTCCCTGAAGTCGCTTTGTTGTTGTAAGCCAGCGCCGTTGGGCGCGTACTGCTCGTATTTTAGAAAAAAGCCTGACGTGCTGCCTGCGGAATATCCCCGCCAGTCAGTCGGGCGCGTTTCAATAAGTCCCAGAAATACCGATAACTCGCCCGATCATGGAGTAGTCCGCCATCAGCGATCGGTCCCCAGTCCGCGGCCTGGGCGGCCAGAAGAATTCGGCTCGCATCTTCGATTTCTGCATCGCTCGGCCCGAAGGCAGCGAGAATCTGTCGGACCTGATTCGGGTGAATACTCCACATCCGCAAAAAGCCGAATTCTTTGCGGGCCCGAACCGCATCCTCGCCGGCCTGGGTAGCGGACTGAAAATCAGTGGTGGGGTTGTGGGTGGGAATTTTTCCATACGCGTGACAAGCTGCGCTGATTTCCAGTTTGGCCCGGCGCATCAACGGGTGATCGAATTGCCCCGGGCTTTTCATAGCGTCTACCGGGATTGCCCCGCGATGGCTGCTCGTGAAGTCCATCTGTCCAAATGCAATAAACCGCACCCGCGGATGGGCAGCGATCTCAGCAATGTCATAAATCACGCCTTCGTCTTCGATCAGGATCTGAAAGGCGATGTCGGCACCAAAGCCTGTCTGCTGAGTCACAGACTCCACGACTTCGAGGGCCTGCCTCAGCTGGGCTACTCCCGTTAGCTTTGGAATGGTGATGTAGGCAAGCTGCACAGGCTTTGCCGCGAGTAGTATCTCTATGTCACGGCGAAAGGCGGGATGATCAACCGGATGGACCCGGCAGCCTGCACGATGCCCGTGGGGCCGCGGCTCCGCAAGAATTCCTGCCAATAACCGGGCAGTGGGCTCCTCTTGGCCCGAAGCCGCACCATCCTCGAGGTCTGCAGTGACATCGAATGCGCCACCCAACTCTTTTTGTAAAGCGAGCGCTTTGCGCAGCTTTTTTTCATCGCCCGCGTAGTGCTCGCAGCATGACGGTGCCGCGTTATCCTGCCCGGAGCCCTGAAAAAGGACGTGATCCGGGTGCAGGCCGGGCATGATCGAGTCAGCCCAGAAGGTGCTTTACGCCATCACGCTCTTCAAGCAGTTCATTGAGCGTGTGGGTCATTCGCTCGCGGGAGAACCCGTCGATCTCAAGGCCCTGGACAATCTG
>RFRK01000258.1 GCA_009924525.1 Betaproteobacteria bacterium
ATGAAATTTGCCGCATTCAAAGCCAGTAAATCATCAGACCAGATTTTAGTCGGCATTGTGTCCGATGACGAACAAAGCATTCAGGCGTTGCGATTGAGTGCCGATCAAGCATCTGTCGGTGTCGCGGCGGTAGTGCAGGCCCAGGCAGCCGGCCAGCCGCTCCCGCAGGCTGGCGACCGCTATGCGCTCTCGGCCATTAAATTGCTTGCACCCTTTCCCCGGCCGGCCCGAAATATCTTTTGTGTGGGGAAAAACTATTTTGATCACGCCAAGGAGTTTGCCCAAAGCGGCTTTGATAGCAGTGCTAAGCCCGGCGATGACATCCCCGCAGACCCGATTTTTTTTACCAAAGTGCCCGAGAGCGTGATTGCCACGGGCGATGCGATTGTGATCCCCAAGGGTGTGTCAGAAGCCATCGACTACGAGGCCGAGCTCGCAGTGATTATCGGCAAGCAGGGCAAGGGCATCTCTGAATCTCAGGCGATGTCTTATGTCTGGGGCTACACGATCGTGAACGATGTGACCGCACGGGATTGGCAGAATCGGCACAAGCAGTGGTTTATGGGTAAAAGCTTCGATACCTTCTGCCCCATGGGGCCCTGGGCGGTGACCAAGGATTCCTGTAATGGCGAAAATACTCAAGTCCGCTGTTTTGTAAACAACGAATGCCGCCAGAACGCCTCAACGACAGATCTCATCTTCAAGATCCCAAAGCTAATCGCAACTGTATCTGCGGGCATCACACTTTATCCCGGCGACATCATTGCCACCGGCACTCCGGTGGGAGTAGGCATCGGATTTAAGCCGCCTAAATACCTAAAACAAGGCGACCGCGTCCGGGTTGAAATCGATGGCATTGGCGCCATCGAAAACCCAGTGGTCTAGGGCGTGTAGACTTCCGGCCCGTCGTCTTTTTTCTTCACGGGCTTAACCAAATCTTCCCGCTTAATTCCCAGCCACATGGTGATAGGCGCCATCACCAGCACAGAGGAATAAATACCGAACACGATGCCGATGGTTAAAGCCAGGGCAAAGTAAAACAGCACCGGCCCGCCAAAAATCAGCATCGCAAGCACCATCGCCTCTGTCGTGCCGTGAGTAATGATGGTGCGGCTCATCGTGGCGGTGATCGCGTTATCTATCACCTCTGTCACACTCGCCTTGCGCATCTTGCGGAAGTTTTCACGAAT
>RFRK01000259.1 GCA_009924525.1 Betaproteobacteria bacterium
TGAAGCCGATCAGCGATTTTGATCAGAATGACACGGACATCCCGTGCCATAGCCAGCAACATCTTTCGGAAATTTTCTGCCTGGGCTTCTTCGCGGTTGCGAAACTCCACTGCATCTAATTTAGACAGGCCATCCACCAACTCGGCGACCTCAGGCCCGAAGCGTTCACGAATCTCTTCGGTGGTGGCGGTCGTGTCTTCGACCGTGTCATGCAGCAAAGCCGCCATCAGGGCCTGCACATCAAGCCGCCATTCGGTGCACAACTCAGCGACAGCCAGTGGGTGGGAAACGTAGGGTTCGCCGCTTTGGCGATACTGGCCGAGGTGGGCCTGGTCACTAAAACGATAAGCGGCCTTGAGCCGCTCGCAATCTTCTTGGTTGAGGTAGGCCCTTGCGCGTTCGATAAGCGGGCCTACGGAAACTGCCCGCAGAGCGGGACTATTCACTTAGATTGGCACTTTCCTCAGCATCTCGCGGCCAACCTGCTGCGCAGCGATTTCGCGCAGCGCGGTAACGGTGGGCTTATCGCGGGATTCCAGTTTCGGCGATGCTCCTTGGGCGAGTTGCCGGGCCCGATAAGCTGCCGCAAGCGCAAGCTCAAAGCGATTCGGAATAAATTGAAGACAATCCTCTACGGTAATGCGCGCCATCTGGTGCTCTCAATCTGAAATGATTTATCGGGATGCTGACACTGGCCAGGAGCGCTGAACAAACTGTTCTAACTCCTGTAAAGCGACGCTAAAGTCTTGATTTATAATAACATAATCGAATTCCTGGGCATGTGACATCTCGTCTGCGGCCGCTGCCAGGCGTCGCTGAATCACAGCCTCGCTGTCTTGCCTTCGGGCCCGCAATCGCGACTCCAACTCAGCAAGTGAAGGCGGAAGAATAAAGACACTCCGCGGGGCCTGCCCAGACTGACGGTAGACTTGGCGGATCTGTTGGGCGCCTTGCCAGTCGATTTCCAGAATCACCGAGCGGTTGGCCGCACGCTGTGCTTGGATCCATGCTTTGGAGGTGCCATAAAAATTGCCGTGTACCTCGGCCCATTCAAGAAACTCACCTGCATCGCGCTGGGCAATAAAGTCTGCGGCTGTAGTGAAGAAATATTCGCGACCATGTTGCTCACCCGGCCTGGGGGCTCGTGTGGTTGTCGAAATCGAAAGCACCCATTCCGGATGGCGTGC
>RFRK01000260.1 GCA_009924525.1 Betaproteobacteria bacterium
GAAGTCACCCGTGGGACAAATGTTTCACCAGTTTTTCGGCGAAAACATGCTCAGGGCGGATGTCTGCAATGCGGTCGATGAACTGGGGCAGCTCTTGGATCATACCGGCCCAGTGGCCGCCTCAGAGCGCAATGCCGCCCGTATTTTTAATGCGGACCATTGTTTCTTTGTGACCAATGGCACCTCAACATCCAACAAAATTGTTTGGCATGCATCGGTTGCGCCCGGCGATATTGTTGTGGTGGATCGTAACTGCCACAAAAGCGTACTGCATGCGATCACAATGACCGGAGCCATTCCGGTGTTCTTAATGCCGACGCGCAATCACCTTGGCATTATTGGCCCGATTCCGCTTGAAGAATTCAAGCCAGAGAATATTCGGAAAAAAATTGAGGCGAATCCCTTTGCGCGTGAGGCGTTAAAAAGCGGAAATGGCAGCGCCCACCCTCGGATTCTAACCATCACACAGAGCACGTATGACGGTGTGCTCTACAACGTAGAGATGATCAAAGAGGTGATTGGCAGCACGATTGATACGCTGCATTTCGATGAAGCCTGGATTCCGCATGCGTGCTTTCACGATTTCTACAAAGACATGCATGCCATCGGAAAGGACCGCCCCAGGCCAAAAGACCCGCTGGTATTTTCAACACAATCTACCCATAAGCTTTTAGCGGGCCTGTCGCAGGCCTCGCAGGTGCTGGTGCAGGAAAGCGAGACTCGTAAACTCGATCGGGACCTCTTTAATGAAGCCTACCTGATGCACACCTCGACCAGTCCGCAGTACGCCATCATCGCTTCGCTTGATGTGGCGGCCGCAATGATGGAGCCTCCGGGCGGAACCGCGCTAGTTGAGGAATCTATTGTTGAGGCCTTGGATTTTCGGCGCGCCATGCGCAAGGTCGATGAAGAGTTTGGGCTGGATTGGTGGTTTAAGGTCTGGGGCCCAGAGGATGTCACTGCAGATAGCTGGGGCATGGCCAATCGCTCGGAGTGGGAGCTAGACCCCAATGATGACTGGCATGGCTTTGATGGGCTGGTGCCAGGATTCAATATGCTGGATCCGATTAAATCTACGGTGATTACACCAGGACTCAATATCAAAGGTGAGTTCGATGCCCGAGGCATTCCGGCCTCAATCGTGACCAAGTATTTAGCCGAGCATGGTGTGATTGTCGAGAAGAC
>RFRK01000027.1 GCA_009924525.1 Betaproteobacteria bacterium
TAGACTGAGTCAAGTGAGTACGCCATAAGCTAATGATCAGACGAACTGATCGGCTGCCTTACCGCGTTCCATGTTGATGCGGCCCTCATCAGAAAGCGTTCGTGCAATCACCAGCACCGCCTTTTGCTGATCCTCAACATCTTGAATCTTCATCGGACCGCGTGTCTCGAGATCTTCTTTCACGCCTTCAGCGGCACGGCGGGCCATATTCTTAAAGAGCTTTTCCCGCAAACGAGGGCTCGCACCCTTAAGAGCAACCACCAACATATCTTGCGGGACTTCAAGTAGCAGCGTCTGCAGCGAGCGGTCATCGATATCCACCAGATCCTCAAAAGTAAACATCTGCTCGAGAATCAGCTGTGCAAGCTCTGCATCATGCTCACCAATCTTGGCAAGGGCCGCCTTATCCATACCCCCAGCCATAAAATTCAATATTTCTGCGGTCGGTACTACACCGCCCACTGTACTTCTGCGTGTATCGCTTGTGCCTTCCATTGCGCGTGACATGACCTCGTTAAGCTCTTTAAGCGCTGCCGGCTGAACCTTCTGCAGCAGGGCCACACGCAGCATGAGCTCATCACGGATTTCATCCGGGAAGAGTTTGGCGGTGGCCGCAGCATGCTGGGGCTCTAAAAAGACCATCACAGTGGCGATAATCTGCGGATGCTCATTTTTGATCATCTCATAGAGCACATCAGGCTCCATGCGCTTAAGCGCCTCAACACCCGACATATCAATAGCGGACTCGAGCTTACCGAGAAGATCCGAGGCACCCTCGGAGCCGAGTGCCTTATGCAGCATGTTCTGCATGAAGGAGTCGGTATCAAACGCAACCTGTGCGTTATTCGCAGTTGCATCTTTAAATTGGCGCAAAACCTCGATAACCAGCTCGCGTGGTAGTGCACGCACTACCGCCATCTTGGAAGAGAGCTTTTGCACTTCAAACGGCGATAACAACCGCAGCACATCCGCGGCTGCCTCGGGGCCCACGGCTAAGAGCACCACGGCGGATTTTGATGCGCCATCCAAGTCATCGATGGAGGTCGCTGCCGCTGAGGTCGCAGACCGGACCCCCTCTTTTAGGGCCTGGGCGATCGATATCGGCTTATCTTCAACCTGTACTTCTTCTTCAGCCATGTGAGCTCTCCTTAAGCGGCCGGCTTGGCGTCATTGCCCATCCAGCCCTTAAACACGTTAGCTACAACGCGGGGGTCTTTAGCCACAAAGTCTTTTGCATACTGAACCAAATCCTCGTACTCGCGCTGGGCCTCCTCGGCCTTGCGTTTGCGCTCTTCTTCGGCGATTCGCCGCTCTTCCTCTGCGGCGCGTCGTTTCTCTTCTTCTTCCAGCCGCTTTTTCTCGCGTATGAGTTCCATTTCCATACGCTTTTTCTCGCGAATCTCGGGGGTCATCATCGCGAGCTCAGCCTTCATACGCTCATCGATTTCATCTTCAAGCTTCTGCTCCTCTTCAACCACCTCAACAAGTGGCGGAAAGAGAATCGGCTTGACCACTACGAAGAAAAAGATCGCCAGCGCACCGAAAATAATCGCAAACTTTGAGAATTCCTTCGCAAGCTCAATAAAGCCTGCATCTTTATAAAACGGCACATGCTCCACAGGCTCAGGCGTAAACGGAATATTGGCTACGCTTACGGAGTCGCCCCGCTCCTGGCGAAAGCCCACCGCATCGCGAGCCAACGCAATCATCTGCTGTAGCTCAGCTGGCTGGTAAGGAATCTGCTTGACTTCGCCTGATTTGGTGTCGGTCTGATTTTTGTAATTCACTACGACCGCAGCCGATACCCTGCGCAGCTCACCCTTGGCGCGCTTTAAGTATTCGATCGTGCGATCTACTTCGTAGTTTGTTGTGAGCTCATTGCGTGTGGTCTGACCTTGGCCGCCGTCGCCCGGGGCATTGAGCACTCGCGCCTGATTCGCTCCAGGACCCGCCGCGCCTTTTTGAATCGGCGCCTGCGCATTGGGCGGCGGTTGATTCGTTAGTGCACCAGGAATTCCACCAGTCGATGGGGTTGTGCCCTGTAAATTGATGCTTTGCTGACTACGGATGGTGCCAGGACTTGGCGGTGTATTCTTACCAAAGGCCTCTTGAGTTCGCGCCAGCTCATTGAAATCCATATCGAGTGTGACCTGGGCCTTCACATTACCTTTGCCTGTAATTGGCTCCAGAATGCCGGCAACGCGTTTCGATAAGGCCGCTTCAAGCTCTTGCACATACTTTAGCTGCGACTGATTTAAGCCCTCTGTTCGATCAGGATTGGGCGACAGAAGATTGCCCTCGGCATCCAAAATCGTCACATCTTGCGGGCCCATCTGCGGCACCGAAGACCCCACCAAATGCGTAATCGCGAGCGCCTGCTGTTTATCTAAGAATCGGCCAGGGTGAAGCGTGAGCACCACGGAGGCTGTGGGCCGCTGCTGTTCACGCACAAAGGCAGACTGCTTGGGCACGGCAAGGTGAACACGCGCAGTCTTTACCGGCGTTAGGGCAGAAATACTTTTCGCTAGCTCCCCTTCTAGGCCGCGCTGATAGTTCACCTGCTCAACAAATTGGCTGGTGCCCAGCTTCTGGTTTTCCAAAAGCTCAAAGCCGACAAAGCCTGACTTTGGTAGCCCCTGTCCCGCAAGCTTTAGGCGGGTCTCGTGGACTGTCTTGGCGGGGACCATCAGGGCCCCTCCGCCCTCCGTAAACTTGTATGGTACACCCATCTGTTGTAAGGAGGCAACGATTGCCGCCGAATCTTTTTCATCGACGTTGGAGAACAGGATTCGGTAGTCATCCTTCACACCCGAAAACGATGTGAACAGCATCACCAAGAGAAAGAAGAGTGCGCCGCCGCCGAGAATGGCTTTTTGAGCGATCGGCAAGGACTTGACGCGGGTTGCCAGGTCCTGAAATGCCTGCGTACGATTGGGTGCCAAGCCTTTTTGGGCAGAATTTACCGAAGCACTCTCCGGCACCGCAGCGGCAGCCGAACCACCGCCGATATTGACGACAGCAGCATTGGCATCAGCGGCCTGAATTGGGGGTTGGACGTTGTCAGCCACGCGGTTTGTAGTGCAAAGTTAAAGTAATTCGTGAAATTTTTCGGGGTTATGACACTATTTATCAGGTTCGTCAAGACAAAATCTGCCGACCGACCACTACTTAAAGAGCAAGGAACGCGCCATTGAACCCCCCTGCCAGCCCTGATTTTGCTGCCGGACCCGCTACAGAAAGCGCCCAGGGGGTCCAGCTAGAGCAGGCCTTTCGGCTTTTTTTGCAGGCCTCCCAGGATCTGGAGACCCAGCAGACCCTTTTGCAAAATCAAGTCAATCGGCTATCGGAAGATCTTGCCGCTGCCAATCAACGCCTCGCCGCACTCCTGGGTGCGCTACCCGCCGGGGTACTGGTCATTGAGGAAGGGCTTGTTAGGGATCTCAATCCAGCCGCGCGTGCGCTGCTGCCAGATATTAGCGAGGGCTCACCGTGGGCAGTGCCCCGCTCTTGGTCGCCGACCCCCGTGCAGGGCGAGTATCAGACCACGACCGATTCAACGAGCAGGACTGTGCAGGTGAAGGAAGTTGCCTTCGGGGACCGAAAAATTCTTCAGATACAAGACATCACCGAAAGTCTCACACAGCACGCTGAAACCCAGCGCCAATCCAAACTCGCCTCGATGGGCCAGATGGCTGCAAGCATTGCGCATCAGCTGCGCACGCCACTGGCAACCGCCACGCTCTACGCTGGGCACCTGGCTGACCCACTGCTTGCACCTGAGCGTCAACGTGAGATGGCTGAGCGACTTCGTCGCCAGCTCACATCGCTTGAAAAACTCACAACGCGCATGCTCCAGTTTGTACGTCAGCGGCCACACAAGACTGAGAGCGTACTGATCTCTGAGCTTTTAGATGAGGCCGAGCAGGCCATTCGGCCTGTGTGTGAGCGCTACAGTGTGCCACTTGAAGTAACACTGTCTGGCGAACCCAGTCTAATCAATGTCGAGCGTGATGCAATCGTATCGGCGCTGGTCGCGGTATTAGAAAACGCGCTACAAGTCTCGCCACAGGGCTCGGTGATTCGCATGCAGGCTACGGTCGAGCAGGCCCGGGTTCGCATTTATATCGATGATCACGGCCCTGGAATTGAGGCTGCGATGTTGCAATCCATGTTTGAGCCCTTCACAACAAGTCGCGTCAATGGCACCGGCCTTGGGCTCTCGATCGCGCGTAATGCAATCGAGGCCCATCGCGGCGAGATTTCTGCTGCCAACCGGCCCGAGGGTGGTGCACGTTTTACCCTGAGCCTACCTTGCATGCCCTCTCTGTAAGCGTCTAACCCCATACCGCATCCAACTCGAAAAAGAGCCGCCATGTCCCACCCCCCAGTGATGATTGTTGAAGATGATGCCGATTTACGCGAAGCCATTTGCGTGACACTGGATCTTCATCAGATCGGTTATCAGGCCTTTGAAGATGCAGAAAGCGCGCTCATGGCTTTCGGCACTCAGGAGTACTCATTGGTGGTCTCAGATTTCCGGCTGCCTGGAATGGACGGGCTGACACTGCTGCGCTCAATTCGTAAAAAGGTGCCGCAGCTGCCTGTCGTGATCATGACTGCGTTTGCCGAGGCCAAACTTGCAGTTGAGGCGCTGCAAACAGGGGCCCGTGATTTTCTGATCAAGCCGTTTCAGCCTGAGCACTTAGTTGGTGTCATTGCACGATATCAGCCGGCAGTCGATACGGTCAGTAACGGTGGCGGCCAGCCGATTGTGGCGAGAAGTCCCGCCACGCTCTCGGTGCTCTCGCGCTGCCAGCGGGTGGCCACCACGAATGCCACCGTACTGCTTACCGGTGAGAGTGGCGTTGGCAAGGACGTCTTTGCGCGCCAAGTGCATGCGCGATCGCCGCGGGTCGCTAAGCCCTACATCGCAATCAATTGTGCTGCGATACCGGAAACGCTTTTAGAGTCAACGCTTTTTGGATTTGAGCGCGGCGCATTCACGGGGGCCGTTAAACCACAAGAGGGAAAATTTGAGACCGCCAATGGCGGCACGCTTTTCCTTGATGAAATCGGTGAGCTGCCCATCGAGCTTCAGGCGAAACTTCTTCGTGTGATCCAGGATCGTGTTGTTGAGCGCATTGGATCGACCAAATCACAAGAAGTTGATGTCCGCATCATTGCGGCCACCAATCGCGATCTGCTGGAGCGGGTCTCGGCAGGGAAATTTCGCGAAGACCTCTACTATCGGCTCGCTGTTTTTCCAATCGCCATTCCGCCGCTGCGGGAGCGCATGGAAGATGTGATTCCCATGGCAGAGCTTTTCCTTGAACGCTATGGCAGCACCATGGGCCGGCCCGGGCTGCGACTATCGGCCGATGCCCAAGCCGCCATTAATGCCCATCGCTGGCCGGGCAATGTTCGCGAACTGGAAAATGCCGTGCAGCGGGCGCTCCTACTTTGCGATGGTGAAGAGGTGTTACCCGAACATCTGGAGCTCAAACCGGCACCTTCCGGGGTAACCGGTTTGGCGGGTCTGGCCGTAAACGGTACACGGGGTAATGGCGAACTCCCAGCCTGGGGTATGGAGTCGGCACCCTCTGGCGTAGATTTTGCTTCTTTCACCGGGGATCGGCCCTTGGATCTTGAGACCGTGGAGCGGGAACACATCCTGCGGATCCTCAAAACCACCGGCGGAAACCGGAAAAAGGCGATCGACATACTTGGAATTTCCGAGAGGGCGCTGCGTTACAAACTGAAGGATTACAAGGAAAAAGGGTTTTATTCAGGCAAGGATTAACCTAAGATTTCGGCATGAGCGTAGAAGGTATCAATCAAGTACTGGCCCGTATGCAGGCCATGCAGGAGATGGCCCAGGGCGGCAAGCCCGTTGGGAACGATCCCCGCATGCCGCTCGGAGTCGCCAGCGGCCAGCCCGGCCAGGGTAGCGGCGTAGATTTCGGTGCCGTGCTGAAAGCCGCAGTCCAAGAAGTCAGTGATGCCCAAAATGCCGCTCAGGCCAAAGCCCAGGCTTTTCAGCTTGGGGCGAAAGATATGTCCTTGGAAGAGGTCATGGTCTCCCTTCAAAAGGCAAACGTTGCCTTCCAGGGCATGATTGCCGTGCGCAATAAGCTCGTTGAGGCTTATCGCGACGTCACGAACCTGCAGGTTTAAAACGCTAGGCTCAATCAGATGGGGGGCGTTTGCCCTTGGGCTTATCTTCGCGGGTACCAAAGTAAGTAACCGCAGCCATAAACAGCACAAAAATATTCAGGGCAATAAGTGACTCAATCGCCATGATGACCCTCTTTTCTCCTTAAGACTGTGGCTAGCGTAACTAGCCCCACTGAAGAAAGCAATAAATTGCCGATTGCGGCGACGCCGATTTTTTCCTCCACCCAGCCACCCAAAATCACGGCAAGCATTAAGGCGGTGGCCAAGTTATCGCAGACCTTTGCCAGACCTTCTCGCTGATCTTTATTAAAGCGCATTCCGACAGTATTCCGAACCACTGCAGGAAAGATAATTACCTACACAGCCTAAGCCGGCTTGCCTTCCCGAGCCGCCCGAATTTCCTCAGCGGTTTTTCCATCCACCTGGTATGCCCAGGCTAAGACTTCGGCCACCGCCGCATAGAGCTGCGGCGGAATGAGCTGGTTTAAATCAAGCTGCACTAGAAGTTCTACGAGCTCAGGCTCTATCGCAATTGGAACCTGATATTCCTTTGCCCGCTCAATAATGGCCTCTGCCGTGTAGCCCGAGCCCTTTGCAACAATCCGTGGCGCTGCTGCATTCTGTTCATAACGCAGCGCCACTGCGCGTTTATTTAAAAGCTCGGTCATGCCAATAACTCCCCGGCAGTGTTTTGCAGCCGAACCCTCACAGACTCCAGTTGTGCCGACACCAGATGGTCTTTGAGCTCTTGAAAGTTTTGTGACAGCACGGCCTGGGCCTGCTGCTCTGGACTAATCACCACGCTCACAGAATCTGCAATCTGCATGCCGCGAATTCTGACCATCCCAACAGTCGGCAGCTCCGCCTCAATCGAAATCTGTGTGCCCTTCACGAGAGGGCCGCCTGGATTTTTCGGATCTTCACCGTAGGTATCCTCACGATAAATCTTGGCCTGCACGCCCTGAGTCAGCTGGCCTTCCCACATCAGTTGGCCGTGCATCAGCAGATTTAAGCCGTCCTGTACCTCTTGCGAGCCGCGCGCAGGTACAGCCTGAAGGCTCACTGCAGGCGGTTTATTCGTTTTATCTTTTCCCTGGGTGAGTCCGAGCGCACTTGCGAAATTTGCAACTGCTAGCATCGGTGACTGATCAAGACCCTGCTTTAAAACGGATAGGGCCTCTTTCGGGTTAGAAGCCAACCCGCCACTTGAACCTGCTTGGCTACCACCTTGGGACTGCTGCTGTTGGGCCACTTCGCGCGGCAGGGGCCAGCGCAATACATGGGTGCCCGAATCCGCTTTGCCCAGTTGACTCATCAACGTCGCAATATGGGCAGCAGCCTCGGTATCTGGACCAATCTCCGGGGAGGTGTAAATCGTGCCAGTCTGATCAGTGGCCGGCCGAACGCTCTGAGTGGTACGCGGACCCTGAGAGACCGGAACCGGAGTCTTCAGAATTACGCTGGGATCAATGCGCGATGCTGCATCGTTCATCACCACAGGCGCAATTCGCGCGACCGGCTCGGGCTTAAGATCCTGCGGGCCTGGGGCGGCAGCTTTCGGTATGGTTGGCGGTATCTGCATGGGGCATGTCCTTACCCCACTTTATACGGCCAAGTTACACGGCGGGGATAGCCCCTGCCGAGGAAATATGCACGGTCTCAGAGGCTTTTTCCGATCCCGACTCCTTGGTACGCATGAGGTGGATCTCGACCCAGGCGGCTTCCAGATTGCGGATAACCTCAATCACATCGGTGAGAATCTCGGGGCTGCGCTTTAGCCGGGCCTTTAAGATTTCCCGGATCGACCAGTCATATAGCGAGGCCAGATTTTTAGAAATCTCCCCGCCCTTCTCGTGGTCAAGCGCAGCCATCAAGCCCTTTTGAATGAGGTCAAGAGATTTGCTGATGTGCTCAGCATCCTCTTTGCCTTCCTCCATTGCCTTCTGGGCCAGCCGAAGGTTATCGATAAGCCGCTTATAAACTAGCACGATCAGCTCAATAGGGCTTGCCTCTGATACCGCGGTTTGAGCCGCGAGATTGCGATAGGCGTTTAAATTACGGGCATTCATGATGTTTCCCTTTTTTAAAAATTCAGTTAACTACTCTTTTGGCTATTAACAAGGCTTTCGATTGCAGAAGTTAAGGCGTTACTGGTGGTTTGCAGCCTGAATAACAAAGCATCAAGTGCTGCGTACTGCCGGTAATAACGATCTTGGATTCGGGTAAGTTTATCTTCCCAATCTGATACGCGCTCTTCCAGTCGTGTTTGTTCTTCTTCTGAATTGGTGATGTGCGAAGAAAGCATGCCTGTTGTGCGCAAAGATGAGGTAATAAAACTGGTGAGATTGGACGTGCTGCTCTCGTAACCCAGTGTCACACCGGAGGCAAACTTATCTTGTAAGCCGTTTGCAACTGCGGCGTTAAGTTTCCCTTTATCAAGAAAAATAGAGCCGTCTCTCTGAATCTCAACACCAATTGAACTAAAACTTAGGTTACTGCCATCCGCTAGGCGAATTCCGCGGGCGTAGAGCCCACGAAGCCGATCCATAAATGTTCGAAGTGTGGAGTCACCATTTAAGACTCCCCGTTTTTTGGGATCGGTTGAGGGTACCGACTCCGTTTTATAAAACGTTAAAAGCTCGTTATAGGCGGTGACAAAGTCCTCGACCGCTGCTGATGAGAGATCCTCCGCACCAGAATTGACATTAATCACGGTAGCTGTAGCTGCAGAAAAGTCAGCGCTCGCCAGCGAACTAATCGCTCCACCGGCAGGTACAACAGGGGCATTCAGATTAAAAGTAACGCCGCTAATCACATTATCGACTTGATTAGATGAGCGCTGCACGGCAGTGCCGTTAATTGAGAAAAATGCATCACGACTCGATTGAAGCTCAATGGCGGCGTGCTCAGAGAGGGTTGGCGTAAAAGTCTGCGGCCCGTCTTCAGCCAGCCACTACAACCGTTACGCGATCTCCAGCCTTTGGTGTGCCCGCTAATGAAGAGACCGTGAAACTATTGGCGCCACTTGAAAAAGTCAATGTGCCTGAGCCCAGGGATGCGGTAAAGGTACCCGAGGGTGCTGAAACTACCCAGGCGGCACCATCATAGGTAGCGTTATAAGTCCCGTTGGTAATTGTGCCTGCGCCTATTTCACCCGCACCAACGGCAGTCAATCCCCGATCCGTAACATTTTCTACAACTGCGGCCTTCGTGGCGGCACCAGAAGCGACCGCAACTCTGGAGACCGACGCTGACGCAAGAAAAGCGGTCCCTGCGGTATCGGCGGTAAGCGAAATCACACCCCCCGAGTAAGAGGCTGTAACCGGTGTGTGCGCAGCATTCGTACTGGCGTTATAAGCAGCAACAAAGCCCTGAGCGATACGCTCGAGATCTGCCGCAGCGCTGCCACCCCCGATAACATTCGCTGCGGTGATGGTGTAGTCCAGGGCGACTCCGCCCACGGTAATTTTGAGAATATCGCCTGCCGTGTACTTGCCCGATAAAGCAATCGTGTCAACCTGAGCAGTGGCGGGCGAAGTACTATTTGCGACCGATGCTGCCCGAATGGCAACAGGGCCCAGCGGCGTGATCGAGGAAGTGGCCATGAAACCGGTGCCGGCAACATCTGCAGTCAAGGTAACCACTGCACCGCTCGCGCCTGCCGTAATCGGAGTGTGCGCCGCATTAGTGCTCGCGTTATACGCTGCCGCTAAAGCGGTTGCAATCCGCCCATAGTCAGCATTACTACTGCCACCATCGGTAATATCTGCTGCAGTAACCGAGTAAGAGAGCGCCACACCATTGACGGTGAGCGAGATGACATCACCTGCAGCGTAGGTGCCCGATAGCGCAACCTTATCGACCTGCGCTACCGATGGAGCATTGGCCGTCGCCGTCCATGAATTGGCTGCTTTTTTCAAGACTTGTGCGCCGGAAGTAAATGCAGTGCCCGCTGCATCGGCCGTGAGCGTAATCACGCCGCCATCTGCTGCTGCTGTGATCGGGCTGTGATTAGCGCTCAGACTGTCGTTATAGGCGACAGCAACTTTTGCGGCAATATTTTTATACGCAGTTGCGCTGTTGCCTGCGACCGAGCCACCACCGCCCAAGCCATCAGCGGTGAGATCAGCAGCCTGCACCTTATAAATCAATGGCTCGCCATTCACGGTCAGCACTACGGCGTCATTTACCGAGAAGGTGCCAGATAGGGTAATTTTGTCCTTTTGTGCATCGGAGGTTGCGATGCCGGAAATCGAGAAAGCATTTGCAGCACCCGTTTCTTTGGACGAAACATTCAGCGCGTACCTTCCATCTGAGCGCTGAACAACGGTAGCCGCTAGATCGGCATCGAGATCATTGATCCAAGTCGCAACATTGTTCACCGTTGCAGTCGTCGATAGGCCGGTTGATACTGATGTCGCGGCTGAGGTAACTGCAGCAGTCGAAGTGATTCCCGCATCTGAACCATTTTGAGTGGCCGTGACCGCGCCTGCCGCGCTCTTCGAGGTGAGTCGCAAAGCGCCACTAACAACAGAAGCAGTGACCCCAGAGAGCGTACCCGCGGCCACGGCATCGTTAATTGCGGTTGCTACTTTGGCTGCCGTATTCTGAGTCGTCACCACAAAGGTCTGCTCCGAGGTGCCCGAGACTGCAAATCGAATCAAATTGCCGGAAGTAAAGGTGGCCGCCCCCGAAAAAGTTGCGTAGCCCGGAACCTGTAGCGAAGCGCTCAGCCCCCGAAGCGGATTCGACGAGCTGATTTGCAAATAGCCGGTTGCGTCTACCGTGGCGGTGACGTCCGATAAAGTGCCCGCGGTAACAGCTGAATTAATCGCCGAGGCAACTGCGGCCGGAGTTGTTTGAGATGAGACCGTAAAGGATTGCTCAGACCCCCCTTTGACAGTAAAGGAAATCTTGTCACCCGAGGAAAAAGTTAGCGACCCCACCTTGGCGTAGCTTGGTGAATAGGTAACGGGGCTAGCGGTGCCCTGTTTTGCGGTAAGGCTAAAACTTGAAAGGTCCACCACCTGTGATGCAGAGGCAAAGCCCCCGATCATTGAGGTCTCGGACTGTGCGGTCTGTGCAACTTTTACCGTGTAGGCTCCGGCTGTTGCGGCATTACTTGCCGTGGCCGAGACTCTGGTCGCGTCGCTCGAGGTCGTGGACTTAATCGAGAAGACCCCGGCTGTCTGTATCGCTTTGGCGGCAGACTCCAGGGCGGAAACCTTGCTTTTGAATACCCCGAGGGTGCTGATGACCAGGGTTTTCTGATCGATCTGGCTTTGCAGCTTGGTGACAGGCTGGCGCTCAACCTCCATGAGACCGGAAACGATCTCTGGAACATTAATGCCCGTGCCTGTGGACCTGGTGCTGCCGACAGCCATTTGCCGCCCTTTTCCTCGTTAAACCCATGGGCGACCGCGTACCTGCGGACTCCCGCTTAATGCAATAACGGCCCTTTTTCGGGCTTGGTTTAACTAGGTTGAAGCAAAAGGCGTGCCGACCAGGGCGGCCGCTTAAGCCGCCTGCGGCGCCTGCAGCATTGAGAGAATGACTTCGGGCAGCAGATTTCCCTGAGCCAGCATGGCGCTTGCAGCCTGCTGGCCAATCTGCATGCGCACTAAACGCGCCATTTCGCTGGCGTAGTCTACATCCCGCAGGCGAGAGTCGGTATCCATCAGATTATCCGAGACTCCCTCCAGGTTGCTGATGGCATATTCGAGCCGCTGCTGCTGCGCGCCTAGGCCGGTTCGGAAACGGCTTACCCGATCAATCACCGACTCCAAAAAATTCTGCAACTGAGAAAAATTGGAATCCGATAGCGATGCCTCGGTGTTCTCATCCATCACATCTAGCAGGTTGGCGAGATTATCAAAGGCCACCTTGTCACCGCCTGAATTCTGATTGGCACCAGTGATACGCACATCTTTGAAACCCACTATTAATGCCTGCTCGCTAGCGCTGGCGCTTGCTCCGAGCTGCACCGTGGCGGCCTGCCGAAGGCTGCCAACCGAGAGCGTAGTAACAGGTGAGACATAGGCGGAAAACGAATCATCATTAACCGTTATGACTCTGCTATTTTTCAGCGCGAAGGAAAACCCAAAATCATCAAACTGGAAAGTCTTAGAGGACCCAGCTGCGATTTCCCCAACCGCTAGGCTCTGAGTCTTCCCAACAATACCGGTATTGGCCATGGCGGTCACCGTGATCACACCGGGGTTGGCGATTTCTCGCACCGTGACGCGAATATCATCAATACCCACCTTCGCGGGCTCCTGCAGCGTGATCTGATTGCCCGATACCGTGACACGGGTTGCCGCCGGAACCGCGGGGCTATCGTTCGTAGTGTTGTTATTCGGGTAGTCTTCCGTGATCAGGCCAGCCAGCCTGTAGGCCACACTCGCAGCATTGTCGGTAGACTCAACTCGCACGGCGTACTCTTTACCGCCAAAAGCAATTTCCACAGAGCGGCCCACGGCAAGATCAGCTTGCTGAATCGTAATGACCCGGTCAGAGCGGTCACGGTTTTGGGAAGAAACAGATGTCTCTCGGCCTCCGATATTCGAGCCCTCGACTAGGCGGTCTGTAATAACATTACCCGGGGTTAGCGTGAAGTAGACCTTATCGCCCACCTGAGGCGTACCAGTAAGTGCAAGCTCCACACGATCGCCGCTATCCAGCGTTAGCCAGCCCGATGAATAAGTTGCCGAGGCAACCGAGTCGCCGAATCGATTCTTGATTGTGTAGTTACTCGCAGTAGTGGATCCGTTGTACTCCAGTACGTAGTCACCGCTGTCGAGATTTCCGGCAACCGCAAAACGAATATCAGTCACGCCAGTTCGCTCGTAATTCTTTACGGTTACAGCGCCACCTGCGATGGTTAACGTGATTGCATCACCCGTCAAGGGGTTACGTAAGCCGGTGGCCCATTCGCCAGCATCAGGAGGAAGCGTGAGATCGCCTTGGGCAGGTGCTACACCCAGGGCCTCTTTGCCGTTATAAAGAAGTTGCGAGCCGTTATAGGAGGCACGGGCATTATTCGAACTCCAAGACGTCGCACTACCTTGATTAGTAAAAACATAGCTTGCGCCCGAATCAAATACCTCGGTTGTCGGAGCCGTGGAGATTGCTACCGAGTCATTGTTGATATCGTTTGCAAGAGGACTTGCGGTGATATAACCGTCCGTCAATCGAATTGCTCCAAAATAAGTAGCTGCGACATAGGAAACAGATAGCCGATCGCCTTCCTTCGGGGCGCTATTAGTGGTGACCTCAATATTATTGAAGGCGACCGAGAGCCCTATACTGCGATCTGAATTTGTCTCCCATGCAATCGAACCGTCGCCACTTTCCTTGGTCCATCCAGCGCCGTTGTATCTCAGCACAGTAGATTGGGAAGTGCTCGAGCCATTATTCTGGATATAAGTTCCAGAAGCGCTGGTAAAGCCCGAGTTTCTTCCAATTACGGCCGTTCCGGCGGTTCCTGAAGTAAAGTTAAAGGTCAGCGTGTCTCCCGAGTAAACATAGTTACTTAACGATGCGCGATTAAATGTGAGATACGGATCGTTTTGAAGAGTAGTGCCATTGTAAGAACTGTTTACCGGCGATGCAGTCACACTCCAAGAGGATCCGTTATAAACCATGCGGTAATTTCCGGTGGCTAGGGTATCACTGGTAGTGGTGATCTTGACCTTTGTGTCATTCCAAATGCCGGATATGTCTGTCGCACCATTAATCCCGGCGTTCACATCAAGATCAACGTTTTGCTCTGGATCACCGTTCGCAATATCAAAAAAGATTCGGTCACCAGGCTTTGGCGTGCCCGTTAAAACGACATTAACGCGGTTACCAGGGCTTGTCGTCAGCACACTCCCGTTAAAGGTACTCACAAAATTTGCAACCGGATCCCTCAGCACTTGCCAGGTACCATTGTCGCGATAAAAAAGCTCGTATTGGCCATCGTCTAAGCGTCCGCCAACACCCCAGACCGCGCTGGTGATTCCCTGGGCAGGTCTTACTTTGGGATTTAATTCTCCGGCAACAGTCTCGCTCACCGTGAGTTGGATATTACTCATACCCATTCCGAGAGAAGAGTTAAACTGAATCGCACCATTAGCCGCCGACACTGCCGAGGCGCCCGAGCCAAAATGCTGGCCGATCTCTGCAGCAAGTTTTGCGGCAACAGTAACCCGAGTGTCATCAGTACCCGCAATTAGAGAAAACTGTGTGTAGTTTTCAGGGTTGCCCACATCAACTGTGAACCGCCGACCAGCGATGACATCAAAGTCATTAATTGTGATGAATCGACTCGCGTTGGATGTGAAAGCAACCGGGGACACGGTTGATGCATTATTTGACACTATGTCTGTATCGAGTGGTCGATACACCTGATAAGAAATGTCAGCGATCGTTCGGCCAGAATCACTCTCTAAAGTAACAATCGATCCCGCCCGAACTGCATTGACGGGATAATCTGCTTCGAGTTGGCGGCGCAGCCCCTCGGCAACCGTCTCGGTGGTTGAGTCGCTTGCCACAACATAACTATAGGTTTTGCCGTTAACTGTCAGCGCAATACGATTGCCCTCACCCAGATCCTGTGCAGTTGGGATAATCGTGCGCGCGTAGTCTTGCCGGTTAAATGTCTGCGCCCCGACGGTAACCGTAGTCAAGGGACTGCCGTTTACGTTATTTCCAAAAAACCTCACCGTTCCCGCAGTGGCAACTGCATCCGGTTTAGAAAATTTCCCGTCTTTTCCACCTAAGCCATCGCTGTCCACATCTGCCGCTATTCCTACTGCGTTTGCAGTGTTGTACTGTGCAGCCATTCCTGCGGCGATATTGGTATAGGCCAGCACACTATTACCGGCAACCACCGCACTTAATCCATCATTATTCGCAGTCAGGTTTTCTGCGGTCACAACGTAGGTCTGTACCAAGGTTCGATCTGGGTTATCGCCCTTGACTGTGAACCGAATTTGATCCCCAGCCTCATAGATCCCTGAGAGCGTAATCACAGCCTCGGATGTGCCGGATCCCGTGACAGCTGCTCCCTGGGAGTTTTCTGCCCCTTCGGTGCCATCGAGTTTTGTTGTGGCACGAGACTTCTGATTTGAGATCGTGGTGGGCTTGCTAAATGAGATCGAATAGTCGCCCGCATTTGCGCTAAACACATCCAAGTTTTCAACCGTTAGTCCATTCAGTACAGAAGCGCCCTCACTGAGTTGAGTGCGATCAAAAAAAGAGGCCGCAATTGCTGAGCCCAGGGAGTTTTTCAAAAGAGAGTTGGTGTTAAACAATGCCTGCTCCGCGCTGGCATTGATACCTGCTCGAAGCGTCGAGATCTCCTGCGAAATGGCCCGCTTTTGATCCAGCGAGAGTGATCCATTGCGAGCCTGACTGGCCAACTCTTTCATACGGCGCAGCATGTCAGTGACCTGGTTAAGAGACCCATCTGCGGCCTGAACCATGGAGATCACCTGATTGGCATTGCGCACACTCTGATCTAAGCCATTGACCTGGGACCGAATCTGCTCAGAGATGCCCACCCCGGCTGCATCGTCTGCGGCCCTTCTGATACGAAGCCCTGACGAGAGCCGCTCCACTGCGCTCGCCATGGCGGTCTGACTGAGTGCCAGCTCCCGCTTGGCATGGATCGATGCCTGAACATGATTTAAGGAAAACGCCATCGCCCACCCCTTCCAAACGCCAAAACCAAGGGCGAATGCCCCCGTATCTGGTGCTACGGAAAAATCGGCTACGGTGTTTAGGCCATGTCGAGAAAAATTTGCTAAAAAATCTTTAAAGCGAGGCCTACAAACAACATCGGGCCCTATGGGCCCGATAAAAAAACCTTATAAATCAATAACTTAGCTATGCTCTGCGGTCAATAAATAGGCCCTGCAGCCCCGGCATTTCCTGAACATTTCTGGCAATCCGCAGGGTTTCGTCTGCCGGGATTTGCCGGACCACCTCGCCATTATTGGGATTCACCACGGTGGTCACATAGTAACCAGCGGACTCGTCTACAAATACGTTTAGATCCCGACCGGACTCGGTCAGGTAGCCGCGGATCTGGTCAGCCGCACGTTGCATGACTTCCTTGGTGGGTTCTGTAAATTGATCCAGCTTCACCTCTGGCTTTGCGGCCGCAGCGACTTCGGCCGCCTTGGAAACAATAGCCGGATCAACCGCCTGAGCTGTCTCCGACACTGTGTCGGTAGGCATTTTCGGGGGCACCAGCGGCACCACCCCGGCAGTCTCGATCAAATTTGAAGAATAGGCAGAAATCGGGGTCATAACGGATCCTTATGCTGGTCCTTTTTTCGACTTTTTGCGTCCAGATATATGAGCGCCAAGAAAAGGCACCCAATAAGGAATGCTGGCAATAAAGCTTCAAGCGGCATCACCGATTCCCTTTTCTGAAAAGCACACCACAGACGATAAAGATGGTGGACACGACTGTCAATCCTAAGGCTGCCGGAAACCCAATTCGCCCCTCAGCCCACCAGCCAAGAATCGAGGCGAGCACTAGGACCGTCGCTATATTGTCACTAATTTTCGCCAATCCATCGCGCTGATCTTTATTCAGTTTCATACCGACAACTTATCGGCCACAACCGAACCCTGAAATCAACCAGGAAGCCTAGCTAAGCGGCCAGTAGCGTCTCGATCATATTTCGGAAGGCATTCCCATGAACGCCTTGAACCCCCAGAAATGCCTGCTGCATGATCTGGCCTTTGGTGAGATCCGCAGTCGTGGCTGCATAATCTGTATCCACAATTCTAGAAACAGAGGAATTCAAATTAATCGAGATTGTATTTAACGCGCTGATCTCTGATTGCAAAGAATTCTGATAAGCCCCCATCAGCGAGCGCTGGGTGAGCACGGAGTCAATATTTGCTTCAATTGCAGATACGAGTGTGGATAGCGACGCTGGCCCGGCTGCAAAATTTCCGAGGTCTACCGGCAGGCCCTGACGATCAGGGCTCTGCAAGCCAGCACGCAATGCGGAAAAAGCCACTGTTAGCGTTGTCTTGACCACATTGCGCTCGGTACGCAGGGCGGCGAGCCGGTTAATTCGGGGATCAACTTCACGCCCGGTTGCCGTTATTAATCCGGTTTCAATTGCCTCACCCCCAGACCCTGATGCAGCCCCACTTTCAGACTGCGATGCGGGCCCGGCGATTAATCGCACCATATAGTCTGAAGAATTCACAGCCGACTGGCCCTGCACGAAGACAAAGGTATTGACCTTGCCATCAATAGTGGCAGCGAATCGAACCTCGGTGTTATCGCCGATATTGTTGGCCTGGAGATACTGCACCACGGCTGCGACATCGGACATGCTGGTTAACGAAACCGCAGAGGAAAAAGACTCGGAAGTATCAAAGGCAATCACGCCGCTAGTGATCTGATGGGATCTCACAGCCTGTCCGCCTGTAAGTGTCAACGCAGAGTTCACACCATCCACCGCTGCTGAAGTGGGCGCTAAAGCTGCCCCGGTTTGAATCAGGTCTTCCGCTGTGTCGAAAGAATCAAATGTATAAAACCCTGAAACATTACCACCCGAGATCGAGAGATCGTACTGATTACCACCGCCAAAGATCATTCGATCGTTGCCTGATCCCCCGGTGAATGTGACCAGCCCGTCTTTAAGATAGATATCGTTGCCGTGCTCATTACCTGTCACGGTAGCGCTACCACTTCCAAGTCTTAGGGTATCGATTCTTGCACCATAGGCTAGGGCCAAGTTATTGGCCAGTGCC
>RFRK01000261.1 GCA_009924525.1 Betaproteobacteria bacterium
GCCCACTGCGGAATAGGCCTCATCAGGGAAGTTAGCCAAGAGTCCGGCACCCCGGGCCACGGTGACTTGATGGCCTTGGGCCAAAAACTTCTTCACTGTCTCGGGTGTAGCCGCTACCCGCGTCTCGCCGGGAATCGACTCTTTGGGAATACCGAGCTGCATTTGAATTTCTCCGTAAAAAACCTTTGTTTTGCCGCAATGCTACCCGACCAACCGGGGCGCCCTGCTGAGGCGTCCCCTTAGACGGGAGCCCCCGCGATCCGATCGAGTCGAATCAGCCGATATTCGTAGTTTTGTACAAACGAGGTGTAGCGATCACTTTTTCGGAAAAGCTTCTGCAAGGGCTTGCGAAACAGCAGGCGTACCAGCAGATTGGTGATGCGGTGGTCCCTGCGTAAGTCTTCCAGGCTCTGGCCAACAAAGGGCTTTAAAAATCGATTTTTAATTTGATCCAGGGCCTCAAAGGTGGGCGAGATCTTATCGGTGAGATCGAGGTCCTCGGTGATCGCGAACCGTCCGCCGAGCTCTTGAGTAACCGCATCTTTGAAGGCCTGATGACGGATAAATTTTCGCTCTGATGAGTCCTCGCGAATAAAGTAGTCAAAAATCACAGCTCCTTTGTTCGCGATTCGATCAATCTGCCGAAGCGCTGCCCGAGTATCCAGATAATGAAAGCTCTCGGAAAAGAGCAGCAGGTCATAACGAGCAGGCTCACGATAATCTTCAAACCGTGTCTCGTGGATTTGGCAGGCAGATGGCAGCTTGGAGCGTGCGATTTGATTGAGGTGACTGCTGGGGCAGACACAGTCGACTTGATAGCCCCGATTCACCATTGCGAGCGCATTGCTGCCGGTGCCGCTGCCCACATCGAGAATCGATCGCACATCCGGCGGAAACACACTCACCATTTTTTCGAAGTAGTGTTGTTGGGCCAGCCCCACCCGAGCCAAAGTGAATTCGCCCTGATGGCCCGACTCCCAATAGCCATAGTGGAGATAGCCGTGGCCGTTGACGACCTGAGAGATGAGTGCTTCGAGGTCGAGATTAAATTTTTTTCCAAACATGGGCGCAGATGCTACCCGAGAGCCGCTATTTTTGCAGTGCAAAAGCTAGAATCGGCGGCCATGAATGCATCAACCCCGATCCACCCCGCTCTCGACTGGAAAGCGGC
>RFRK01000262.1 GCA_009924525.1 Betaproteobacteria bacterium
AGGGCTTGGTCCATGTCTCTGAAATGGACTGGACCAATAAGAACGTAAACCCCAGCAAAGTGGTTCAGGTGGGCGATGAAGTCGAAGTCATGGTGCTGGAGATCGATGGCGAGCGCCGCAGAATTTCTCTGGGCATGAAGCAGTGCCGTGCTAACCCCTGGCAGGAGTTTGCCGGCTCGCACAACAAGGGCGATAAAGTCAAAGGCCAGATCAAATCGATCACCGATTTCGGTGTCTTTATTGGCCTGCCGGGCAATATCGATGGCCTGGTGCATCTGTCTGACCTTTCCTGGTCAGAGACTGGTGAAGAGGCTGTGCGCAACTTCAAAAAAGGTGATGAGCTCGAGGCCGTGGTCCTTGCGATTGATGTTGAGCGTGAGCGTATTTCGCTGGGTGTGAAGCAGTTAGATGGCGATCCGTTTAACTCTTACATCTCGCGTTTCGAGAAGGGTGCAGTAGTCAAAGGCACGGTGAAGAGTGTCGATGCTAAGGGCGCCGTGATTACGCTGGATTCTGATGTTGAGGGCTATCTGAGAGCTTCTGAGATTTCGCGAGAGCGCGTGGAGGATGCCACTAAGGTTATGGCGGAAGGCGATTCGGTCGAGGCCATGATCGTGAATGTGGATCGCAAATCCCGCGCGATTAATCTCTCGATCAAAGCTAAAGATTCCGCCGAGGCTGCCGATGCGATGCAGAAGATGGCCGCGGAAAACACCGCCTCATCGGGCACCACTAGCCTGGGCGCTTTGTTGCGCGCCAAGCTGGATGATCAGCAGTCCAAAGAGTAAACACGCCAGTGAGAACGCTCTCAGGGCAGATTGCCTTGAGAGCCTTCTGAAGCAATACCGGTTGAAGTTGGGGGGAAGCGGTGACGAAGTCGGAATTGATTGCTCGGCTGGCCGAGCGTTTAAACGAGCGTGGAACACCGCTGGCTGCCCGCGACTGCGAGTTTGCGGTCAAGACACTGCTGGACGCGATGACCGAGGCCTTAGGCCATCGTCACCGCATCGAAATACGCGGTTTTGGCACTTTTTCCCTCTCCTATCGTCCTGCCCGTGTGGGCCGCAATCCTAAGTCGGGGGCGCAGGTCCGAGTTCCCGAAAAGCGCGTGCCGCATTTCAAGCCCGGCAAGGATCTGCGCGAGCGCGTTGATCTTCCCTCTGAGTAAGC
>RFRK01000263.1 GCA_009924525.1 Betaproteobacteria bacterium
CCACTCACGTCTTTTAGAGCGCGCAGCGCGGGTGAACGACGGCTGGGTTGAGCGGTTTACCAAAGGCGCCGTGAAAGGCAAGACGGGTTCGCTGACTGCTATTGAGACTCAGGCGGGCGACGTCTCAGCCTTCGTGCCGACCAACGTCATTTCGATTACTGATGGCCAGATCTTTCTAGAAACCGATCTGTTTAATGCTGGTATTCGCCCAGCGATTAATGCGGGTATCTCCGTGTCACGGGTGGGTGGTGCTGCGCAGACCAAGATCATGAAGCGCAAAGACACGGGGGCAGGCGTGCGTTTGGCGCTTGCCCAGTATCGCGAATTGGCTGCTTTTGCCCAGTTTGCTTCCGATCTTGATGAGGCGACCCGCAAACAGCTGGAGCACGGCCGCATTGTGACCGAGGTCATGAAGCAGCCCCAGTATCAGCCGATGGCGGTCTGGGAAATGGCGCTGACGCTGTTTGCCGTGAACAACGGATTCATGGAAGGCGTCGAGATCAAACAGCTGGCAAGTTTTGAGAAGTCGCTGCGCGACTTTATTCGGACCAAGCACGCTGCCTTAATGGAGCGGCTCGAGAAGAATAAAGACATGTCGAAAGAGGACGAGGCTGAACTGCGAGCAGCAATTGAGCAGTTTAAGAAGACGGGCGCTTTCTAAGGCCTGAGTGTGAGCGCTCGACAGAACCTGTAAGGAAGATTCATGCCTGGCTCGAAAGAGATTCGCAACAAGATCAAGAGCGTGCAAAACACGCGCAAGATCACTAAGGCCATGGAGATGGTCGCAGCCTCCAAGATGCGGAAGGCACAGGAGCGCATGCGGGCTGGCCGGCCCTATGGCGAAAAGATTCGGACAATTTGTGCGAACTTAAGCCACGCCAATCCGGAATATCGTCACCCGTTTTTAGTCTCCCGCGGACAGTTGAAGCGGGTGGGCGTGGTGATTGTGACTACCGACAAGGGGCTGTGCGGCGGATTGAATACCAATCTGCTGCGGATGGTGCTGATGAAGATGCGGGAATGGTCGGATCAGAAAATTGAATCTCAGGTGGTTGCCATTGGCAACAAGGGCCTGGGCTTTTTCTCTCGTGCTGGCGCGAAGATTGTGTCGCATGTGACCCATCTGGGCGATACACCCCACCTGGAGCAGCTGATTGGTCCGCTCAAG
>RFRK01000264.1 GCA_009924525.1 Betaproteobacteria bacterium
TCTGTGGCAATGAAACTATTGGCGGTGTCGAATTCTGGGATTGGCCCGACATGAAGGCCTTGGGCGCGCCCGATGTGCCCTTAATTGTGGATATGTCATCGCATATTTTGTCGCGCGAGATTGACATCACCCGCTTTGCGATGGCCTATGGTGGCATGCAGAAAAATCTCGGGATTGCGGGGTTAACCTTTGTGATTCTGGATCACGCCCTAATTCAGGATCGGGTAAAAGCGCCGATTGCGGGCTGCCCCTCGGTATTTGATTACCGCAAGGTTTTAGAAAACGATTCGATGTTTAACACTCCGCCCACCTATGCCATCTACATGACAGGCTTGATGCTGGAGTGGATCGATAGCCAGGGCGGCGTTGCCGCGTTAGAAAAACGCAACGCTGAAAAAGCCCAGCTGCTTTATGCAGCGCTTGATGCCTCGGCGTTTTATCAGACCCGCGTGGTGCCTTCGGTGCGCTCGCGCATGAATGTGCCGTTTTATCTTCCTGATGACCGGCTCTACGAGCCCTTTTTAAAAGGGGCCCAGGAGCGGGGCTTAATTAACCTGAAGGGCCATAAAGCTGTGGGCGGCCTGCGCGCAAGCATCTATAACGCCATGCCGGTGCAGGGCGTACACGCCTTAATCGATTGGCTGGCCGAGTTCGAAAGGAAGCAGGCATGAGCACTGATGATCTACAGAAGCTTCGCCAGAAAATCGATGCTGTCGATGATCAGATGATGCGGCTTTTGATCGAGCGGGCTGCCTTGGTGCAGCAGGTAGGCGATGTGAAGGCCCAGAGTCAGGCGCCGGTATTTCGGCCAGAGCGCGAGGCCGCGATTTTGAGTCGTATGGTGGCTGCCAACACGAGTGCTTTGCCTGAGCAGACCATCACCGCGATTTGGTTAGAGATCATCTCGGGCTGCAGGGCGCTTGAGCGAGTGATGCGTATTGCGTATCTGGGGCCGGCGGGCACCTATAGCGAGCAGGCGGTTCGGGCGCTTTTTGGTCACCGTGTGGATCTTGTGCCCTGCGTGACACTGGAAGAGGCTGCCCGTGAGGCAGAGGCCGGCAGTGTGGATTGCGCGGTGCTGCCTGTAGAAAACTCAACCGAGGGCACGGTTGGTCGAACTCTGGATATTTTGCTGAAAAC
>RFRK01000265.1 GCA_009924525.1 Betaproteobacteria bacterium
AAAACTGTTCGTGGCAATGGAAGCCGCGTGCTTGCTGTTTTCGAGGACCCTTACTGCAGTTTTTGTCGGACATATCGCAAAACACTGACAGAATTAACTAACGTCACGATTTACACCTATTTCTATCCCACATTGCGTGCCGAATCAGAGACGGTTTCACGAAATGCATGGTGTGCAAAAAATAGAGAAGAGGCATGGAATGACTGGATGCTTTTCGGCAAAGAGCCGCCCAAAGCGCCAGCAGATTGCCGCTTTCCGGCAGCAAAAATTGTTGAGCTCGGCAGATCCCTCGGTGTCTCGGGAACACCGACTTCATTTCTAGCAGATGGTCGACGGCTGACCGGTGCCATCAGTCGAGATCGGCTTGAGCAGGTATTTTCTAGCTCAAAATAGGGCCCTCATAGCCCGCATCAACACCATCAAGGGCGGTAACAGTTACTTCGGAAGCAGTACAAACATTCTTCCATCGGCCCGCATCCGGCCAGCCACCTCCCCAGCCTCACCCCCGGTGCCAAAGAAGATATCACCGCGGTGGGCTCCCAGAACAGCACTTCCAGTGTCCTGCGCGATCATGAGCCGCTGGAATGAGATCCCGGCATCCCTTGGCGGTGCGGCGGGTTTTGGTACCCGCGTTGATAAGTAGACCAGGCTGCCCGGAGTCACAAACCGCGGATCAACTGCAAGCGAGCGTCCAGCGGTGAGTGGCAGCCCCATTGATCCCAGAGGGCCCTGGGCATTGGGCAATGCAGTGATCTCGCGGAAAAAAACCACACTTGGATTTTGATGTAAAACCTCATCGCGGCGATGTGGATTTGCCGCAACCCATGCCTTGATGCCCTGCATCGATGCATCGTTGGGCTTGAGCTCTCCCTTGTCAATCAAGTAGCGGCCAATCGAGCGATAGGGATAGCCGTTCTGTTCAGCATAACCCACCCGTACAGTTTCTCCCGTTGGCAGCTGGATTCTGCCTGAGCCCTGAACCTGCAAAAAGAAAGCTTCCACGGGATCATCGACCCAAAGTAGTTCGTCGCCGGCTAAAAGTCCCTTGCGCTCAATCTCCGCTCGTGTCGGATACGGTACGACACGATTACCCTCAAGCCGCCCGCGAAGCCTTAACGACTTGATCTCT
>RFRK01000266.1 GCA_009924525.1 Betaproteobacteria bacterium
CTTTGACTGGGATCTGCGGGGCGTGCGGATTGTGGAATTTTCTAAAGAGGGCAGTGTTGCTCAGCGCGAGCGGGATCAGCTGGTGATGAATTCCTCCTTATCAATCGAGATGCTGGGCGCCTTGGTGACCAACCCGGATCGCATGTCATCGTTAGAGTTGTATCGCTACATCCAGTACTTAAAACAAAATAAGCAGCAGTCAGAGCGGTATGAGATCGCGTTTTGGAAGCGGCTGGTCTACCCCTGGGTCATTTGGGTCATGATGCTGCTGGCCCTGCCCGCAGCGTTTTTACAGGCCCGATCCGGCGCAGTGGGCACGCGGGTCTTTGCGGGCATTCTGATTGGTGTGGCGTTCCACCTGCTCAATAGCCTCTTTTCCCATCTCGGCGTCTTAACCACGTGGCCGGCGCCACTGATGGCGTTATTTCCGAGCATCATGGCCTTAGGTCTTGCAGGCTTCTTCCTGTATTGGGTGCAGTATCGTTAGCGTTTTTCACGGAGGCGTTTCATTTTGAGTCATCAGTGTTCATTGCTGCCTTCGGGCCGAAAGTTTTCTGTCGACGAAGGCGAACCGATTTTGCAGGCTGCGCTGCGTGCAGGCATTGTGGTGCCCTATGGCTGCAAGGATGGCGCCTGTGGATCCTGTAAGGCCCAGCTCATGGAAGGCAGTGTTGATTATGGTGACTACCAGAAAAAAGCGCTTCCTGATGCAGAGCGTGCGCAGGGTGGGGTGCTGCTATGTTGTGCCACAGCCTTATCCGATGTCACGGTGAAAGCAAGAATCGTTGCTGCCGAGGGCATGATCCCTGTCCGCAAAATGCCCTGCCGGGTGCAGAGCATCGCCCGCGTGGCCCAGGATGTCGCGGTGGTGAAGCTTCAACTGCCTGCCACTGAGAAGTTTGATTACCTTGCCGGTCAGTACATTGACATTCTTTTAAAAGATGGCAAGCGACGCAGTTATTCGATGGCAAGTGCGCCCCATCAGGACAATAGTATTGAACTGCATATTCGGCATACGCCGGGTGGTGCATTTACCGATGCGCTCTTTGGCTCTGGTTCGCCATCGGCCAATGCGGTGAAAGAGAAAGATATTCTGCGATTCGAAGGTCC
>RFRK01000267.1 GCA_009924525.1 Betaproteobacteria bacterium
GACACCACCATCGTGGTCCATCCAGAACAGCGTCTCACCGTCGATGCTTACGGTAACTTTGAGCTTCACTTTGATGCCAATCGAAGCTAAGGGGGATAGTCATGCCAAAGATCAGTGAAATTAAGAATGTGAAATTCAACGGCCGGGAGACCGGCTATGTGCCGCCAGCAAAGCTCAATATCTCGCCGCGTCTGAAACTTCAAACCGCTGCTGCCAAAAAGATTGATCCCATTACCTACGAGGTGATTCGACATAGCCTATGGAATATCAATGAAGAGCATGGCGCCACAATCCAGCGGCTCTCTGGCTCACCAGTGGCAATGTATGCGCTGGATCTGAACCCATCCATACTTACCGAGAGCGGTGAGTTCGTGTATTTCGGCCCCTATATGCAGTACATGTCGGGCGTGACCGACACCCAGGTGAAATGGATTCTTGAAAACCGATCAGAGAATCCCGGTATTCATGATGGCGACATGTTCCTGGCCAATGATCCCTGGGTAGGTGCCGCCCATCAGCAGGATGTGATGCTGATTTGCCCCGTATTTCACGAAGGAAAACTCTTTTGTTGGGTGACCAACTGTCTGCATCAATACGATATTGGTGGCATCACACCATCCAGTTTCTGCATGTCAGCGGAAAACGCCTATGAAGAAGGCATCCTAATTCCGCCAGTGAAGATCATTGAGAAGGGCGAAATCCGTAGGGATATCGAAGAGCTCTACCTTCGCTCGTCTCGCAAGCCGGACTCAGTCGCACTAGACTTTCGCGCGCAGCTCGCCGGAAACACCACAGCTAAGCAGCGGGTGGAGTCGCTACTGAAGCGCTACGGCCCAGAGACCGTCAAGGCCGTGATGCACAAGATTCTCAATGACGGCGAGGCTGCATTTTTAAAGAAAATGCGCCGGCTGCCGGATGGCGTCTGGCGGGATCGCACCTATGTGGAGTGCTGCCGGCCTGGCGATCGCAAGACCCACCGTGTGCAGCTAACCCTGCGCAAGGCGGGAAACACGCTGATTTTTGAAAACGAAGGCACTGCCGACCAAGATGGCGCGATGAACGCGACATTCTCGGGCTGGCGTGGATCCATCATGGTGGCCTT
>RFRK01000268.1 GCA_009924525.1 Betaproteobacteria bacterium
ACCATTGCATCAATGGCTTTGTCGGATAGTGTGAGCCGATCGATAAATGCAGCGTCATGGCCTGCTGCCCTTGCACGATCAAGATCTGTTTGATTGGCAGATTTAAGTCGTGCCCGGTTTGCCTTAATTAACTCCGCTAAGCGGGTCAGGGCCTCATTTTTTTGGCGCGTGCCGGCCTTGGCCATCTCGCGGCTGGCCGCCCTGGCCCTCTGGCCAATCTCAGCGATTTGCTGATCAATGCTCTGATGCGGTGTTGACACGGTTTAAGCAAACTCAATAGCCAAGCGTTCGAGGGCAACCCATGGGTCATCATTTTGAAGGCCCTTGGTGATTGTATCGACCTCGGCAGTCTGTCGCAGGGCCTTCCAGGTCTTTTGCGGGGCGGCTTGCCGCAATCGTGCTGCGATCAGGCGCTCTTTGGCTCGGGGAATGCGGGCCTCGCGAAGCGCTACGTCAGAGCTTCGGCCCTGGGCGAGCAGATTTTGAGTCCTGGCCAGCATGCGCAGATCCTCAGCCAGCGACCAAAGAATGAGTGGCAGTGGTGCAGCCTCGGACTTCAAGCCCCGCAAAATCCGCACCGCCCGGCCCGCATCTCCCGCGAGAACTGCCTCACTGAAAAGAAATGGGCTAAAGCGCGCAACATCAGTGATTAAGGCCCGCAGGTCATCGAGATCAAGCGCCTTGTCTTTTTGCTCGTGATGAAGCGCGAGCTTCAGGATCTCTTGATGGGCAGCCATCAGGTTGCCCTCGCATTGATCGCAAAGCCATGCAATGGCATCGGGTGTGGCGGTTAGACCCGCAGCGCGTAGCCGCTGGCTTATCCAGCTCGGAAGATCCGATCGATAAAGCTCAGGCACCAGCACCACTACTCCTGCCTGATCTAAGGCGGTAAACCAGGAACTTGACAGCATGGCCTTATCTGCACGGGGCAGGGAGACCAGTAGCACCACATCGGCCGGCGGATTGGCACACCAGGCCTGAATGGCTTTACTGCCTTCGATTCCGGGCTTGCCCGTGGGAAGCCTTAAA
Source organism: Betaproteobacteria bacterium (assembly GCA_009924525.1). GTDB lineage: Bacteria > Pseudomonadota > Gammaproteobacteria > Burkholderiales > Burkholderiaceae_A > Lacustribacter. The sequence continues at coordinate 1,030 of RFRK01000268.1, forward strand.
TCCATCAGCCGCTGATCAGAAAAAAGTGATGCTGTTGCGGCAGCGGCAAGCCAGCCCTTCCAGTC
>RFRK01000269.1 GCA_009924525.1 Betaproteobacteria bacterium
GACACCGAGACAAAGCCCGGCATGGCCGTGAGTTCCTGCACCAGTGCGTCTTCCAGTCCACTGGGGCAGACGGCAAAGCCGGCTAAGGCATCCTGCGGCACTTAGAAGGGCTTGATGATTACGAGTGCAATGATCGCAACCAGCAGCAGCACAGGGATTTCGTTATACCAGCGATACCAGACATGGCTGTGGCGCCGCTCGCCGCGGTTAAATTCTTCGAGCCGATTGCGGCAAGAGATGTGATAACCGATTAAGGCGAGCACCAATACTGCCTTGGCATGCATCCAGCCCTTGCCCACGCCAACCTCATAGCCAAACCAGAGCCAGACGCCCAAGACCACCGCCAAAACACCCAGCGGGGTCATGAACCGAAATAGCTTATTGGCCATTAGCAGCAGTCGATCATTTTCCAGTTTGTGGGCGGGCTCATTGGGCACCATGGCCAGATTCACGAAAATGCGCGGCAGATAAAAAAGCCCCGCAAACCAGCTAATCACAAATACAACATGTAAAGCCTTTAGCACCAGGTATGCCATAGCGAGCGTGCTCCTTGCGGTAGTGAGTTGCTTTAGTTGCGAATCTGACCAGAGCCTAGTACCACCCATTTATAGGTGGTCAGCCCCTCAAGCCCCACCGGGCCGCGGGCATGGATCTTGTCGTTACTAATCCCAATCTCTGCGCCTAGCCCAAATTCGAAGCCATCGGCGAAACGCGTTGAGGCATTCACCATGACCGAGGCTGAATCCACCTCGCGCAAAAACCGCATGGCTTTGGAATAATTTTCAGTCACGATGGCATCCGTATGCCGCGAGCCGTGCTGATCGATATGTGTGATTGCCGCATCCATATCTGTGACAGTTTTGATTGCCAGAATCGGCGCTAGGTACTCGGTATCCCAGTCTTGCTCGGTTGCTGGCTTGATCAGGGGGTTTTTCAGCCTAAGCACGGTGAGCCGCTGTTGTGTGATCGGGCAGACCCGAAGTTCTACCTGCTTTTCTGAGTAAATCCCAATCAAGGCAGGCAGCACCCGATCGGCAATGGCCTGCGCAATCAGCAGGGTCTCCATGGTGTTGCAGGTGCCA
>RFRK01000270.1 GCA_009924525.1 Betaproteobacteria bacterium
CACTGGCAGCCGCTTGATTCTGAGTTTGATGACTACATTACGCGGCCCAAAGCCAACGGCTATCAGTCGCTGCATACGGTGCTCTTGGATGCGCAGGGACGGCCGTTTGAGGTGCAGATTCGTACCCATGAGATGCATCAGCGGGCTGAGCTGGGAGTGGCAGCCCACTGGAAATACAAAGAGTCCGGTGCAAGCCATGCCTCAGAGGGTAACTATGCCGATCGCATCTCGTGGATTCGTCAGATGTTGGACTGGGGCCAGACTTCGGGCGGCCAGGTGCGTCTGGCAGATGACCGCGTCTATGCGCTCACGCCAAAGGCCCGCATTATCGAGCTGCCCAAGGGTGCAACACCTTTGGATTTCGCCTATCACCTACACACCGAGATCGGCCACCGCTGCCGAGGAGCGAAAGTTAACGGCCAGATTGTGGCGCTGACTACTGAGCTTCAGACCGGACAGACGGTTGAGCTGATGACGGTAAAGCAGGGCGGTCCAAGTCGTGATTGGATGAGTCCCGAATCGGGATTCCTGAAAAGCCCCCGCGCTCGGCAGAAAGTCCGAACCTGGTTTCATGCTTTAGATCTTGCCGAGGGTCGTGTGGATGAACGCTCTACAGAGAAGGCAGCGGATCGGACGGCCGAATCGGGCAGCACTGAGGCAGAGCGACTAAAGCGCGCCGAGATCTCAGCAGAGGAAGTCATTCTGTCTAAGATTTCTAAGCCAAGGACTGCGGCCAAGGGGCAGGTGCTGGTGGTGGGCGTGGATCGAATGCTCACCGCCTTGGCCCGTTGCTGTAAGCCTGCACCCCCCGATGCGATTCGCGGGTTTGTGACGCGGGGCCGTGGTGTGAGTGTGCATCGCGCAGAATGCACAACCTTCCTCAGAATGTCGGCTGATGCGCCTGAACGGGTGATTGAGACTGAGTGGGGCCAGCCCTCTTTAGCCCAGGATGTGCGCTATCTGGTGGATGCGGTGCTGGTGGCTCGGCTGCGCCAGGATCTGATTCGCGACATCGCGGAGGTCCTCGCCCGCGAGCGCATTCCGCTTGCGAAGATTGATTC